>NZ_JBSRZM010000005.1:0-210883 GCF_054057635.1 Arthrobacter sp. UYNi723
GTCCAGAAGATTGCAGCCTGTGGGCTGCATTTTTTTCATCACCGGCACTCTGACGAGCGCCATGCTGGGCTGGATGCACGGTGCTAAAAGGAGTGAGGGGCGGGGGCGGGTGGCGATGCACTGGCGCAAAGCCCCACCGCTCACCAGGTGGTCCGGGAGTCCGGTTGCCACGAGCAGAAATAGAGCTCCAAAGGAGGAGCAGATCTCTATTTCTGCTCGTGACAACCGTGTGTCAGAGAGTCCCCAAACCACCAGGTGAGCCAAGGAGCAGATGGGGTTAGGCCGGGGCGATACAGGATGGAAGGCCAGTCAGATGACGGCCGCCAACCACCCCCTTTGAGGGCTTTCTCCTGGACTCGAAAAACCGGCTCCTTCTAAGCCCGTTGATGCAGCGTCGGACCGCACGCTGAGGACACTGCATCAGAGCCCGTGCCGGTCCCCGGGCATACAGTGCTTGGCCCGGCTGGATGAACAAGTTCCCCAGCCCGGAAGGTAAAAGGCCGAGGATGGGACGCTGGAGCTGACGCCGCCCAGGCACCGGGCAGCAAGCAGCTGCTGTAACGCAATCTGCTGCCCTGGACACCGTGACAGTTCCCCTGGCGAAGAGAAGATCCAGAGGTGCCACCACGACGTCGGAGCAACTCTGCTGAGCCGCGGTGAGAGCACCACGAAAGCCGGCGACCTTCGAGGAAGCGGTGTCTGCATCGACCGTCAGAGACCCCGCAGCAGAATCCTGACGATGATGCCACGACCACTGAAACCAGAGATGTCTCAGCCGCTGGAGCGGCGACTACTTCAGCCCTGGGGCGATCCTGTGAAGGCGTGTGGATGGACCCCTGCGGGCCTGCGAAACCCAACACGACGAAGTGCTTGCATCAGCTGCTGCGCAGCTCCCTCGGCACCCCTGGTACTCCGTCTTCGTTCCTCAGACTGCGCCCCATTGGTACCTCGTATGGAACCGCTGATCCTTCGTCACAGCGCCTGTTGACACGAGCATCAAATGAAGGCCAAACACGTCCCTACTCCTTCGTCGCACGGGCCATGACGCTGCGTTGCAGCAACGTTCCTACCGGGTGCCATGCACCTAAAGACCCGGTAGGAACTCAAAAGCCTTCAACCGCCGGAAACTAGCGCCACTTCCAACCCACCCCCTACGAGTAGGAACCATAAATGGGTGGGTAGGAATCAAGTGGTAGGCGCTACTTTCCCGCGACATGTCAACAGAACTCCCCCCGATCTTCCGCTAAAGCTCCAGATGCGAGGGAGAAAGAGAAAGGGCATAAGGGGGGGTGGCACCTCGCTACGCTCGGTGGTCGGCACAGCCGACTCCCCTTCGGTCGCTTCGCTCCCTCACCCTCCGCTGCGCTCCGGGCCCCCTACTGCGTTCGCTGGCGCTCTCTTGCCCCACAACGCTGCGCGTCGTTGGGGTGCCCCTGGAGCCATCGCTTCGCGAGTGGCACCAGCTCCCGATGTCCGCTGTCGCGGCCCTCGGACAGAGCCGCTGTGACTCCGTCCCAGGCGTCTCTGAGAAGAGCCAGTGCAGACGCCTCGCGGCTCCTGTCGACAGGGGCAGTGTGGGGTGCCGTGAGGCACCGGTCGGCTGCCGCCGACCCGGGGGTTGTCGCAGAGTCGTTCCACGCTCCGCAACCCCACCCAAACCATCGGCAGGCATCTGAGGTTTCAGATGGCTGTCTCGAATATCCATTGAAGGAGGTGCTTCGCCCATGGCATGCAACCGAAGTTTCAGCCGGCGCGAAGAGCGCAAAGAACCCGTAGAGCTCGCGGCCGTTCCGGACCTGGGAGTGAAGATCACCATGCCCCGGAAGACGAACCGCGCAGCAGCCAGGGCAGTCGCTTCCGGTGACGTGCTGTGGGACAAGCGCAAGGTAGCGAGGAAGGCCCGCAGGCACGCTCTGGAAACGCAGCTTGCGCGGGCATCCCATCCGAGTGCCCACCGGCTGAGCCGGCGGCAGAAGCAGTGGATGGAAAACCATCTCTTGACCTGGTCATGGAACACCTCCAACGATGTCCTGGTAGCTCCCCCGGCAGCTACCCAGCAACAGCTCGATGAGCTGGTCGCAGTCACCCGCCTGCCGTATGTGCAGCGCGCTGTGGTGAAGATCCAGGGGCTGTGCCTTGAGCAGATCAGGTACGTCGCAGAACGTGCGCCGAAGACAGCTCTGTTCATCCTCGTGGACCCGCTGACATCGAGTCAGCAGACCATCCGGGTACCCCGCATCTGAAGCAGATCCAGAGTGAAGTCGGGACCCGAATGGAGTCCGGGCCCGCCGCGGACCTGCCCTTAATCATTCACAAAATGATTTCCGTAAATAATGTCACAAGGATAAATCGCCATGGATTGGAGCGACAGCTACGAGAAACTGACGCGGCTGGAAGGCCGGGTGCCCTACGGCTGTCTGTTCAGCCAGTGCAACCACGTCGCCCGGAACACCTTCGGTGCGATACTGCACTGGCGCCACGGCGGCCACCACATGGAGCACAGAAACCCTCACCTGAAAGGAGGCACAACATGAGCAGCAACAGCAGTCCCGCGAAGCCCCGGAAGAGTCCCTGCGGCTCGTGTCCCTACCGGAAGAACGTGCCCTCGGGTGTCTGGGACGAGAGCGAATATCAGAAGCTCGCCGGCTACGACGGAGAGACCTTCGAGCAGGACGCCACAGCGACGTTCCTGTGCCATCAGGCAGACGGCTGCGCGTGCTCCGGCTGGCTGGGCCACCGGAACCCCGAGGACATGCTCGCAGTGCGACTGGGGCTCATTTGCGGCGTTCTGGATCCCAGCTGCCTGGACTACACCACGGACGTGCCGCTCTTTGAAAGCGGTGCCGCCGCCGCAGAACATGGCATGAAGAACTTTCGGGAGCCCCGGGAGGACTTCATGGCGGTCATCAGCAAGATCAGCCGCCGACGCAGTACATCATCCGATCAGATCCCCACGAGGAGTCAGTAAGTCATGCGTGTTATCGACCAGCTTGAGAATGGAACTGACAGGGCTATTCAGCAGGCCAAGAGACTCAAGCTGCGTGGGTACGACCAGGACGAGCTCGGAGAGGTCGCCCGGGATGCCGCAGCAGTGTGGGAGCGGATGCTCAAAGCATCAAATTCCAGCTGGACCAGCAGCAACAGTTCGCTGTTCCAGATGACCGAGGCTCTCCGCCTGGCGGGATGGTCGAAGGCGCCTGCGAAGATCGACCGCATCCGCCAAGGTGCGAACCGGGACAAGCACAGCCCCGACCCCCTGCATGACGTGGACCGGCTCATCGCTGACCTGGAGGTCATAAAGGTCGAGTTGGGATCGCTTGCGACATATGCCCCGGGCGTGACCATGGAACTGCCCGCACGGTTGCGCATTCGACGAATGGTCTGCGCTGTCTACGAGATTTTCCACCAGGGCGAGACGATCTACAGATTCCTCGAAGCGGGGCCGGCCGACACCTGGCAGACCACGGGGGCCATCGACGAATTCCAGGTGGAGAACAAGCACCACGAGCACATTGAAAGTGAACTGGCCAAGCTGCCATCGTGGTCAATCAACCCTCCCGAGCTGGACAACCTGAAGAAATCCCTCGAAAAGTCAGACGATGCGCTGTGGCAGATCATGCACTTTGATGCGTCCTACCAGCAGATCCACGACCTCCTGGCACCACTCCAGCATGATCTTCCCTTGCTGGCCGGCCTGCATCGAGAAGACGACGCCTGGAATTTCATTGCCTCTGTAGCCCAGGCCGTTCTCACAGGGGGCCACCCGGATCTTCTCGGGCGCAGCCCCTTGGACGAGAAGACCGTACGGGCACGGGTGGAAGCGCTGATCACCAAGGTGCCTGAACGGCTAAAGCCGATGAGGCTGGATCGCTGTAGTGATTCCACCTTCCGTGCCGAAGCCCCGGCCGCTCATTCCATCGACGAGGCCCTGGGCGCGCTGGTTACCGACCGTGGCGTGCTCCTCATTCGAGCCCGATAGCGCGTACCGGGCGCAAGCAGCTGGACCTGAACCAAACCCCGACAAGTGCGACACGCCCGCACCCCCACAGCAGAAAGTGAATACACGATGAACATCGACGCCGCAGAAGAGGGAGCAGAAACAACAACACAGCCAGTGTTCCAGGGCACCCCCGAAGACTGGTGGGAGGCTGCTGAAGAAATCACAGAGTCCCACGCTGCCGAGCGATACTTCGGGGACTGGTACATCACCAAGTTCCGCAATTCGGCTGGAGCCACCCCAGCGTTCCGCGTCGCCACGCCAAGCCGGCCACCGAACGAAGCCAGGCGCATCGCCCTGATCAACGCAGGCCCGACCGATGAAATCGCATCCTTCGTGCGCAGGCTGATCCGCACGGAAGCGCCTGTCGCGGCCTGGATGACTTCCGATTACGTCCTGGCTGACATGGATGAAGGCAGCATCGACCGCAGCCCGTGGCGCCGCCAGAACAACGGCCGGTGGCAGCGTCTCACCGATGGCAGGATCTCTGTCAACGACCACACCATGAGTGGCCTGAACCCGAAACCGGCCACGTTCAGCTGACAGATTTGAAAGTTCAGCACCATCCGTAACCCCGTGCAGCCCTGGCTTACCCGCCGGCAGCTGCACGGGGTTCTTTTTGCTCTGTCTCCGTCAGACTCGTCGCGTGGTCACCGGAGGTGACCCGGACGAGTCGGGGGTGGCAGGTAGGCTGTTCACACACAGCAATTCACGCATGCGTGAATCACGCGTGAAAATCGTTTGACCTTGACCTGTCCCACCATCAGCCGGAAGGCTACCCCGCCATGACTATGACCATCATGACCCTCGCCCTTGAGGAAAGCGTCGCCCACGACATTGCCCGCCGCGTGCCCGGCAGCAACATCCTGGAGACGACCGAAATTGCGAAGAGCAACGTTGGCCTCCCCTTGGATTCCCGTCGGGCAGAAGACCGCATGGACAGGGACGGCAATATCACGGTCACTCTTCTCCTGGATCAGGAGAAGTACTTCGACCACGTCATCGCCGCTGCCTCGGACGGCGCCAACTCACCCGAGGACTACGCACACGACGTCGCCTTCGGCTTCGGTGCTCCCCGTGAGAGCTCCAGCCGCATCATCGGCGTCTCCGGCACCGAATTCATCGTTTCCTACACCACACACATCCGGGAATGTCTCGACGACTAACCCAAGACAGATTTCAGGAGCACCACCATGAAGAACCTCACCGAAGACGAATTTGACGCCCGGTTCACCGTCATCCCGGATACCCGGGGCGACAGCGTGCGACCCACCTTCGAGGGAATTCCCGCGGACTCCAAGCATCTCTGGACAATCCTGGACGCAGAAGGTTCCCTGTACGCCGTGACCGGCCTGCACCGTGTGAACCGCATTGGCTACCTCCTCACCGAGGAAGCGTGGGACCAGGAGATCGAAGCCGTCTGGTACGCGCCGAGCGACGACGACGATGACATCGAGGGTGAAGACCCTGACAACGAAGGCCACCGCGACCATCCGCCGGGACAGCTGCTCGACAGCCTTCTCGATGATGAAGAGACCCCCGGGGTCTGAAGAACACCCACGAGCCGCAACCACCACCCGAACGAAACCAGAGAAGAGACGAAACCATGGCCGGCGAAACCACCATTACCGTGATAGGCAATCTGACCAGTGATCCTGAGCTCAGGTTCACCCCGAGCGGATCAGCGGTGGCCAATTTCACCATCGCATCCACCCCGCGAACCTTTGACCGCCAGTCCAATGAGTGGAAGGACGGGGAAACCCTGTTCCTCCGCGCATCGGTATGGCGCGAAGCGGCCGAAAACGTCGCCGAGTCCCTGACCAAGGGCATGCGAGTGATTGTCAGCGGCCGACTCAAGAGCCGTTCCTACGAAACCAAAGAAGGCGAGAAGCGCACCGTTATTGAGCTCGAAGTCGATGAAATCGGCCCGAGCCTGCGGTACGCCAACGCCAAGGTCAACAAAACCCAACGGTCCAGCAATCAGGGGCAGGGTGGCTTCGGCGGCGGTAACAACGGCGGCTTCGCCGGCGGCAACGGCAACGGCAACCAGGGCGGTAACTCCGGCGGAAGCTGGGGCGGTAACCAGCCCGCAAAGCAGGATGACCCCTGGGCAACGCCCGGCGTCAGCAATGCAGGCGGCGGATGGGGCAACGGCCCCGATGCAGAGCCGCCGTTCTAAAAAAGCCGGCAAGCCCGCCGTCACACTCCAGTACCTCAAAGCAGCGCCTGTCTCCCCCGGGAGTGCAGGCGCTGCTTTGTTTCCGCACCAACACCCAAATCAATCCCCCGAAGGAACCGTGAAATCATCATGTCCACATTCACCACCGCCTATCTTGATGACGGTCGCCATGTCGACGTCCCTGCCAGTGCCGTCATGGACTGGCAGTACGAAGTCCGGGACCTCAACACCACCCTGGGTCTTGCCGACTGGTACACCGAGCAGGGCGACCAGCACCAGGACGAGATCCAGGGCTCGGCCGACGACGACACACGCTGCGACCACGATGAATACTCACACCGCGTCGTCAATGAGAGCCAGACCGGCGACGGGATCGCCAAAGACAAGCCGCTGACCATGACCCGGGTCTGTCACCGGCGGCCCTGCATCCTCGATGCCATGGCCTGGGTCGAGCGCAACACCGGAGAGCGCGCCGCCTGGGCGGCACCGCAGCAGAGTTTCAGCTTCGAGATTCCGGCGCCTGATGCTGCACCCAAAACCCCTGCCCAGCCGGAGTCAACTTCCGCCGGTTCACGACTGAACGCGATCATGACTGACCACGATCGCGGACCGGAGTACGCGCAGGTCGAGTGCATCGGTGAGGACCTCACCTGCAAGCAGACCGCGCGGATCGAGGAGAGTAAGCACCTCACCGAGGAAGAGATCACCGCCCGGCTCAACGAGATGGGCTGGTCCGTCTCTCCGACCCTGTGCCCCAGGCACAACCTCACCACGGGTCAGATTCCCCTGCTTACAGTGGCACCATAGGGTAACGCCGTTTTTTGCTCAATAACCAACATCATCGCGCCATTTCCACAGAACCGGAGTACATCGTTATGACCGAAGCACCATCCCCGGCGGCCGCCGCTGCCGCCGGCGAAACCACCGAGGTGGAAATCCTTCCTGACGAGCTCATCTTCGAGGACGCCCAAACCGCCTCCTCCGAGGACACAGACGCAGAGCCCACGCTGGTTCGGACCGCAGCCTTCCTGGCGGACGGGCGAACGAGCCCCTTCCTGCTGGCCGAGACCGTCGCAGCCCTGGTCTCCCGACAGGAGATCCAGTCCGCCATCGTCGACATCTCCACCGAAGCCGGAGTGGTCACCGCCCACCAGCTGCTGGAAGCCGGGATCGAGTACAGCATCTTCGACACCGTGCCGCCGAAGTGGGACCTCACGACCCGTCCTCTCGTGGAGCAGGTTCTCTCCGAGACCAGGGGCACCGTGCCCTTCGACCCCGGAAACATTGCCGCCATCGACGCGAACATCGTGTTGATGCCTGCGCCGGCCACTGACGCGGGCCCCGGTATTGATGCCACCGACGGAACCATCACCGCAGTGGTGATGGACCAATTGAAAGCGGCCGAGCTGAACTGTCTGCTGGTCCTGCCTCCGGAGTCGGGACTACGCCGTCAGAACGACGGCAGCTACGTGCGCCTGACTCTGAGGGTGTCGGAGTGATCCCCCGGCTTGCCTTCCCCTTACCCAATACCCCCAGGAGATAACCATGAGCATGGAAACACAGCTCGCCCCACCTGCGCTGCCCGGGATTGCAGGCACCAATTACAACGACGAGTCCCCTGACCTGTTCAGCCTCCTGCGGGAGCGCCGCGGGTGGACAGACGAATACCTGACCGCCATCGACCAGCCGGACCATGACACGCTCCTGGACATGGACCGGATGCTTGTCGAGCTCAAGCGCATCCATGACTCCCAGGAACTGCTGGTCGTCGTGCCTGACTTCGATATGGACGGCATCACCTCCGGTGTGCTCGGCTACGCCGGATTCAGCGAGCTGGGCTTCAACGTGACACTGCACATCCCGGACTACAACCGAGGCCACGATGTCACGACTGAGGACATCGCCGAGGTGCACAGCCAGTACCCCAACGTGAAGGCCATCATCACCTGTGACGGCGGGGTGAACTCGCGCGAAGGAATCGCACTGGCCCGCAGCCTGGGCATCACCACCCTGGTGACGGACCACCACGTCGAACTCCATCCGGGCTCGATCGCTGACGTCACCGTGGACCCTGCCAGGATCAACGAGACCTACGCGAACCCGGGCATCTGCGGTGCGCATGTGCTTTACCAGGTGCTCGAAGCCTGGGCGCTCCAATACCTGCCCCGGAAGCTGGACAGCATTCACATGCTCAAACTCTTCGCGGGCATCGGAACTGTCTCGGATGTCATGCCGCTGCTGTTCGAGAACCGGCAGCTCGTGCGGGATTCACTCTCGCTGGCACGTCTGCTCTACGTCGCTCCCCCGCAGGACCCCGAGGAGGAGATCGACATCAACTCAACGACCCTGATGACTCTGCTCAAGGCCGGCGGACACCACCCGGTGTTTCTCGCGGCCTTCGAGGGCTTCAGCATCGCGCTGAAGGAGTTCACCAGAGTCGGGAAGCTGCGCTCCATCTCGGACATCAATGAGGGCTTCTACGGCTTCTACCTGGCCCCTGCGTTCAACGCAGCCCGCAGGATCGGCGGGTCGATGTCGGACTGCTTCGGCGTCTTCATTGCACCCACCTCCGCGGAGAAGACTGCATGTATGCAGCGGGTCGTCGAGGGCAACAACCTCCGCAAGGAGCTAACTGTCCAGCACCTCGAAGAGATCGAGACAACGGACCAGCCACTGGCTCCGTACGTCTACTTCTCGGATGCGCCGGCGGGCATGTTGGGGCTCATCGCTTCCCAGCTCATGCACCGCACGGGTACGCCCACCGTGGTGCTGCATCGGGCCAGCGCCGACAGTGAACCCACGGGAGGCTCTGCACGCTCCCCGTTCTGGTTCCCGATCATCGAGACCATGACGGCGGCTGGATTCACGGCCATCGGGCACGAGAATGCCTGCGGTGTGCGCGTGGCCAGCAACGACGAGCTGCTGCGCTTCCATCAAGTCATGGCGGCGGCCGCGCAACGGATCATGGCGGATCTGCTGGCCAGCGGGCAGCTCGCTGATGCGACGGCCCCTGATCTGCGGTTCGGGTCCACCGAGGACTGCGATGCCAACCTCAGTGACATCGAGGAGATCGCCACCATGACCGAGCGGATCGAGATGCTCGTGCCCTTCGGTCACGGCTTCACCCGACCCGAGTTCGAGCTGGTCCTGGATCTGGCGCAGTGCCGCATCACCACCCTGGGTACCGAGAACCAGCACATCAGGCTCACCACCCGCAACGGGCTCAAGTGCCTGTGGTGGAACTCGGCGGACCTGTTCCTGGACCTCAAGGAACGGGCCGACTCCCCGCTTCCCGAGGAGCGGAACATCCGGCTGCGCGTCGAGTTCTCCATGAACCACTTCCGGGGAAATGTCTCGGTCCAGGCCATGGTCTCCCGCGTCGTTGAAGACAACCCCGTCGAAGAAAACCACTAGAGAGGAACCCATGCCCAATCCCAACAACACCCTGCGGGGCTGGGTCACGTCCGCGGCCGTGATCGTGGGTGCCCTGGCGCTGTACCTGAGCACCGCCATCATCACCACGCTGATCTCGGGCAGCTCGATGATCGGCGCCGTGGTCTCCAACGCGGTGCTGTTCACGGCGGGCCTGTTCTGGCTGCGCTCAAACAGGCCCCAGGGCGGCTCAGAGATCCCCGTTCGCAAGAACGGGGATCTTAGCCGGGGACCGGGCTTCTGGGCGCTGGTGTCGATCCTCCTGGGCGTCTGCTGGCTGGTCGGGCAGGCGACCGCCGTGTGGCTCTATGGCCTCGTGGGGTCATCGGACTTCGATGCGCACGCGGCCACCAAGGCGGAGGCTCCTGTTCTGCTGATGCTCCTCGTGGTTCTGGTCCTGGCCCCCATGGGCGAGGAAATGCTCATGCGGGGCGTGACCTACTCCCGGATGCGCAGGCACATGCCGCCCTTGGCGGCTGCCGTGCTCAGCACCGGGCTGTTTTCGCTCATGCACCTGAACCTGGTGCAGATCGTGGTCACCCTGCCGCTGGGGATCCTACTGGCGATGGTCTACGAACAAACCGGCCGGCTGACACCCGTGATCCTGCTGCACGCAGTCTTCAACCTGTTCTCGGTGGTGGTTCCGGCTGCCCTGGTATCAGCGCTCAGCTCGCTGACTTTCGTGTCGCTCGGCGGCGCCGTGCTGGCTCTGCTGCTGGTCCGGCTGTACCGCCCGGTGCCCCCAGCGGTTCGGGAATCAGAACTGTCCGGCGCCAAGGAGTCCGGTTTGGGGTCCGAGGTCAGTAAGTAGCGCGTGCTGTGACCAGCACAGCGCAGGGCCCGAGTGTGTCTTCACAGACGCACTCGGGCCCTCTTTTTTGGCTGTGCGCCAGATGGCTGATGGCACAAATACCCGGCCACGGTGTCGGCGTCGGGTATTTGTGCATCAAGAAAGCGCGGGATTCCGGGTTGGTGACCTGGCCCAGGTCACCGGGGGTGGGGATGAACAGTTCTTGGTCAGGGAAAAGCCCCTCAAACATGCCAGGAACAGACAACTACCGGAAAAAGGAGGTGCGGGCCATGCTCATCAACCAGACCACATACAACAACGACGGCGAGCTGCTGGCTCCGCGCCCCTCGGACCTGATGAGCATCCACGCCTTTCTTGGCGGGATGCCGACCACGGATGCAGGCTTCTATCACCGCTTCAAGTTCGAGGCACCGGACGCAGCCCAGCTCGCGGCCAAGACCAAGCGCTTCTTCAGTCTCATGGGCCAGGTGCCGGGATTCAGCACCTTGAGCCTCCGGCCGTACGAAGTCCGCTTCGGCAACTACTACCGCACCGGCCTGGACATCGTCTACGTCGTCGAACGCGCCTGCGCCGGCGTCCGGTAGAACCACACACTCCCGAGCCTCACCCTGTGAGACTGCGGTTTCTACGATAAGGGCCGTCGCGGCTTCTCGACTGCAACGGCAGCGAGGCTGCGCACGGCCCTTATTTTTTTTAAGAATTCTGCGGTCAATCCGCTCCATTGCCGGGAACGCACAAAAAAATCGAAGGGCTTCCCTCCCACAGGAAACCCTCCGATAAAGTCGCTTTTCGCAACCCACACACGCACACGTAAACCCGCTGTAGCGTGCCTTCAGAATAGCCGGTCGGCTACAAGCAATGCAACACTGGAGTAGCCATAAACCAACGAATTAGCCAGGAGACACCCCCATGAATACTCATACACGCACCGCGAAATTCATCGGCGCCGGTGTCCTGGCCGGCTCCCTGTTCGCAGCACTCACCGGCTGCGCTTCAGGTCAGGCCACCCCTGCTCCTGACAATGGCACTCCGGGCACAGCATCGGCTACTCCCACGCAGGCCCAGCCGGAGTCGCTCCGCGGGACCTTCGTCAGCGTCGTCGACGGGGACACCATCGAGCTCCTGCCTGTGAGCGACAAGGACGGCAAGCCCACTGGCGCACCGAAGACCACTGTGCACATCCTCGGCATTGATGCCCCCGCGATTGACGCCTGTGGCGGCCCCGAGGCCGCAGCGGAACTGAAACGCGTCATCAACGTCGAGGGCTTCTTCCGGGTCACGTACGACCCCAAGTCCGCCCGTACGGACAGCCATGGCAACGCGCAGGGCTACCTCACCGCGAACGACGGCTCCGGATCGCCCAACGACATCGGCTCCACGCTGATCAAGAACGGCTTCGCGGGCGCTTGGTATGAGAAGCCCCAGAGCGAACCCGAGCCCCGGAAGTTTGCCGACTACACCAAGGCTGCTCAGATCGCCAAGGGCCAGAAGGTCGGCGCCTGGGCCACCTGCGGCACCGTCGGCAAGACGCTCACTTCCTAAGCCGCTTGTCCAGGGCACCGCAGGGCCGTTGTACCGTTTTTCCCAAAAACGGTACAACCGGAAAAACCCCGTGCTGACACGGGTAAACGCCTTCATTCACCCGCCGCCGAAAAGCCTGTACCGTTTCTGATCTCAGAAACGGTACAGGCTTTTTTGTTGCTAAACCAAGGGAATCGACCGCTAAAGCACCCCTGTACCGGATGTACCGGATTTTTTCAGATCAATGCGTGTGCGTGTGTGCGGGCGCAGGCGTGCGTACAGGAGTGCGAATATCGGCGGTACAAACGGTACAAATGGGTGTTCAGAGGGGCAAAACCCTTGATAACTAAGGGTTTTAGGTGTGTACCGTATTTTTTTAGATAGATCATAGATATATATCCACACCCCCCTTTGAGCCCCTAAAAAGCCCGCCAATCCAACGATGTGCGGGCATCGGAATATGTACCGTATTTTTTTGGAAGAAACGGTACAAGCGGTACATCTGCTCCCCGGGCCCTCTGCCTGTGCGGCCCCTGGTTCCCTGGGCGACTGATCATCAGAACCACACGGCTGAGCCCTGGCCGCCCGGTTCAGTGAGCACTGCGTGTGCTCACTGAACCTCTTCAGCGCGCGATGCGCGCTCGGGGGCATGGTTGGACGCTGGGTGCCGCGGCACCCGCATCACCATGCCGTCCCACCTCCCACCCACCGAAGATCGGAAAATTCGTCATGAGCAGCAACTTCTTCTCAGGCTCCTACTTCTCACCCAAGGAGCTGGGCCTCGGGTCAAGCACCCGGACCCAACCAAAAATCAACAGCATGGCCATGGGTGCCGCCGTGTCGGCCGCCCTGGGCTTTGTCACTGCCGTCGGCTTCTTCGGCGGGGTCATCTTCGGACACATCGCCCTGTCCCGGATCAAGCACAGCGATGGGCGCGAGTCCGGCCGGCGGCTGGCCCTGGCCGCCGTGATTATCAGCTGGATTCCGATCCTCCTTACCGCCCTAGTCTTCGGAGTGCTCTTCCTCGTCGGCCTCGCTGCCACTGCCCAGAACGGCTGACACGCTAAAGGCGGCCAGACGGGTCTGGTACTGCCTGTCGGTCAGTTACGCATTTGCGGCGTGGAATCCACGAAAACCAGCCAAAACGAGGTCGCCACCCTACACGGGGATGCGGCCTCGTTTTCCCTTGAGAGGTTGCTTGATCCAACGAATATACATAAACTCATGACTAGCCGTTTCTTCGCAATTACGAGCAGATTTGCACTCCCACAATGTAACTCTGTCCGGCAGTCGAAACAGCCGCCCACACCCGAAAGGTCTCGCTATGGCTGTCCCACAGAACGAAATCATCCGGTCTGCCACGCAGAAATACCTGGCTGACCTTGATCCCAAAAATCCTCCGGCACCGCCGATTATCGAGCAGGAAATCCTCGACAAGGTGAACGCCGAGTTCACGATCGAAAACGAAGGCCGCGCACCCGGCAACAAAATCATTTTGCTTAGGAAGCTCACCTGCACCCAGATCGCCCAGATCATGCTGAAGCTTCACCGCGTGGTGCGTATCGCCCCCTCGGGCAAGAACACCGACCGGGACTACGACCTGCTGGCCATCTACGCCTCGGAAGGCGACGACGAGGGTGTCTACCTCACCAGCGACGACGGATTCCGCAGCGTGGCCCGCAGCTACAACTACGATCTGACCACCAATGACTTCCGTGAAGTCCACGCGGCCCTGAAAGATAGCGCCCCTCGCACCTACCGCTGCGACGACCGCGACTTGATTGCCGTCAAGAACGGTGTCTTCGACTTCCACACCAAGAAGTTGCGCGACTTCAGTCCCAACCTGGTGTTCCTGTCCAAGTCTCAGGTCGAATACAACCCCAACGCCATCAATGTCCCCATCACCCACCCCGGAGACAAAACCGTCTGGGACGTTGAGTCCTGGATGTCCGAACTTTCCGACGATCCGGAGATCGTGGAGCTGCTGTGGGAGATCCTCGGCGCCATCATCCGCCCACACGTCCGCTGGAACAAATCCGCATGGTTCTACGCGGAGCAGGGCAACAACGGTAAGGGCACTTTGTGCGAACTGATGCGCAACCTTACCGGGCCGGCGACTTACGCCTCGATTCCCATCAGCGACTTCGGCAAGGAGTTCCTGCTTGAGCCGCTGACCAGGGCCAGCGCCATCATCGTTGACGAGAACGACGTCGGCACCTTCGTCGACAAGGCGGCGAATCTGAAAGCGATCATCACCAACGACGTGATCTCCATCAACCGCAAGCACAAGATGCCGATTGCCTTCCAGTTCTGGGGCTTCATGGTGCAGTGCCTGAACGAGTTCCCCAGAATCAAGGACAAGTCGGATTCCTTCTACCGCAGGCAGCTGTTTGTGCCCTTCACCAAATGCTTTACAGGCGTGGAGCGGAAGTACATCAAAAATGACTACCTGCACCGCGATGACGTTCTGCAATACGTGCTCAAGCGGGTCCTGCATATGGACTATTACTCGTTGTCGGAACCACTGGCCACCCAGCTGGTGCTCGCAGAATACAAGCAGTTCAACGACCCCGTCCGGGCCTTCTTCGAGGAGTTCGAGGACCAGTTCACCTGGGATCTGCTGCCCTTCCCGTTCCTGTACGACCTGTACCGCGTCTGGTTTGGCCAGACTTCGCCCTCCGGTTCGCCGGTGGGCAGGAACATCTTCATCAAGGATCTGGTGGCCATCGTCAAGCAGTCGCCGACCTGGTACTGCACGGACAAAGAACTGAAGATCCGGCCCAGCAACAAGCTCTCCACCCCGGAGCCACTGGTGGTGGAATACGACCTCAAGGACTGGACCAACAAGACATACACCGGAACCACGGTGGCGCAGCGGGCGCTGCCCTATCCGCTGAAGGCGTCCTACCGAGGACTGCTGCGGCGTGTGCCGCAGTCTGTGCAGGACCCGGACGACCCTGATCCCGATGACACCGGCAGCACCAACGGTGCCGGTGGCTTCGTCGACACTTCAGCGACACCCTTCACCGCAAATGACGCGCCTGGGTCAGCATCCGTTGACCCGAGCGCCGAGTTCGCAAGCTCATCCACCTAAACCCACCTCAAAGGAGGTCACCCTCATGTCCGCCACAAAGACTCCGGTGACATCGCGCAACGCCCTCTTCACGTTCTACGACATCGAGTCTTTGAACAACGTCTTCACGCTCTGCACGTTCACCCCGCACACCAACCAGATCGAGGTCTTCTACCTCGTGGACCCGGCCAACACGGAGCTTGTCACTGAACTCGGCGGCTCGCTGATTGACGTGCCCCGGACCTGGCACACCATCGTTGAGAAGAACCCTGCCTACGCCGGCGGCCCCGGTCAGCGGCCCATCGCTTTCTGGGATCTGAGCACCCTGGAGGCCAACGAACGCCTGGTCAGCATTTTCGGCCTCTCCGACGCCGAACATGTGAACAACTCGAAGTCCGAATCGACGTATCCGTCAAAGTTCAGGATCGTCTGTGACACGGACCCCGACTATGACCCGCTGACCAAGCACCCCTTCCTGGCCGGCTACAACTCCTTTGCCTATGACACCGTCATGCTGGCGGTGTACCTGATGGAAGCCTTCGGTCACATCGGACCCGGCACGGAGTTTGTTCCGGTCAAGGCATCGGCGATGCGTGCGCACAACAACAACCTCTTTAGCGACGAGTTCCGTTCCTACATGCCCGGCTACCTCACCAAAGGCCCTGTGGCCGATGGTGCGGGCTGGAACTCGATTGTGCACAAGATCCGCCAGTCCATGATCAACACGGGACGGCATATCGACGTCGCGCGCCTGAACGAGGCCCAGCAGTTTGTGGGCCTCAAGCGCCTGCTGGGGATGCTCGGACGCCAGATCCTGGAGTCGGACAAGCTCGGCAGCCACAACGCCAACATCAACACCGTCGAGGAGCTGATGGACCTGCTGGCCTACAACGTCTCGGACGTGGTGGGCCTGGACAAGCTCTTTGAGCACTCCACCTACGCCAGCGCCTTCGACCTGAAGAAGGCACTCCTGGACGAATACCCGGAGACGATCTACGAGAAGAAGTACGACTCCTATGCCCCGGATATACGCCCCCACAAGGTCCGCCGGGGCCGGCTGACCCCCGATGCCTCCTCAGCCAAGTTCGTGGGTCTCATTCTGAGCCCCTACGGAAACCTGAACGACATCGAGACCGTCAGCTTCATGTACCCCTCCGAGTCGGTCGCGCGGGAGCAGAACATCCCCCGGGTGAACGTCCTGGATTCCTCCAGGGAGTTCTTCTTCGAGAACATTGAAGATCCGGACGCCCGGGCTGAGTTCATGAAGGTCCACGACTACTACAAGTCCATCGAGGGCAAGAACTTCAACGACTCCGAGGAGTACCGGCAGTGCTTCCCGTTATCCAGGCTCGGCGTTTCCTACCTGGCGAACATCCCCAAGGCCCCAAACAACCTGTCGTACTTCGCAGCAGACGGCACTCCGTCGACCTGCTTCGCGACCTTCTCCACCGGCGGCATCCATGGGGCAGAAGCCAACACGGCTGCCTACAAGACGGACGTTATCGAGTACCTGGAAGCTCAGCTTGCGCTGGACGAAGCGAAAGCCTGCTTCCCGGATGCCGGGGAGCTGCTGGCCGAGGCCAAGCGGCAGGCGGCCCTGGTGGTGCTCCCTGACGGTACCGAGATCAGCTACAAGGCCGTTTTGCTGGGGAGCAACCCAGAGAAGGTCCACTACCGCAAATCAGCCCCCAAGGCTGAAGTGGAAGCGGGCACTGACTGGGACGGGATGATCGCCAAGGCCCAGGAGTTCTACCCGAACCCCGCGGACCTGCTGGCTCTGGCCAAGGCGGAGCCGCACAACCTCACGCTGCCCAATGGCCGCGTCGTGGACTACCGCAAAGTACTTTCCAACTCGACCCAAAAGGACGCCGCCTACCGCGATACGCCACAGAAGAAGAGCCCCGAACTGTTTGTCGCCAAGACCGACGGCTCCAACAAGCTCAATCCGAAGTACACGTTCACCTCGGCCGCGGCCGCGACGCATGAGGACTTCACCAGCTACTACCCCAACATGCTCCGAAACATGAGCGCGTTCTACAACGAAGAACTTGGGGCAGACCGCTACGCGAAGATCTTCTTCGACAAGGAACGCTACGGACGCGAGATGAAAGCACCCGGTATCAGCGCAGCAGAGAAGACCCATCTTGCTGCTCTGCGCAACGGCACCAAGCTGATCCTGAACACAGCTTCCGGCGCCGGCGACACGACGCACAAGACCCCCATCCGGATGAACAACCAGATCATCTCGATGCGGATCATCGGCCAGCTGTTCTCCTGGCGCATCGGCCAGGCCCAGACACTGGCCGGGGCCCGGATCATCTCCACCAACACTGATGGTCTGTACTCGGTCCTGGACGAGGAGACCAACAACCGTGTGCTCGCGGAGCAGGCAGCGTTGATCCACGTCGACATCGAGCCCGAACCGCTGCTGCTGGTCAGCAAGGACTCCAACAACCGCATGGAACTTGAAGTCCCCAAGGACCCGTCCAGGAAGTGGGAAACGAAGATCATCTCCGCTTCGGGAGCTTCGCTGTCCTGCCACGCGGGACCGCACCCGACCAAGAGCCTGGCGCATCCCGCTGTGCTCGATCACGGTCTGGCGCAGTACCTCCGACTCATCATTGGCGAGTACCAGCCCGTCTGGCGCAATACGCCCCTCTCACTGGAGGAACCGCTGGACCGGGAAATCGGCAAGAACCTTCTTACCGATGTCATCAGCAATGATGACCCCGTCCACGCAGCCCAGCTGTTCCAGAACGTGATCGCCGCTTCATTCGGGTCCATCACCTACCCCTTCGCATCCGATGCCTGGGTGGAGGGCGAAGATCCTGATGAGATCCGGAACCCGCGGGCGCTCCAGCACTTCAACCGCATGTTCATCGTCAGGCCGGGAACCCCCGGCGCGGTGAACCTGCGGGCGGCCGGCGCCTGGGTGGTCACGGCAGTGTCCGTGGCCAAGCGCCAGCGCGACGGGGCAAATCCGGTGGCCACCGATCCGATCGCCAGGGCCATCCTGCGTCAGCAGGGTCTGGCCAGGGATCACATGGACGCAATGAAGAACAACCTGACACTGCTGCCTGCGAACCAGGACGTTGCCGTCAGGAAGATCTCGGGCATTGATCCCAAGTGGAGCGTGCTGATCATCAACGATGACCTGCACTGCCTTCCGGAGAACGAGCTGCGGGAGCTGCTCGGCTGCCTGGACCTGGACATCTACAACCAGATGCTGGCCGAGTCGTTCGAGGGCAACTGGATGAACGAGACGGACAACGACGCTCTTCTGAACGGCCCCCTGGTTCAGGAACCCGAAGAGGAGCCGGCCACAGCCAACGCGTAGCACCTTCGATCCAACGGCAGGCGGTGATTCGGACTGAAAAGTCCGGGTTGCCGCCTGCTGTTGTGTCAGCCCCACTTCACTGTTTGCCCATCCCATCCCTACCTGAGCAAAGAATCGCTGAACTCCGCCATGACCACACCAGAAGGCATCATCGACAAGCACCTCCTCAAGCAGTGCAAGGCGCTGAAATTCATGTGCCTGAAATTCACCTCCCCCGGCAACAACGGCGTCCCTGACAGGGTCGTCATTGGCAACGGCCAGACGGTCTTCATCGAGCTCAAGCGCCCCGGTAAGGGGCCCAGACGGCTTCAGAAAGAAGTCATCGCCGAGATGCGCAGCCACGGGGCGGAAGTCCGCGTGGCCAACACCACCGAGCAGGTCGACGACCTGCTCGCAGAGCTGATTCGCAGCCCTTCGGGCGCCGTCCAATAAACCACTGAACAGGAGCCACCATGACCGAGACATCGGAGACCAAGGATCTGCTGCGCCAGCAGCTGGCAGAGACACTGCCGAGCGCGACACCGGATCAGGTCGAGGAACTCATGACCATGGCCGCCGCTACGGGCAGAACTGAGGCCGGCGGGGGTCCTGTCCACCACCTCACCTGGCCAACCTCCTCAACGTATCTCTGTGGGGCAGACGCCGTCGGCCGGCGGAGCACCGAACGCGACACGGACCACTGGAACACCACCTGCTCCAACTGCCTCAACCACAGAATGCACCCTTTCGCTCAGGAAGCAGCCATTGAGGCCAACGACCCCTGAGCTATCCCCGGTTCACAGGAACCCGGGCTCACTTCGATCCACAATTCACACAGCAGCATAGAAGTACCATATGCTTTGTTCAAAGTGGCATTTTATGCTGGTTTACCCTAACACTCACTCACTTCCGCATACCTCCACAGAAGGACACCAATGAGCCATCCCAGTTATCCCCACGCGCCCCAGAACGAAGGGACCACGGCGCCGCCCGTCCCACAGCCCTCCCCCGGCTTCGGGGGCCCGGGCCAGTATCAAGGAGAGCAGTTCGGCGGATACCAGCCCGGGCCCTCCGGGCAAATTCCCTACGCCGGTGGACCGGGAAAGTCCTTCGTGACCACCTGGATTCTGTCCCTCCTGCTCGGCAACCTGGGTGTAGACCGCTTCTACCTCGGCAAGATCGGCTCCGGTGTCGCCAAGCTCCTGACGCTCGGTGGCCTGGGCATCTGGTCCATCGTGGATCTGATCATCACTCTGACCGGGAATACCAAGGACAAGGACGGCCGTCCGCTGGAAGGCTACCCGGAACACAAGAAGATGGCCTGGATCGTCACCGCCAGCCTCTGGGCGGTCAGTGTCGTCCTCGGAATCATCTACACCGCGATGTCCTTTGCCATGGCCTCACAGCTGCTTGAAGGACGGAACCTCCCGGTTGCTCCGCCGATTCCCTCCGCTTCACTGGCCGCACCGAGCGCCTCGGCCAAGCCGTCAGCAGGCTCCACCACCGCCAGCGATGCGAACTCCATCGTGGTCACGGTGGCCAAGGGCAACACCGTGAGGGTCGGCGTCCTTGACTCCCTCTACACCGCTGAGATCCCCGGCATGTCATACATGAAGCCGCAGAACGGAGGGTTCCTCTTGGTCGATGTTTCCTGGCAGACCCTGACGGGAAGCACCAACTCCGCTCCGACCAACTTCGAGGTCTTCGACTCGGAGGGTAAAGAGGGCGAGCGGATCTACCTTGAGGAGGGAATGGGCGGCCTGCCAAACCAGGAAGTTGCCGCCGGCGATGTCAGCCAGGGAGTGATCGCATTCGACATCAAGAAGGGCCCGGTCCAGGTCGTGGTCAACGATGAATTCGGCGACAAGGCGTCCACCTTCACCCTGACTCCTCCCCAGTAATTGATTACAAGAGAAACCCGCACTCCACGTTCCCGTGGGGTGCGGGTTTCTTGCATATGTGCGCTTACACCCGTGTGCCCGGGACAGGAGCCTGACCGTGGCAAACTGGCTTCCATGGACTCGCCAGAGAAGCAGGACGCCGGCACAAATATCGTCTTGAAAGACGCCATCGAAAGATGCGCCCAGCATGTCCGGATGAACGCATATAGCTACTACCGGGGCCAGGCGGCCCTGCACGGGTCAGCGTATTTCGGGCCCACTCGCGTGGCGGTCTTCAAGGTCGGGTCCCGCTGGATGGTCAGCGAACAGGAAATCCAGGATGCCGTCGCCGTAATCCGCCAGCGAAACCAGGACCGCCAGGAGGCAACTGCCGCCTACGCGGACCGACGCCTCAGTGATTCAGGCACCACCGTTGAGACCGAGTGGGGCTCCTACAGCGTGCGGGGGCTGTTTCACCGCATGACGCAGCGACCTCCTTCCAGCCCCGTGGCAGTCAGCAGCTGGCGCTGCAACGAGTGCTTCAGGTTCGCCACCACTGAGCACGATCACGAAGAGTGCCACCTCTGCCGGGACTGGTCTGGCTGCAATCGTGACTGCACGCTCTCCGCGGCCAGGTGCGACACCTGCGGTACCCGCATGGAACTGGGACACAGGCCGGCGGCTTCGACAGTCGCAGAGACCAAATAAACTCTTCCGGTGATACTTACCGGCACCGTCACCACTTCAGACGAGAATTACGACCACATCAGCGCCGAAGGCGCGACCTACGACGAAGCACGCGGGAACCTCTACGCGCTTCTCAAGGACGGCCAAAAGCTCATCGTCATTCGCGCCGACAGCTAAGCCGCGCCCGCGTCAGGCAGAATGGCCTCATGTGCGGCAGATACGTGATGTCCAAGGCGACCGGTGACCTTCTGAGCTACTTCGATGCCAAGGAAGTAGAGGGAACTCCTCCCCCGCCCAGCTGGAACGTGGCGCCCACCCAGGACGTGCCCATCGTGGCTGAACGGCTCGACGAAGGCAGTATCGAGCGGCATCTGCTGGTGGCCCACTGGGGCCTGGTGCCGTCCTGGGCCAAAGACATCAAGATCGGCAACAAGCTGATCAACGCCCGCAGCGAGACCATCCTGGAGAAACCGTCGTTCCGGAAAGCCGCCGTCAAGCGCAGAGCTATTGTCCCGGCCGACGGCTACTTTGAGTGGCAGAAGACCGAAGACGGCAAGAAGATCCCCAACTACCTCTACTCGGAAAACGAGCCAGTTCTGGGCTTCGCCGGGCTGTACGAATGGTGGGCAGATCCGGCGGTGCCCGAAGATGACCCCGCACGGTGGATGCTCAGCTGCACGGTGCTGACCACGACCGCCCAGGACGCCCTAGGCCACGTCCACGACAGGTCACCGGTCATCATCCCGAAAGACAGATTCGCTGAGTGGCTCGACCCCGATATGACAGACAAGAACGACGTCCAGCACTCGCTGGACTCCCTGCCTGAGCCGGTCCTGACACCTCGAATCGTCAGCACGAGGGTGAACAGCGTCCGGAACAACGGGCCCGAGTTGATCGAGCCGGCTGAATAAGCGCGGTCTTCACCAGCACGCGTTCAGAAACAGCCTGCGTCAGCCCGGGACGTTCCGGGGGTCGTTGCCGTAGCTGTTCTTCTCCGCAATCTGGCCGTCCTGATTCTTGATGACGTGCTCGACCTTGTCGGTTTTCGCGGCTTCACGGCCGGCAGCTACTGCTTCATCCTTGGTGCTGTAGTCGGCGCCGAATGCACGACCGTTGCCCTCGCGCTTGTTCTTCCACGCACCATTTTCGTAGTACGTCTCGATGTCACCCTGAGCCACTGAACACTCCCTCTGCCGTTCCGGATTCTGACAACACTGCTGCACAAGCGCAGATACTGAAAAGCCCCGCAGCACGATTCGTAAAGCGGGGCCTTCCTGAGAACCGCTCCGCCTGATGGGGGCCTGACGGAGAAGCTGACACCAACCTAATAGCAAGCATGCTTACTTTCAAGTTTGCCGGGATCGCACGTCGGCGACTGCCAGTTCGGGCCGCGACCGCAGATACCTGACGGCATGACGGAAGGCGTTCCCCGTCCAGGCCGTGTCTGCTGAGATTTCCACGACCAGAGGTTCCACCCGGGTCAGGGTCACAGACCCTTTGTCCTTGCTGAACCTGTTCAGCGTGGTCTCAGTGATGACCTCCGGCCACGGATGAGCGCCTTGCGGCGGCTGCAAGTATGCAGCCAGATCCTGTGCCGCCTTCGCCGTCAGCGGTGTGGACCTGCCAACGATCCGTAGCCGACCCTCAACAGGAAGGCCCACCACGATGGACTGCGGACGCGACATCGGACCGATCACGGCGGCACAGACCACATCCACAGATTCGCGGTGCTTAACCTTCCACCATTGCCTAACGCCGCCTTCATATTTTTGCGCTGCCGCTTTGCAGACCAACCCTTCCAGCCCTGCGTGGTGAAGTTCCTCGAACCATGTCAGCGCCTGGGCGCGGGCCCTGGTCACGGGCGAGAGGTTCAGCGGAGGCTCCCAGTCAGCCGCCAACTGCTCCAGCAGCTCCCGCCGCTGTATCAGGGGCGCGTCCCTGATGTCATGCCCGGCCACGGCCAGCAGATCAAACGCCACGAACGATGCCGGCTGTTCCCGGACCAAGTCACGCAACCCCACCTTTGAGGCCACCAGGCGCCGCTGTAGAGCATCAAAGTCCAGCCGGTCAGCCGTCCAGATCACGGCCTCCCCATCCAGCACACAGCCAGGGGGAACCTGAGCCTCGATGGCCTCCTGGAGATCGGGCAGATACCGCGTCAAATCCTTGCCTTGGCGAGACCACAAAGAGACCCCGCCGGCGCTCACCTGGGCGCACAAACGATAACCGTCCCATTTCGGTTCGTACATGCAGCCACCGGGCAGCGCGCTCTCGGCCGGCACCGATTCCACAGCCTTGGCCAATGCCAGCGAAACAGGAGGGCGCAGAGCCGGGGGCACGTCCTCTGTCATGGCACACACGCTACAGCGCCCGATAACCACCTCGCCGATTTACGCATCACCCCAACCCATCAGCCCCGTCGAAGGAGCACACCCATGTCCACGAATGACCAGCTTGAAAGAGCCGAACCAGCAGCTCAGCACGTTCATCGCATCGAAATCCGGATCTCCGGTGGTTTCCCCGGAGGTCTTCGGGGCGACATCACCTTCAGGGGTGTCTGTGACGCCCAGAACGGCACGCCGTGCCGCATGTGGTGCGACATGCCCGATTGCAGAGAAGAAGCCCAGGAAGGGCACGAGGGCCACGTTCTGACGGACCAGGGCGAGTGCGGGGTCATCAGCAGTCTCAACGCAGACCCCGGCTTCATCCCCGAGCTCTACGACGGGCCGGAGACGCAGCTGCGTCCGGGATTCATCGAGCTGTCCCAGGACATCGACGGCGTCACCTGGAGCTACAGCGGCCCGGCTGTTCCTGAGCCGGTCCCCACCTGTGGGGACGCCTGCCGACACCAGTGCCCGGAATGCAGGATGGGCCTCGGCTCACACCTGACATGCGACCCGCGCTGCGATCACCACGAACCGGCCAAGAGCCGCTAAAACGATCCCCGCATCCGGCCAGGACGCAGAACGGAGAACCTCACCATGGCAGCAACCAGCACCAAGTCCGTCACCAAGGCTGTGTTGTCGGGCTTCGTGCGCGACAACACAGCCTTGAACCTCACCCAGTCCAAAGCCCTCACCGAGCAGCTGCTCGCCGAATACAGCATCAGTGCGCAGCTTCCGGCTGATCCCATGAGCATCCCGGTCGAGACCGGCCAGGTGTGGCTGCACGCAGCCACCGGGCGCACTGTGTGGGTCACCAACATCGAGTTGGGTCCGCAATACGTCGCCAACGATCCGGTGACCTCCTGGGGCCCGGAGAGCGTGTCCTGGCAGGACACCACAGATCCACTGTCCACCGGCACCGTGCCGACCATCACCTGGCGCCAACACATGCGCCCCGTCGGACCTCCTCACACCACCGAAAATCCTGAAGAAAGCAGCGACCAGCCATGAGCCCCCGCAAGACCAAGTACCAGCGCGCCGTCGAGACCGCAGATGCCTTCAACCAGAAACACCCGCAGGGAACTCCCGTCCACTTCTGGCCGGGCATACACCAAGCCGCGCCCTTGAAATCCCGTACGCGCGGCGAAGCGTGGGCACTGCCCTCGGGCGAGCCCGTCGTTAGGGTCGAGGGTCGCCCCGGTGGAATTGCCTTGTCGCACATCGAAGTCCTCGCCGTACTCACTGAGAGTGAGCTGGTCTCGTGATCATCCCCAACATTCCCGTCACCGAATCACTGATCCATCCCCGGCCCGAGCAACCCACGCACGTCCACTGCGGAGAGTGCGGCACGACCTGGAAAGTGCCCGCCTTGGAGGCCCACCTGACCTACGACAAGGCCGTGGCCCACGGTGAGAACGAACATCCCGAAGTCGACGCACGCCTGAACGTCAAACCCGGCAAGGGGACGGCGGCGGACAAAGAAAACGCCGAACTCAAAGCCTGGGCTAAGAAGAAAGCCGCCGAAGCCCCGCCCATGTCCGCCGAACAGATAGACATCGTCGTGACCGCTTTCCGAAACGCCCTCAACCGCAAATAGACCTGACTCCACGCCCAATACCCGAGAAAGCCCCCGTCCAGTCGACGGGGGCTTTTCCTATGCCCTGAAAGCGAGGTGCTCCATGAGCATCACCACCGCAGCAAACGCCGAAACCCTTCCCACGGTCACCGTCTTCAGCAAAAACGACTGCTCGATCTGCGTCGCCACCGAAGCCAAGTTCACCGAACGCGGCATCCCCTTCCGCGAGATCAACGTCGAGACAGACACCGAACCCCGTGCCGAGTTCGGCAACAAGACCGCGTTCGAGCACGTCGTGGAGCGCTACGGGAAGTCCATGCCTGTCGTCGTCGTCGAGAACGGCACCTGGGGCGACGCCTGGACCGGCCGCCGGCACGACAAGATGATCGCGCTCATCCAGCTCTTCGAGAAGCTCGACGCCACCATCCCCGTCAATGAACGCGCGGCCCACAAGACCAACCTCTAGGCCGGAGCAGTCCCCCTGCCCGCCGCCGCACACACCCACAAACAGACGAAAGGACGGCTGCCCCGTGCCCATCACCATGCCCGACCTGCTGCCGCACCAGGCGCTCATCAAGCAGTACGTAATCGACCATCCCCACTGCGGAATCTTCCTTGGGGTTGGCGGCGGCAAGACACTCACAGTTCTGCATTCGCTGTCCTCGATCAGGCCGTCCGGACACATTCTGGTCATCGCCCCGGTCAATATTGCCCGCTCCACCTGGATCGACGAGATCGAGAAATGGGGCATTCCCCTGCGCACCCGGTCGCTGATCGTCAATGACAACGACAAGAAGCTCACCCGCGCCAAGCGCCTGGAACGCTACAAAGAGGTCTTCACCGAGCCGCCCACGATGTACTTCATCAACCAGGAGCTGGCCAAGGATCTGGTCGACAACATGCCGATGCTGGGCACCGGCAGGAACAAGGTCTTCCAGTGGCCCTTCCAGACAGTGATCATCGACGAGTCCCAGGGCGTGAAGAACCCCTCATCCGAGCGCTTCAAGGCCCTGAAGCAGGCGCGGCCGGCCATCATCCGGCTGATCGAGCTCACTGGCACACCCACCCCCAACGGGCTGCTTGACCTCTGGGCACAGGTCTACCTGCTGGATCAGGGCCTGGCGCTGGGCGAGACGATGACCTCCTACAAGCAGAAGTACTTCAGGGTCACTAAGTACGCCAACAACCGGCCCATTGCGTGGGAGCCCCTGCCAGGTGCTGAAGAGGAGATTTATGCTCGCGTGGCCCACCTGGTGATGAGCACAAAGAACACCAGCATCACCATGCCCGACGCCACCATCGAGGACGTCAACATCTCGATGACCAAGGACGAGCTGGCGGCATATCGGGACTTCAAGACCAATCTGGTCCTGGACCTGGCGGCCGAGAACCCCGGCGAGCCGATCCAGACGATCATCGCCCAGAACCAAGCGGTACTGACGAACAAGCTCGTCCAGTTCGCCTCGGGCACCCTGTACACCGACGAGGACCACAACTACCGGGTCATCCACGGGCACAAGGTCGAGATGACCGACTACCTGATCCGGAACACCGACGGCCCCGTGATCGTGGCCTACATGTTCCGCTCGGACAGGGCAGAGATCCTGCGCAGACTTACGGAGCTGGGCCACGACGCCCGGCCCTTCGACGGCTCCCGGGCCATGGTCAAGGAATGGAACCAGGGGAAAGTCCCGGTGATGCTGCTGCACCCGGCAAGCGCCGGCCACGGACTGAACCTTCAGGACGGCGGCAACACGCTGATCTGGTACACCGTGCCGTACTCGCTGGAGCACTACATCCAGACCAACGGCCGCCTGGACCGGATGGGTCAGAAGAAGCCGGTCACCATCTACAGGCTGATCACCAAGGGCACGCACGACACCCGTCTGCCGCTGAACCTGGAGCGCAAGCACCAGGTCCAGGAGGGTCTGCTTAGCGCGGTGTTCCTGGGTAACGACGAGTTCGCGGCGCTGGCCGAGGAATTCGCCAGCGATCTCTACGACCTGAACGCAGCTGTGTTCTGAGCCTGATTCCCGGGACACCTCATGGGGACATCACAATCCCCGGGAGGTGTCCCGTTGCGGACTCGGTTATGCACCCGGGATCGGGTTCTCAGCGACCCGGTAGGTGCCGTCACCCTTGTCAGTGATCGCTGCTATCCGCTGCGGGAATTCAGCCTGCAACTTCATGAACAACGGGCCGCTCATCTCATTGAGATTCTCGTTGTTCCAATAAGTGGTGGGGAAAAAGGTCAGCAGTGCGCGGACCATGTCTGAGGCCCACCCCATCCTCTGTTCGTCGGGAACAGTTTCGATCTGCTGGAACCTTCCGCGCTGGAAGGGCTTGTCGGCTTCCAGGATTTTGTAGCTGAGGATCGTCTGGCTCAGAAACTGACCAAGCTCAGGGTCCTCAACGACGCCGGTGTGACCTGGCTCCGGACGGATGTGGGCGTGGAAGATTTCCAGCCCGGTCCAATAGCTGACAACGAACTTTCGCTGACCGGCGGACACTTCCCCGTGCATCTGCTGACACTCGCCGGAGTTCTGCGGGAAGAACTTATTCTCATTCACAAGCTTTTTCTCGATTCAGGGGGTGCCGTTGCGGGGTGGTTTTCGGAAGCGGACTCAGTCCGGAATACGCGCGGAGAACCGTCCTCCGGTGAAGGCTGCGCGCGCTGCATTGATCGTCTCAGTGTCGTAGTGGCCCACCAACAGATCCAGGCCGACCATCGCTGCGACGTAGGCGTGTTCTTCGGGCATTGACCGGAGACACGTTGAGTAGACGTGCCGGACCCCTTCCAGGATCGCCTCCGGAGCAGGCAACGGCCGGGAATCTGTGCCCAGGACGGCGGCAACATCGCCTTCAATTGCTGACATCGGATCGAGGTCAAGCGCAATCCGGAAGACTGACACCGTCGTTGAACCCAGCGGCAGGTTGTAGGGCTGCGTGTACCGTTTCGCCGGCCTTTGCCCTGAACTGAACTCGCTCAACGTATTCACGATCGCATTCACCGCGGAGCCTGTCACAGCGTCCCTGCCCATCCGCGGATTGCGGGCTTTGTTGTCTGCTGCTTTGGCGCACCCCGGCCAGATCGCATAGTAGAACTCCCCAAGGGAGTGGTCTGCCCAGGCTTCCACGATGGACTCCCGGAAGCGGGTCAGCTGGGCTTCTGTCGGGTCATCAATGCCGCGGTCGTAGAGCTGCAACGTAAGGTACCGCTCGGCTTCCCACACGATCGACTTCCTGGCGAGCGTTTCGAGGTCCGCGGGGAACTTCTCAGCGGCCCCGTGCAGTTCTTCGGAAACGAGTCGTTCGATGGATTCAAAGCGCTCATCGAGAGTGCCTTCGCCGAACGGGTGCCAGTCGATCTCAAGCGGGCGGTAGTTGATGTGTTCGTCGAGGAATTCGATGTTCGCCGGCTGAGGTACGGCCGCGGGATAGATGATTCCCAGGTCGAAGAGCCGGCCGACGTCGTTTGAGGAGAACCCGGCCTTCTTGAGGAGCGCGCCGCGCAGCCGTTTGTCTTTGAAGGGGTCCGACTGGCTGAGCCTGTCCAGCAGCAACATCTCGTCGATCGTTACCAGCTCATCAGGCAACGGGCCGCCGAAGGAGGCGAGCCAGTTCTTGACCTGTTCCCGGTGACGGTCTGCTTCCATCGCTTGAGTCGCCGTGCAGGCCGCGCATCGCAAACCGGTGCTGCTGGAGCGCGTTGTTGACGCTGCGGCCCGGGAAGCAACCACAATCCCCTCGGGTATCGCCCCGCAGCCCGGGCACGCCGCCCCGATAAAGGTCGCCACGACGTGTTCGGCCGCAAGGGTGGCAGCCTCGCTGGCACTTACCGTCCCAAAGAGATCGGAGGACTGGTGTTCCCAGGCGATTTTTCCCCTCGCCCCTGCCCGGCAAGCCCAGTATTTCGCCGCATTCTCCGCTGACGCCTCATCAGTGAGCACTTCAACGTCAATGCGCCAGGTGTCGTCGAGCATTCTCCCGGACCTTCCCTATCAAATAGCCACTCGGGTCTTCCCCGGATCGTTGGCAGCCCATGGGAACTCTACCGGCGCAACGTGCCTTGAGTGACTGGATGTCAGAGCTTACCGGTGCGGCACCGGAACCCCTGCCCGTCGAAGACGGGCAATGGAGTTTTTGTCCCCGTGTCCATCACTGGGGGTGCTGGAAAACACGACCGACGAAGTGTTGACGTGGGAAGGAGGTGAGAGGCGCGGATGACCCCGCG
Organism: Arthrobacter sp. UYNi723; assembly: GCF_054057635.1. Taxonomy (NCBI): domain Bacteria; kingdom Bacillati; phylum Actinomycetota; class Actinomycetes; order Micrococcales; family Micrococcaceae; genus Arthrobacter; species Arthrobacter sp. UYNi723. Next base: position 29,091 of record NZ_JBSRZM010000005.1, read on the forward strand.
TGGTCAGGCTGAAAGACCATCCGTGTTTCTGTGCCAAAACCACGACCGCGCGCAGCCGCTTCGGCGGCCGGCGGGTGCGTGATTTCCCCATGGCGTTATTTCTGGGGCGCCGCTGTGTTGTCCTGGCCTGGAATCAGGATGTAAGGAATGCGCAGGAGTGCATCGGCGTAGATCAGATCCACGTTGGGGATCGAGTTGTACTGCGCAAGACGCTCCACACTGACCCCGGTGTCCCGTGAAATCTGAGACAGGGTGTCTCCCCAGCGAATCAAATACACCGTGTCGGCGGGCTGAGCTTTTTCAGGAGCGCTTCCGCGCTCCGGGGGTGTAGTGGGTCCGGCGGTACTGGTTCCAGTCCCGTCGCCGGTTTCGTTGGCTGCGGCCTGGTCAGCACCGGCGACCGGTGCGGCATGGATTGCAGGCGGAGTGGCAAGAGACGCGAAGGCGTTCGTCAGCACGCCGTAGCCTCCGCCCAGCAACCCAAGCGCACAGATCAATGTGAACCCTCCGGCGACGGCCACTGGGGCCATTCCATATCCCAGCGGACCTGCCTTGGGTGCCGTGCTCACTTCAGTTCCCACAGTTGCCAACCTCTCATCGAAAACGGAGCGCGTGTCACTCACATAATAATTAGATTCTACTCATAATTCAGGGCTTTCTGCTACCCTAGTGCTACGCCGGAATGCCAAACAACGTTCACCGGAAAACCTTGCAAAATGCGCTGGTTTTCCAATGTCAATCCCCAAATACGCCCCCTTTTATCGAAAGGCTTACCGACATGGCTAACTACCAGGTAACCGCATCCCAGCTCACCCCGAACACGACCGTCCACATCAAGGGAAAGCTCACGTACTCCCGCCTGGCGAAGCTGGTCGACGGTGAGGATCTGGCCAAAGCAGACGCCATGCGCCTGAAGAACAACATGAACGCCATCGGCCGGGCCCACACCTCCGTGAACCTCTCCGAAGCCGAAGTTGTCTTCGCCAACCCGGCCAGCCCGACTCCCGAAGAGATCTTCGTGAGCGAACGCCGCTACATTTCCTCCAAGCACGCCGATCACGGCCAGTGCTACTCGATGGACAACAAGTCCACGAACCTGCCGATCGTCGGCGTGACCAACGAAGCCGGCGAGGTCGAGCAGATCGTCCTGGAAAGCGACCTCGCGGCCGGTCTCGAAGTCACCCTGGTGCTTCGGGTCTACAAGCCCAAGGGCTACTCCAACTGCGGGCTGTCCCTGGACCTGGTCCTGCTGCACGAGCCGGTCCGGTACTACAACCCGGGAGTGAACACCGGAGAGCTCGCCGCACGCGGCATCATCTTCGCGGCTCCGCCGAAGCAGGTCTCCGGTGCGGACGCTGTTGCAGCTGGCGCCACCAGCACCGGCGAGACCTACGCGGCCGCGGAGTCTCTGCCGGCCAACACCGACGCGGCGACGGGCCTTCCCGCCCCGGCCCCGGCAGCACCTGCTGTCGTGGCCACTCCCCCGGTCGTTCGTCCGGCTCCGGCACCTGCGGCCCCCGCGGCACAGGTCGCGCCGGCTGTGCAGGTGGTCGAGACCCCCGAACAGGAGCTCGCCCGTCTGCGTGCCCAGCTGGCGGCCCGTGATGCTGCCAGCGCCAACTCCGGCGGCGATTCGGCCTTCGGCGATGCGCCTGCCGGGGACGAGAGCCCCTGGAACGACCCGGCCAAGCAGCCGGTGGGACAGGGCATCTCCTACTCCGGCTAGAACCGTCAGCCGGAATTGAAACACCGCACTACCCCACGAATTGACCCGGAGTGCAACGAGAATCCCTCGCTTTGCACTCCGGGTCTTTTTTCACGACGCCCCCCAAATTCATCCCCTAAATCATCAGAAAAGTGACAGCTCCATGACTCAGCCACAAGCTCTGTGCCCGACCGATATAGACCCCGGCGCACTTTTCCCGGATTTCTATACCAACCCTGCCGTGCAGCTGTTGGCTGGCCACTCACGCTGGTCCGTCTCCGACAACGAGAAGATGCCCATCGACATGCGCGAACTCATGGTAACCGGACGGCTCTGGGGCGCACGGGAGATCAGCGAGACCTGCCTGGTGACGCTCAACGAACTCAAAGCCGTCCTGCCCAATGCTGCCAACAACGCCTTCTACCTCAAGGCCCAGACCGACGGCCTGCTGGTGCTCGACATCGAGAAGACCTGCCCACCGGAGGTCGCAGCGGAGCTGCTGGGCATGTCCGAGACCCTGTACAGCGAACTCTCCATGTCAGGCCGCGGCTACCACCTCCTGATGCCGCTGCCAGCGAATTTCTGGGACTATCCGCTGGCCACCGGCAAGCGGGTGCTCCGGGAAGAACACGGCTGGTACGAGATCCTGCTGGACCACTGGGTGACCTTCACCCGCACCGATGTTCCGGCAGAGCGCTTCCTGGGTCCGGATGAAGATGTCCTGCCGGTGGCTCCCGAGTGGGCTGAGCTCTACGCCAGCCTGGCTGAGAAGGCAGTGGAGACGCCGACCGTCGAGCTGGACATCAACGCAGAGAAGCCCGAGATCCCCAGAGAGGCACAGATCGTGGACCTGATGACCCGCCAGCCGCACAAGCGCGACCTGGCGACGTTCCACGGGGACTACTCCCGCTGGGAGTTCTCCATTTTGGGAGTGCTCTACAACCGGCTGACCGCCATTCTGGTGGCCATCAAGGATGTCGTGGACCACCCTTACGACGAGAACGACCAGGCGTGGTTGGTCTTTACGGCCGCCCAGCAGGTCATCCCGCCCAGGACCAAGCACGACGAATACCGCAACGAGATGCCGCTGCTGATGAACGCAACAGTGTCACTGATCGCCCGCCGATCTGCCAGCAGCAACACCGAGGCTCGGCAGTAGCTATGAATGGGGAGTGCAGTATGAGCACAGTAGATTTGCCGGCAGCGCCCGACGCGGAATATCACGTCACCGTCTACAGCAAACCTGCTTGCGTACAGTGCACCGCCACAAAACGGGCCCTGGACAAGAAAGGCTTGGTCTACCGCGAGGTCGATCTCACTGAGTCGGAGGAATCCCTGGAGTACGTCACCGAAGAGCTCGGCTACAGCATGGCACCTATCGTCGTGGTCGATGAGCACAATCATTGGTCCGGCTTCAGGCCCGACCGCATCGAAGCAACCGCGGCAGCTTTTGGATTGAGCAACAACCCGAACTGAGCGCACTGCCCCCACTTCATCACCTCAAAAACAGAGACCACCTCGTGGTCTCTGTTTTTTCTGCCCATGGACCAACCGCAAAGGCCAGTAGCTTGCCAGCTACCGGGATGGGCTGTGCACAAATACGCAATTCCTGTGCTGACAGCCCAGCAGAAAGAAGGAAGTCCAATGTCGCGCAAAACTTACACCCTCAACAGTGTCTATCGCCCCACCGAAGGCACCGGCATCATCCACATCACCTTCCATGACCTGCGTATGTCCACCCGCAAGAATGCGGAAGAACTGCTCAACAGGCAGCTCGCCGCCATCATGCAGGACCGGCCGGCCAACGTCGTCGTCACCGCTGGCTTCATCGAAGAGAAGCGCTTCGGCTCCAGGTGGAGCTACGCACTGAGCACCGTCACCCCCACACAAGCAGTGCACCCGCCATCCAGGACCAACACCCGAGGAGCACTCCAACATGTCTGAGATACACCCCGAGGACGCACTGTTCAACGCCGGCACCAGCGATGGCTACTACGAGATCGTCGGAGCGAGTTATACGCCAGGTGACGGGACCACCGCCAGCACGGTCACGATCGACCTGAGCACCATGGACCGGACCGGCTGCCTGCTCACGCACGACTACAGCACCGGGGAAACAGTTCTGAAGTGGGACACAGAGCCCATGGACCCGGACCTCTACGGCTCAGCGGACGACGTGCAGACAGCTGTCGAGGACATCACCCGCGGCAGGTTGGACCACGGGGCACTCTTCGAGTCGTTCCAGGCCCAGATGACCGCCGGTGGAAGCGCCACCGCGCCATGACGGAAAGAAAGCATCCATCTCTTAGGCATAATTCTGAAATGGGGAAAAACAACATGAAGAAGAAGCCTGACGAAATCAGGTTCTACCACGGCGGCTTTCCGGGACTTGTTCCCGGCGATTGCATCCTGCCTTACACAGACACAGCCCTCAGCTTGAGGCGGAACTACGATTTGTTCGACCCCAAAAAGATGTTCGTCACGACATCACTGGAGTTGGCAACCGCATACGCCCTGCTCTTTGCCCGGGTCGCACTTGGACTGCTGCCGAACTACAAGGGTCCTGCGCTGGGGTCGGTGTATGAGGTCAAGGTAAAGGGACCGAAGGAGGCAGACGAGGACTTTGCGGAGCTGGCACCGTCACGCGGCGGCCATTTCAGTTACTCGGTGCTGCTCCCGCCTGTGGTCATCAAAGTGGTGGAGGACGCCGTAAAAGCAAGTCCTCCGCGGGAATACAGGCTCTTTGCTCCGTTTGAAACGTGGGCATCCCCGGATGGAAAGGTCTACCCGATGTGGACTCATGATGGGTACATGTTGCCCAATGCAGTTGACACCGCAAAGGGACACACCTGGCACGGGATAGAAAGCCAACTCAAGATGGGGCCTTTCCCGGGGAAGGACGTCCTGATCCAAAAAGGTCTCTACCAGAACTGAGGCGATAGAACGCCTGTCCTCCTTCCAACCCAGTACAACGGAGACCCATGAGCACGCACCCAATACCCGCCGAGACCCATGAACCGGATATGCCGACCGACTGGCCGCACGGTCACGTTGCCGTCGCCAGGGCTGAGCGGGACGGGGTCTTAGCAGACCTGCTCACCTCGAACGTCGCCGTGACGCTCACGGATGACGCCGAGGACGAATGTCTCGCGCTCGATATGGGCGATACGCGCCACTTCCTGCACTCCAGCACTGCGCGCGAGCTCAGCAACATGCTGCTCGCCCTCAACGGCCAGCCCGTCCGCATCACGGTCCACGGAGTAGAGCACCGCGCAGGCGGGGCCGCCGCCCGGACGCTCAACAAGGAACTCATGGCGAAGATCAAGGAGTGGAACCGGACCGCGATAGCCGCCGGCATGCCGCCCGTCTAACCAAACCCCTCCTCCGGGCCGTCAAGCCCGTCCAAAAAAGACCGTCAGCCCTTACCGGGATGGCGGTCTTTTTTGTGCCGTGGCGAGGGACGGCAAAAGAGCAACGGCATAAAACCTCACTGCGTGAGGCATGGCTGCGCCATATCCAGCCTCTGGCTGTTTGCTACGCGATGCGTAGCCGGGAGATGCGATGGCGGGGAGCGCTACTGAGCGCCTCGCCCGCCGCGAGATGAAGGTTCCGGGGTGCAGGTACATCCAGTTTGGGCTTCGGCTGCTGTCTAGAGACAGACAGCGATGTTGCGCTTGCGATGAATTCCACCTGCACCCCGGCGCTGGAGTCTTTTTCTTTCTCTTCCACCACGAGCTTGACCCTCGTCCATCCTTCGCGTCACCGACACGAGAAAAGACCAGAATCATGTCCTCCACCATCAGCATCGTCAACAACACAGACCTGAAAACAGGCATGAAAATCGTCATTCCGGCCGGGGACACGCTCGCCATCAGTGGCGAGGTGTACCCCAGCAACATCAGCCCCGGATTCATCGTCGCTGAGACCGAGATCGGCTCGCTCTACTTCGCTGGTGAGAGCACCACGAAGGTCCTGGTTTCCGACGAGTCGGTTGTTTGCGTCTGCAAGGCACCGCGATGAGCGCGCCACAGGGGACCCAGGAACCCGAGTCCGAGGCCGCCGGCAGCAGCGCCAGTGATCTTGATGGCCTGGATCAAATCCACGGCCATATCTGCAACCACTGCCGACTCGCCTGGGTTGGCGGCTTCGACGAACAGGAGCTGGGTCTGGACCCCGAGACCAGCTCCACCTTCAGCGACAGCGCCCGCGCATTCGCTGAATCCGCCAGGCACATCAGCTGTGCCGATGAGGAAGACGCCGGCAACGGCTACTTCGACTGCCTCATCTGCGACGAAACCAGCATCGGCGGCTACAAAGCCGTCGCCTACATGGGGCCCTGACACCCGCTTCACGCCACCGAAAAGCATTCAAAAAGCCACACACCAAAGCTCCCACCACGCACAACACACACCTAAGCCAAAGGAAATCATCATGAAGTTCACTCAGACCCTCATTGACGTCATCGCCGTTGACCTCGACATGGAAATCGTCCCCGCCCTGATGGGTGAGCCGGGCATCGGCAAGTCCTCCTTCGTCGAGGAACTGGCCCGGAGCATGAACACCAAGGCGTTCGTACTTCCCTGCAACCAGCTGGCTGACAAGGCTGACCTGACCGGTGCGCGCCTGGTGCCCACCGCCAACGGCAAGAGCTACTCGCAGGTCTTCTACCCGCACCACGTCGTGCAGGAATCCATCGAGTACGCTCTGGCGAACCCGCGCGAGAACCCGCTGCTGTTCCTGGATGAGATCAACCGGACCACTCCGGATGTCACCTCCGCTGCACTGACGCTGGTGACCCTGCGCCGCCTGGGTTCTGTGGCTCTGCCCGACAACCTGCGCCTGATGATTGCCGGGAACAACAAGGGCAACGTGACCACCCTGGATGAAGCGTCCCTCTCGCGCTTTGCGCTCTACAACGTCGAGCCTGATGCTGCCACCCTGGTGAACATCCTCGGTGACGGCTTGAACCACTGGGTTGCCAAGGTGCTTACCCAGTACCCGAACCTGGTCTTCCAGAAGTCGGCCCCTAACGGCATCGCCGTTGACGGGGACGCCGATGACGACGACAAGACCGCGCAGGCTTCCGTGGCCGATCTCTTCGACTCCGGGGAGGAGATGCTCCAGCTGACCACTCCCCGAACCATCGACGCCGTGAGCCGGTGGCTCAACAAGGTGAAGAACGAGACGCTCCAGGAGTACCTCCAGACCCCCGTCTCGATCGAGGGCCGCGACACGACCCTGCTCAACGAGATCCTGGAAGGCCACATCGGCAACACCGACTTCACCACGCACCTGGTCTCGAACATCTCCGAGACCCTGGCCAGCGGCGGGGCCGGAAACACCGTCACGCACAAAGCCCCCAAGCCCAAGGTCTACGACCAGCTCAAGGGCGCCCAGACGGCTTCAGACCTGATGGACCTGCTCAAGGGCCTCAGCGACCGCGAGAAGAGCGGCAGCCTGCTCTACGCCCTCTACGAGAAGGCCGACAACAGCCGTCTCATCGCGGAACTCGCCGCGGTCACCGCAAAGCTGGAAACCGAGCACACCAAGGATCTGGTGAAGCTGGCCTCCAACTCCCAGCTCGATGAAGGCAACGTCAACGCCTTCCTGGACACCGGTGAGCCCATCGCCGAGTCCATGCGCATGGTCCTGGGCATCTTCTAACCAGCCCCCGGGCTCCTCGTGCGGGGTCCCGCTCGAGGAGCCCGGCACCCCAACCCAGTTCCATCCCGCACAGAGTGCTGCAACGGAGCCGACTCATCAGAGTCGGCTCCGTTGCATTGCTCCCCCTAAATCAGAAAGAAGGCCCACCATGGTTCTGACCATCACCAATCAGAAGCCCACGCAGTTCAGCCCTGTGCACAAGCTCCCCGTTTCGGGCGATTACGATCCCGTGGCGGGCATCACCGCAACCATCGTTGAGCCGCTCTACACCCCGCTCAACCAGACCCACCCCGTTGCCATCAGCGACTCCAAGGGAAACACCCTGGACCAGGATGAGACCACGCAACTGGTCCTGAACTGCCTCGGCGACACCGTGGACGCCCAGGCCGAAAACACCGTGAAATCCCTAATCGCCCAGGGCAGCATCTACTACGACCAGAAGTCACCACTGCTGGTCAACGAGATGTTCGCCGTCCAGGCCGGGGTCCAGTGCAAGCTGCCGACCCCCACGCCCACCTGCATTTACACCGCGCAGTCGGACGTGATTCCCGCGGCCAAGAAACTCCTGGCCGGACAGGTCAATGACGCCGGAGAGCTCTTCGCCTCCATCGCCTACGCCTACCACCCGGAAACCCTGGCGTTCTGGTTCCAGTCCAGTGCCGCTTTCGATGACTTCAAGACCTGGCTCAGCGGAACCACGGCCACGTTGAGCGCTGTCCTGCCTGCCGACACCACCAAGCTGCTGAACGAGTTCAGCAAAATCTCGCTGAAGGGACTCACGGAGTCGCTGCTGCTGCGCAAGGACGACGGGGACGAGAACGAAGAATACTCCTTCGCCCGGGTCATCATCCACATGCTGATGGAGTACGTCCGTCAGAACGAAGCAACGGCAGCACAGGCGAACACCACCCCGGAGACCGGCGTCATGCCGTTCCTGCTCTCGGAGCTGTACTCGCCGCGGACCCTGGTCATCGTCAACGTCGAAGCCCACGCCCGGGCGACCGGAAACAAGGTCGCCTCCGAGTGGAAGATGATCAACACCTCGATCGCTTCGCCGGTGAAGATCCTCTCGAACAAGTCTCTTTCCAAGCTGACGGCTCTGCCCCGTGCAGCAGCCAAGGCCCAGGCGGCTGCCACGAACATGAACAAGGCCAACCAGCAGCACGGCCGTTCCGCACAGGTGAAGTTCCGCAAGCAGGCCCCCAGCAAGGTCGATCTGATCAAGGATCTGACGCGTGCACTCAAGCGCATGGGCCAGGTCAACCGGTCACAGAACATCTACCGGAAGGTCAAGTCCTCCTTCGTCAAAGCCAACCGCCGCGACCCGGATGACTGGAACAAGCCCGGCCGGATGGTCTCCACCCACTACATGCCTGACATCCACGTCTACGTGGATACCTCCGGTTCGATCAGTGAGGAGAACTACCAGCAGTCCGTGATCATGCTGATCTCGATGGCCAAGAAGCTGAACGTCAATCTTTACTTCAACTCCTTCTCGCACATGCTCTCCCAGGAGGTGCTGCTGCGCACGGCCAACAAATCAGTCGGCCAGATCTGGAATGAGTTCCGGAAGATCCCCAAGGTCTCCGGTGGCACGGAGTTCAAGCAGATCTGGGACTACATCAACATGTCCTCGGCCCGGAAGCGGCGCCTGTCCCTGGTGATCACTGACTTCGAGTGGTTCCCGCCCACCACCCGGGAGGAACACCCGAAGAACCTCTACTACGCGCCCTGCTCCTCCATGGACTGGGCGACGATCACCCACTACGCGCACAAGTACACGACCAACATGCACCACATCGAGCCGGCCATCGCCCAGCGAATGCTGGGGCTGATCCTCTAGCTCGATTCAGCAAGACAGCACCACCAAGCAGCGCAAGTCCTGTGGGGCGATTGGCACCAAGCCAGTCGCCCCACAGGCGTTTACAGCCTCTGTGCAAACAGCCGGAGGCTCCATAAATCATCAGGAAGGAGCCCCGTCATGGGTCTCAACAACTTCACCACGGGCAACTCAGGCAACGGCAACACACCTCCCTCGGGCGGCGCCGGCTCCAACCCTCCTCCGATGCCCTCCATGGCCAGCATGACCGGGTCGATGGACGACATCACCGACATCCTGCTCAACTACAACGACCGCTTCAAGAACGCTGGTGCCACGCTGTTCCGCGACGACGTCATCACCCAGACGATCTCGGTCATCATCGGCAAGAACAAGCCCAACGCGCTGCTCGTCGGTGCCGCTGGTGTGGGCAAGACCAAGATCGTCGAAGACATCGCCCGGCGTATCGCCAACGACGATCCGCTGATCCCGAAGAACCTCAAAGGCCACACCATCTACGAACTGCCGCTGTCCTCCCTGGTGGCAGGGGCCGGCATCGTGGGCCAGCTCGAAGAGCGCGTCACCGCACTCGTCGACTTCATCTGCGATCCCAAGAACAAGGCGATTCTCTTCATTGACGAGATCCACCAGCTGACCACGGACCGCAGCTCGACCTACGAGAAGATCGCGCAGATCATCAAGCCAGCACTGGCGCGGGGCGACATGCACGTCATCGGTGCCACGACTCTTCAGGAGTCGCGGTCCTTCGACGACGATCCGGCCTTCAACCGCCGGTTCTCCCGGCTCATCGTGGACGAGCTAAACCGCGAACAAACCCTGGAGATCCTGCTCGCAGCCCGCGCCGGGCTGACCTCCCACTACAAGCACCAGATCACCGTCACCGACGATGTGCTGGCGACAGTCACAGCGGTGGCCGATGAGTATGCCAAGGCGGGCCACCACCGCCCGGACAACGCCCTCACGCTGCTGGATCGTGCCATGGCCGACACCGTGCTCGATTTCAACAAGCGGCTGGCCGAGGCAACAGCGACCCAGAACACCGCCGCAATTGCGATGCTCAATGCCACCGCCACCATCCCGACCACTGAACGCCGCGTCCGTCAGGTCGCCATGCGCCTCATGACCGGGCACGCGCAGAAGGAGAGCCTGAATGTGCAGCAGCTCAGTCAGGAGCTCTCGCGCATCCAGGGCCAGGACAGCATCACGGAAAAACTGGTGGAGACCCTCCACCGGGATGACCTGGGAGTCTTCCCGCGCACCACGCCCCTTGCGTGGCTGTTTGCGGGAGCCTCCGGCGTCGGCAAAACCGAAATCGCCAAGATCATCGCCAAGGAGCTGACGGGACAGCCCCCGATCATCCTGAACATGACCGAGTACCACTCCCCGGCGGCCATCAACCGCATCATCGGGGCTCCGGCCGGCTATGTCGGTTCCACCTCGAACGCCGAGCTGCCCTTCGATTGCCTGGAGTCCAACCCGTACCGGGTGATCCTGCTCGACGAGATCGAGAAGAGCGACCAGTCGGTGCAGAGGCTGTTCCTGTCGGCCTTCGACGAGGGCTACATCAGGACCAGCCAGGGCAAGGCAGTGGACTTCTCCAAGGCAATCGTGATCGCCACGACCAACGCCGCGAAGGAGACGATGAGCACCAAGTTCGCGGGCTTCGGTGCACGGAATGTTCCCACGCACGGCAACCTCGTGCGCGATCTGGAACAGCACTTCGACACCGAGTTCCTGGCACGGTTCAGCGAGATCGTGGGCTTCAACCCGCTCAACGCTGATGTCTACCGGGAAATTCTCCAGGGCAGCTACGTGCGTGAGCGCGAGCTGATCTGCAAGAACCAGCCCCGCAAGGCAGCCCTGTTGCCGGGCACCATCCCTGAAGACGAGCTGTACCGGCTGGCTGAGACGACGTACCTGGAATCCCAGGGCGCCCGACCGGCAATCCGCACGGCACGCCGCCACATCGAGGACACCCTGCTCCACGCTGCCCTCAACGCCAAGTCAGCTTCCCAGGCTTGGCCTGCCGCCGGACCCTCCGAGGAGAGCACCGACGACGCCGAAAGCGCCGCCGACGGCACCACAGAGGCCGGGGCAGCCACGGAGCACACCGAAGAATACAGCGACTCCCACCGCTGATCTTCGGGCTTGTTTGACCCCTGTTTGACCATGTCGCAGCGCAGCTGCCGGCTCAACAACACAGCGCCCGCTGCGCTGCGGCATGTCACCACACACACCCTCACACACGAGAAAATCAAGGACCCATCATGCCTATCGAACTCGATAAACTGACCGCTGTCGCCAAGACCTCCAGCACCAACGGCCCCAAATTCTTCAGCAAGATTCTAACCGGCAACGGCAAGTCCATTGGCCTGATCAACCAGACCGTCCGCCCGGGCCGCGACACCGTAAGTGTCAGCGCCTTCACCTCTCCGCACGACGAAATCACCCGTAAAGCCAAGACCACTTCGGGTGCTGTCACCACGCACATGATCCCCATGGCTCCACTGCTCGCCAGCTCGCTGCGCGACAATCGCGATATGGGACTGAAGATGGCCGTGCCCCATGTTGACGACCGCTTCCATGTCACCGCCAACGCACCGAAGCTCGACTTCGACGTCTTCGTGGACCTGACGCCCCAGGGCATCATCTTTTACGAGGACGCAGCCGGGGACAAGATCACCAAAGAACTCAACATGCAATACCGCATGGAGGTCTACGTCGTCGACAAGGCTGCGCCTTCGGACGCCGTCACGCTGATCGACTACGCGTCGCGCAAGAGCCACAAGGAATTCGCCGTGATCGACTGGAGCTACACGCCCCTGGACCACATCGAAGACCTGATCAAAAGGGCTACCTCCGGCCGCGGCGTCTCCGGCCACTCGGTCTCGGTCAACATCGACGATCTGGCCGAGTGGATGAGCGAGTACGACGTGTACGAGCGCATCTGCCGGTTGGCTGATTTCTGGGCCAGCGATGACCTCGCCGATGAAATCTGCACGCACATCACGGAGCTGTTTGCCAAGGGAAGCCCCAGCAACACCGCCCTGAACGGACTCGCCTTCCAGCTGCGCTACCTGGAGACCTACAACGTCTCACTGGACGCCTACCGCCAGATCCACACGGCGCTGGCAGCCATCTGCCCTCCTGACATCGCACTGATGTTCTCCAAACAGAACCTCTCCCTGCTGATGAGCCACACGCTGGAGCACCTGAGCCAGATCAAGACCCAGCTGACCTCACCGCCGGCTGTAACGGCCACGGCAGTTGTCCCCGGGCACTTCTCCAACCAGCAGCGCAACGCGGTCATCACCGATGACCCGCTGGTCCTGGTGCAGGCCGGGGCCGGCACCGGAAAGTCCACGGTCATCCTGGGAAGGATCGACCACCTGGCGTCCCGGGGTGTGAACCCCAAGGACATCACGGTCCTGTCGTTCACGAACGCCGCGGCCGACAACATCATCGCCAAGAACCCGAACGTGGGCTCGATGACGATCTCCAGGATGATCCACGACATCTACACCGCGAACTACACCAAGCACGAGCTCTCCAGCATCGACACCATCATCAACAGCCTGGACATTTTCTACCCGAAGAGCGATCTCGCAGCCGCGTTCCGCAAGCGCCTGATTGAGGTGGCCAAGAACGCCAGTGGCGCCTTCACCTCGATGAACACCTTCATCGAGTCGCACTTCGACGATGTCATGGCCGTGCTCGACCGGATCGGCCAGACCTCCCTGGAACTGGAGATCATCGTTTGCTACCAGAAGATCGAGACGATGATCGAGCCGGCGCATGTGAAGTCGCGCTACCTGATCATCGACGAGGTGCAGGATAACTCGATCTTTGAGTTCATCTACGTGCTCAAGTACGTCGCCAAGCACAAGGAGAACATGTACATCGTCGGGGACTCCTCCCAGACCCTGTATGAGTTCAGGTCCTCGAACCCCAAGGCGCTGAACGCGCTCGAAGGTTCCGGAGTCTTCACCACCTTCAAACTGACGACGAACTACCGGTCCAACCAGGAGATCCTGGACTTCGCCAACGTGTCCCTCTCGGACATCGAGGCGAACCAGTACGCCAATATCCAGCTTCAGGCCAACAGCCTGGCGCTGCCGACTGCGGCGTCCTTCCAGGAGAAGGTCACCGTCGATTACCGGCCGTACCCGCGGGTCACCGCCTTTGGCGCCGATCTGCCGGGCATCATCCGGGTCTCTGTGAAGGAGTACATCGACAAGTGCCTGGCACGGGGTGAGCAAGTTGCGTTCCTGGCCTTCAGCCGCCGCGAAGTCACGGCGATGGAGGAAGTTCTGAAGGTGATGTACCCGGGGCGGAACGTCGCCAACCTGGTCTCTGACCGGACCTACTCGACGACTGTGTTCAGCGAGTTCATCAAGAAGTTCTGGAACGACGTGTGCCAAGTCAGCCCGGCAAACGCCTCCTTCACGGTGACCCAGGAGATCATCAAGAAGCTCGATCAGCTCACCCGCAACGCTGACAAAGCTGAGAAGCCCGTCATCAAGATGATGCAGGACTGGTGGCTGGCCAACAGCTCGGCCATCAACGGCTGGGTAGCACTCTGCGGCGCCGGTCAGATGACCAACGCCGTGTTCTTCGACAACCTGCGCGGATGCCTGCTCGATTACGAGATCCGCCACAACTCCATCAAGCAGTCGTTGATGAACCAGAAGAACAAGGAGCGCAAGGAGAAGAACCTCGCGGCGAAGGCCGACCTGGTCGTGAGCACCATCCACGGCTGCAAGGGCCTGGAATTCGACAACGTCGTGGTCATCCACAAGTACGACTCCCAGATGGACGAGTCAGCCAAGCGCATGTACTACGTGGCCTTCACCCGGGCCATGAACACGGAGTACATCCTCAGCTACGGGACGGTGAAGAACGCTCGGATCGAAACTGATCACAAGCTGCTGCTCACCGCCCTAGAGGAACGCGACATCCAGAACGCTGCGCGTATCTCCGTCGTCGGAGACGAGCCGACCATCATCGACGGAGACGTTGAAGAGGTCGATGTCGTCGACGGCACCAGCGGAACCGACATCACGGCTGAAGCCGACCCGGCCCCGATCCTCCTGGGCGCACCTGTGCTCATGAGCGCGGCCGCCGATGACGCAGCGGAGGACGAAGCAGCGGCCGACGCCGACAAGAAAGAAGGCGTCCTGGCCGGCGCTGTGGCTTAGCGGACAGGTAGTTCTCCGCGGCCGCGGCACCACAACACAGCAGAACCGTAAACAGCCAATGGGCGAGCCTGGCATCACGCCAGTCTCGCCCATTGGCTTTGCTGTACCCCACAGCCCCCACCCTCACTCACCACAGAGAAGAAATCAGCCATGACCAAGTACCGCGTCATTTCCGAGCCCTACCGGCTCGATCGCTTTTCACCCACCGTCCCCACGCATCGACGTGTACGCGGCGACGACAGCATCCAGCGCGTTGTCACCTACGTCGACGCACCGGATGTCCTGGTGGCCCTCAACGAAGCAATCAACCTCACGGACCACAGAAAGCACAGCATCACTTCGGTCGAGGAAGTTATCCCTTCTGAGGCGCTGTACTTCAGCGACCAGGAACTCACCGATGCGCTGCTCCGGCAGGAAGGCGACGAGCCGGTAGCCGGGCCCGAGACGCTGCACCCCGACGACTACGCCGGCAAGGTCATCTATGAGCAAGCCGATTTCACGGACACAGTTGAATCAGTGGCGACGATCCTCCGGGACACGCTGCTGCCGGGCCTGAGCATCACGCTGGTCGGCGACTTCGATGACAACTTCACCGTCCTCGACCTCCGCGACGAAGCCACGGGAACGTACCGATCGACGACTGCTGACGTGAAGGAACTGATCCAGGACCGGTCAGCCATTGGCTGGGACGGCATTCTGTCCATCGCCAAGGCGCTCATCGCCGCGGCAGAACCGCTGGTTTAGCCAACCAGCCCTCCCCACCACCTCCCACTCCAGAGAGAAGAAATCAACCATGACCGCCATGCCCCATCAGAAACCCGACACAGCCCGATTCGCCCTCGTCATCACTGAAGACGGCAGGCTGCTCAACAACACAGTGCACGCCACCCGAGCCGAACGCCGGGACGCCTGCGTTGAAGCGCTGAAGGACAATCGCAGGGACGTCCGGCAGGTCGATGTCACCGACATCCTGCTCAGCTTCGGCGGTGCGGATCCCGATAGCGCCATCGACGCGATCTCAGAGCATTACACCAGCTACGGCATCGACATCTACCTCGAAGACCAGCCTGTTCCCGAGGAACCCGTCGCCGGCGTCCCCGTCGCAATGCACTCGGTGCTCCAGAGCTACGACAACAGCGCCATGAACACCATCCTGCACTTCCCGACCAAAGAAGCCCGGACTGACCACCTGCGCCGGCAGCTGAACAACCTGACGGCCGCCGTACCGCCGGACGCTGCATTCTCCGACACCGAGCTGGCCTCAAAGGTGGAGCAGACCCTTCAGGGGCTGATCGACCAGAAGGTCAGCGTCCACCTGGTGACCTCGTTTTCGCCAACCTGGCTCTAGCCACGCTCTTGCATCCGGCCGGATGATGCCCCTGCGCACCAGCCGGGTGCCCACTTCTCTCCTGAAAGGACATTGTGTCCGCATGTCTACCGCCACCCTCACCAAACCTCTTCCGCGCCCGACCGCCGCCGCACCGCTTCCGAGCACTGTTTCTTCACACTCGCCTCACCTGCGAAGCGCGCCTTCGGCTCCGACCAGCCACCAGGGCCCGCTCCCCGCCCCGCAGGAAGCGCGCTACCTGCGCGGAGACATATGGATGGTCGCTGAAGATCCCTTACGCCCGCCAGTGGGCACTGAATTGTGGAGCAACCGCCCCGCGATCATTGTCTCCAACAACGTCACGGGGAACCACTCTGGGTTTGTGCAGATCGTCTACTTGACCACCTCAGCGCGCAAGCGCTCAGGCCCCACGCATATCCTGGTTCCTGCCCCTATGACCGGCAAGAACCAGCCCCAGGCTGAAGCCATGGCGCTGTGCGAGCAGATTCACACCGTCGACGTCTCACGGCTCAGGAAACCCCTGGGCACACTGAGCCGGAATCGGATGCACGACATTGATCAAGCCATCGCGCTCACATTGTCGATCGGCCGGAATCCGGACAGCTACGCACTCTTCAAGAAATGGGAAAAGTACATCCAGCTCCACGGCATCGACATGGCCGGTGAGATCCAGGCCCTGGCCGGTCACACCACCGACCAGCGCGTCGAGGCTCTCTCACGGGCCCTGGCTCTGGTCACCAGCGAACGGAACTCCTACAAGAGTCTCTACGAGACCAGCCAGGAGATGCCCGGTGCCCTGGACCTCGTCCAGGAGATCGTCACCGGACCCATGGACATCATCAAAGAAGCAGAGCAGCGCCCGTAAGCGCAGGACCGCCTGGACACCCGCGATGGATCGCTTTACCGCGCCGGTGTCCGGGCTGGGCTGTTACTAACCGGTAGCGGGACCGGGATCGGTTCCTTGATGCTCCATGGATGACGCATACTCTTTGGCCAGGCGCTCCCGTTCTTCACGTTCATGCGCGTCATACATCTCAGCTTCTTCAGCTTTGTGGTCATGATATTCGCTCATCAATTTTTGCAAGTCTGCATAGTTGTCGGGCCTTGCTTCGCTGACATCGACGTCCGGGTCCAGCGACACCAAGCGACCGAACCATGTAGCGGCTGTACGAAGGCGGGTAGCTCTGCCTGCCACCATGTGATCGAGATACTCATCCCTGCCTGTGAGGCTATTGATGAATGTGGCTTCGTCCCTCAGCGCATTGTCCGCAATCAAGGAAACAGCCTGGGAGATTCTCAGTCCCGTGAAGTACTTCTCCCGAGCAGTGCTGGAGGAATCTTCCTTCAGCACCGAATAGTCCAAAGCCCGCAGCTGATTGGCCGCTCCCAGACACTCCCGAAGCAGATTCTTATCGTTGCGTTCCATCTCGCTGCGGCGGGCATCCGCACGATCCTGAGCACGCTCTGCTACGAGAACCGCCCGCTCGATGCGCCAGAGAACGACAGCCAACAAAAACGCAAGGATGCTGCCTGCGAAGCTGCCGATCACGCCGGACAGAAATGACTGGTGGACAGGCGAGAATGATGGAACGACCGTGAACGCCACCAGAATCAAGACGAGCATAAACACAGTCGCAATGCCCGCGGCGGTCCTTAGGGAAGAAGGAAACGCGCCGTGATCGCTAGAAGCAGGAGTCTTACTCATAGGAAAAGTGTTCCATCTACTTTGGGCTTCTCCGCCCGAGCAAGCGCGTGTACCCCCAGTACACGGACAAGACCTTCGCCCGGTTCATGCGGGACCTCGGCTTCCCGCTACCCTTCACCAGATGGTCTGAGCCGAACTGCGAAGGCCGCTACTACGGCAAGACGCGCCTCCAGGAAGCGAGTGCGCTGTAGCCGGCGACCTCTGCACTCAGATTGGCAGCACAGCGGCCGGGCACAACAATGGCGGTGGCTGCGTTGCTTTCGCAACACGGCCACCGCCATTGCGGGAATCGCAACCCATCAAGGGTTGCCGGGTTCACCTAGAGACTACGTGCCGACCGTTGGTATATGCAAGTCAAAAAATTCAAGCGTCACGCATGCGTGAAGGCGCGCCAGTCTTTTTTATTTAAATTCGCTGGCGTCCGGCGTGTCACCCACCAACCTTTTTATTTAAATTCGCTAGCGTCAGTCACATGGCAACTCGACAAGGCCCTGGACGCCCTCCGCTTCCCGGAAGCAAAGACCGCCACACCGTGGCAGTAAAGCTTGGCCCCGAGCACTGGGCAAAGCTTCAAGCAATCGCTGACTCCACGTGCGCCAAGCCCGGACCGCTCACTACCGAGCGCGTCATTGAGTGGATCGAGAGCTTCGACTTCGCTCAGCTAGGCCCAAGACCAATTCAAGAGGAGGCTTTCCGCGTCGCCTCTTAAAAAGGAAGGCCCGCTCTAAGCGGGCCTTCACTGCGATTCAATTATGTAGCTAAAAACTCGGATCCCGGCAAGTTTCTTAGTTTCCAGCTACTTCAACCACAAGGGCTTTGTTATGCCCTCCTTGGTGAGGACTGATCTCATAATACACGCACACGCCTTTTTGGGTGGATGTTGCCCAGATTTGGGCAAAAATTGCCCAAATGATGCCCACACCACGGTGTCGGTCGCCGTGTCAGACCATGCCCAGGCATGGTCCGCTCTCGCCCCGCTGATCCCTGGCGCACTCACACATACGGGTGAGTCGTCATGACCCAGGATCAGCTGAGCCGCCTTGACCAGGCGCTGTTCGAGCCCGGCTCCTGGCGGGCTCTGGACTCCTCCAATGTGGCTGTGCCGGGGCTGGTTGCTGGTTCAATGGACGCCGCCCTGGAATGGATCGGCACCGGTCCTGTGGCCACTGTGTTTGGCCGGCTGCGGGCGGGTTTCCAGGTGATCGACGTTGACCTGTCCGGTGATCGCGGTGACGCTGTGACCGACCTCGTAGCGGACTGGGCCGCCGTGCACAGCCGTTGGCACCTGATTCGCCCTTCCGGCGGAGCCGCCGGTCGTCACCACGTGTTCATCCATGTGGACGTCACCACACTTCCGGCCCTCCGGGAGCATGTCGCGCAGCTGCGCAAGAGCTTCCACGTCAACACCTCCAGCATTGACGTGCGTACGGCGGTCCGTCCGCTGAGCGCCCCTCACCGTACAGGTACAACAACAACCGTCTTGGGCGGCGCAAGAGCACTGCGGGAAGCACTAATAACCTGCCCTGAAGTTCCTGCCGCAAAGATCACTGGACGACGTCGCCAAATCGACACCTCCCACCGCTCCCAACATGGTTCCCACGAAAAGACGCCGCTTGCGGCCGCACCCCGTAGCCCAGCCAATTGGCTGCGTGCTGCACTGCCCTCCCCTGTGACCGGCCGCCGGAAGTTGCCGGATGCCTGGGACGAGTACCTGGCACACGGGACCCGCCCGACCATCGGCGGAACAGATCATTCAGGGTCGACGTTTGAGCTGATCGCGACAAAGCAGATGGTGGTCGCCGGCTACACACCCACACAGGCATGGACCGCCATATCCTCCGCTCACCCGTCCGCCATGCCCAAGGCTTGCCTGAGCCAGAAACGCTGGGTGAACAACGTCTGGAACCACTGTGTAGAGGATCTCAAGGCGTTCGTCGAGGAACACCTTACGACGGCCAGGTCTGCCGAGCAGACTTCACCGGAGGTGCTGGCCATCGTGGACGCTGCCAGGCGGCGATTGCACGTGCTGCTGTGGGAGTACCCAGTCCGGCGCAGAGACACTCTGGCCGCCGTCGGGCACGCCGTCCTGGACAGGATCGAACGCACGGGTGTACTCCGTGTCCCGGTCCCGGAGAGAAACCTCGTCCTGGACACGGGCATCGTTTCCCGACCCGCGATCCGCGAAGCCCTGCGCTTCATCGACGGCAAGCTCGGCACCCTGCACAGAGACACCTTGGATTACGCGTCACCGGAGTCAGGAAGCTTCGAGTTTGAACTGGTTCCGGTCCAGGGTGGAGCTGTGTTGGAATCCTACCCACCTCGTAGTCACGCCCCCCTCCCCCGCTCCTCCACCTGGCTGAACCTACCCCGCCCCGCCCGGCGCCTCTGGCAAACTCTCCGCCAGAACGGCCCCACCGCCCTCACCACCCTCTGCCGCTCTGCTGCTCTGCCCGAGTTGCTGAATATCTCTCCCGGCCCCAGCACGCTACGCACCGGACGCACCGCTCTCGCAGCTCTCGCCGCAGCGGGCCTCGCAAGCTGCGACGGTAATGGTGTTTGGACCGCGACCAGCAGGGTTACTTCAGAGCACGCCGCAGCGGCTGTCGCAGAAGCCACCTTGCTGGAAGAACAGATCCATGCTGAGAGGAAGTTCTACCGGCAGCGGCAGGCCGGCACGTGGGCGGTCCAGCGCCGTTGTGCTCTGGCCAAAGACCACGCACGCTACCAAGCCTGGTGGGACAAACTGCCCGCGGAAGAACGCCGGAAACGCCAGGAACGGTATGCCCGGACATTCCAAAGACTTCCTCTGCCTGCCCAGGAAGAACTTAAAGCACAGCTCGCCACACGCCGCACAGCAGCGGGCATGAGCGAGCCGGTCCGATACTCGCGATGGCGAGAGAATCTTTCCCCTGAGGTCGTTCTCCTGCGGACGACTGAACGGGCCGCGGCTTTTGCGGCGTTGCCCGGGCCCTTGCAGCAAGCCGCCGTCTCTTCCTGGGAACGCCATCGTGCCCGCTTCAGGCTTCCAACACCAAGCAGAGCACGCATCCAACTTCCTGTGCCAGGATCGCAACCGCGCTATTTGCAAGAAGTGCTCCCGGTTTAAGCTCCTAAGGAATAGCAAGGCAGGCCCTATTGCGACCATTTTCAGGAAACAAGCATAGATACTGAATAACTGTTTTCTGCTGGCAAACCAGCGGTAAAGCTGGTCAGTTTCAAGGATGCCTTCGAGGATCACGTAAGGTCGGTTTCACAAGAACTCCTTCGACCCCCGAAAGGCAGCCATGGCTGACCACGCAGAAAAGCAAGAAACCCCGGTCAAGGGTATGGACCACCGCGCCGAAGCCCTGAGCCTGCTCGGCAACATCCGTCCGCCGGCGGGCACCGCAGAAGCCATCGCTTCTGCCCACGTCCACGCGATGTTGGCAATGGCCGATGTTCAGATCGACATCTCGCACCTGCTGAGCATGAGCACCAGGGAGCTGAACGCTTCCAACATGTTCAAGCTGGCCGCGACACTGGAGAAGGACCACCCCCTCCGGGCCGTAATCCACAACGGACTGCTCCAGCACATGACCCGGAACGGCGCCCTGCACACCGACGTCATGCTCGCAGTCCGCATCAAAGACCTTGGCCTGGAAGTCAAAGCCGGCGACGACATCCTCATCGGAAACAGCGACGGGACCAAGACCTACAGCCTGCTGGTCATCGACCCGGACAACGACGAGTGGCTGCTGCTCAGCGAGGACGAATCCGTTCTGGACAAGACGATCGACAGCCCGCGCATCCATACGCTGTTCGACGAGAACATCAGCTCGCTCACTGTGACCCTCAAAGAATTCCCCAACATCTAAGGCACCTCCTTTGGGGATGTGTGCTGAAAATCCGTAGTGCCCAAAACCGTACGCAAAACCAGCACATTCCCACCCCAAGGAGCAGTTCCATGTTTGGTCGAAGAGTCCATGAATACGAGGACGAGCGTTACGCCCGCCACCGCCGGCGTCTCAGCATCCGCCGCCTCATCGGCGTGCTCATCATCCTGACGGTGATCTGGGGGATTATCTGGGTGGGCTTCTTCTCTGGCCTGGCAGACCCGGTGATCATGACCGTCGAGCCGTTCCTGAGTACTGCTGCGGCGCTGATCAACGATCCTCTCGGCATTGACTGGGGCGGATGGCTAGTCGGACTCGCGGTCATCGTGATTCCCCACATCGCGTTCCTGCTGTTCATCTTCGACGACACCGGGCGCTGACCGCCGGCCGCCGTCACTTCTGCCCGATCACGGGCAGCCACAGGCCACAATCTGCACCATATAGAACCAAATAAGGCACCCAAGGTGCGGCTGGATCACAGATCCGGTCGCACCTTTGTCGTGTCCGGGATGCTTTCGGGCTGTTCCCGGCCAGAAGGGGCCCACCCTTGCCACCCACATCACGCTCCCCACCTCTCGCGCTCACTCTCACACCAGGAGACCCGAAATTATGACTGCATCCACAACGAGCCCCAAACTCAACGACCCCCGCTACACGCCGGGTATCTCCGAAAACGACGATGAGCTGGCAGACACGCAGTGGTACGACGCCATGGGGCCAGCGCCTGCCATCAGCCAGGACGATCAGGCCGCTGCACCTGTTCCCACCCCGAAGCTTCGTATCAACCCAGCCGCCAAAGCGTGGGCTTCCTTCCGGGAGAACTCCGCTGGCCACCGGCTCACCGTGCTCCATGAACATGGCCTGTACCGGCACTTCCGGATGTCCGAGCCGGGGACACGCATGTGGTCCTGGGACATCGTGACCTGGCCAGATCATCTGGCCACCAGCGGCGACATCGCCGATGGACTGACCTTCTCGCGTGTGCAAGACATGATCGAGTTCTTCGCCCTGACCAACGGCAAGCGTGCCTACTACGCAGACGGTGCCCCGAGCATCGACTTCGGCTACTGGGCCGAGAAGCTCCAGGGCGATCAGCGCAACACGGCCAAAGCCTACGTCCACGAGGAATTCGTTCAGTTCGTCACCGAGACCCTCACCGAACGTCTGGCCGACGGCTACCACGACGGTTTGACCGAAGAACATGTCGCTGAGCTCATCGCCGAAGTCAACAGCCTGGAGCACTACGAGTCAGAGGCTCGGGACTGGCTTAGCAACCACGAGGACGAATTCCCGGACTCCTGGGAGAACGACTTCAAGAACTACACCTTCCACTTCCAGGTCGCGTGCTACGCCATCAACGCCGCGGTCCACGCATACCTGGACCGCGCCAGCCTGCCCGCCGCGTAAGAACACCACCTCACCCGATCCAATCTAAAAGGAGCGTTGGCCCATGCCCAGCCCCAAGATAACCACCAATGCCGCCGCGCTCGATCAAGTCAATGCCTCTGTCGAGCGGGTCACCGCGACAATCGGAAGAGTCCTCTCGAAGTATCCGCAAAACACGCTCTCGCCGGCCCTGCTCCCGTTCGTACAGCGTCATTGGGACATTGCGGTGCGCCGGTCCACCAAGGGTGAGGAGATCGTTTTGGTGATCTCCACGTTCTTCTCGAAAACGATCACACTGCGGTTCCCTGTAGAACTTCTCGATGCCCAGGAATCGGAGATCACCCGGTGGGCCCGCGACCAATACTGGTCAGCGATCCACGAAGCGAAGGTCCGCGCCCAGCGCGAAGCCCGCGCAAACACCGAAAAGGCCAGGCGTGCCGTGGCCAAGGCCCAGCACGACCTCGACACAGCCAAGCAGCAGCTCGCCAAGGTCTCAGCAGTGTGCGAGAGGTGACAGTGGTACGGAATCCCACTGTCACCTCTCCAGGTCTGCCTTCACTTCACACGCCAGTGTCTCTACTGCGTTGCAACTGCGCGGCAACTTCGTACCAACTGCTTTGCACCCGCATAGGAACTGCAAAGCACTCCACACACCCGTAACACACACCCCCCCATACCCTCTCCAGAGAGAAGAAATGACCATGTTGTCCACAACCATGAGCGACCGCACCGCACGCGCAGCCCTGACCCGTCTTTTTGAGCCCGGCGACACTGTCGGCCGCGCCCTGGTGGCCAAACACGGTGCATATCCTGCCCTGAGAATTGCCATCGGCGCCAAACCTGCCCACGCATTCGGCGACGTCACCGCCGACGAGCTGGCCCAAGGACTCAGCCGCTGGGTCCTCCGCTTCCACGACCTGGAGCCTGAGAAAGACTTCGCCACTATCGAGCGCCTCGGCGGCGGCTTCCTGATCCCCGGAGACGAACACTGGCCGGCGGCCCTGAACGACCTCCCAGACGCCCCGATGGGCCTCTGGTACCGCGGCAACATCAGCAACGGCATCCCGGCGCCGGAGAAGTGCGTGGCCGTGACCGGTTCGCGGGACTGCACCAGCTACGGCGCCGCCGTCACAGGCGATATTTCCTACGGCTTGGCCCAGCGCGGGATCTGCGTAATTTCCGGCCTGGCTTACGGAGTGGATGCGCACGCTGCGCGCGCTGCCCTGGCAGGAGGCCAGAGCAATCAGCCTGCGACCATCGCTGTGGTGGCCGGCGGCCTGGACCGGGACTACCCGTCCGGAAACGCTGATTTGGCGGCCGCGATCCGCGGCAACGGACTCACGCTCTCCGAGATGCCTCCGGGCTCGGCACCTACGCGGCACAGGTTCCTGGCCAGGAACAGGATCATTGCGGCTCTTTCCGGGGTCACCTGCGTGGTCGAGGCCCGCTCGCGCTCGGCTGCTTTGGGTACAGCCAGGATCGCAGGATCTCTTGGAAGAGGCGTGGCAGCTATGCCTGGCAGCGTGCATTCCGCGAACTCCGCAGGCTGCCACGCTCTGATCAAGGAAGGCGCTGCCGCAATCGTCACCGACGTCGACGATTTGATGGAGATGCTCGCCATCGACCCGAACAAGGGCCGGTGAACACATCATGAGCCTCAAGATCATCACAGAGCTCACCATCAAGCCCGGTGCCAGACAGACCCAGGAAGAAGCCGAGGCAGAATTCGTCCTGCTCTTCCGGGACTACCTGACCCTAAAGGACAGTGCGTTCCAAGCCGACTACGGGCCTGATCCGTGGGGCGGCTACACCGGCCCCACGGTCACAGCTGTTGCGGTCCTTGGTCCTGATGAACCAACACAAACAGGCGATTCAGGGTCCGGCAATGAACGAAAGACCTCATTCGTTCACTAACCACTGTGTCCGGCTATGCGAACCCGGGGATTGGCTGGGATCATGGAAGTACTGGTGAGTCTCCGTGTAACAAGTCGAGTACACAACACGCTGTTGCACGCACCGGTCTCTGGTGTTGGGTTGAGTTATTCGGTCCAACACCAGAGATTCATCTCGCATACCAACGATCAGGGAGCCTACCCCCCATGGGTAAACGACTACAGATGGCAGCCACAGGGGAATACATTCTCTGGGCAACCATTCCGGAAACCCCCAAGAGTTCCTTCAACCGGGCCTACGGGCCATTCACCTCGCGCAGCGCAGCCTACTCAGCCAAGACAGCGCTGATGAACAACAAGCGCACTGCCATGCGTGAAGAGGGCTACTCCCCGGAAGAAATTGAGGCATCAGTGAATGCCATCGAGTGGGCAACGACCGGACTTTGGCGCAAGGTCGAGGACGACCGCCTCATCGACCCGGTAACGGTCATCCCCGACACTGTCGAAGAACGCGCTGCCGAAGCCATCTGGAACCGGTCCGCCCCCGTAGTCAGGGGCGCACGGCCGAAGTGGGACGAAGTCCGCAACGATCCTGAATGGCGCCGAGGCGTCAAAGAGACCAGGGCCGACGCCAAGGCTGCCATCGCCGCCATGGAAGGGGCTACCGCAGAGCCCGCTGAAGAATCCCCCAAACAAGACAGCATCTGAGCACTCCCACAATGCTCACGCACCCACACACACGACAGAGAGAAGCCAGTCATGGCACGAAAAACGAAAGCAGAGAAAGAGCTCGAAGCCCTGGAACATGAGGCTGCTCTCAACACCAACCGCGAAGGAATTCTGATCCGCCCAGGTCAGATGTGGAAGGACATGAACCCGCGTAGCGACGGCCGAATGATCTCGGTCTCCTCGGTCGAGGCCGGCATCGCCACCGTCTTTGACGGCAAACGCACCCCCAAGTTGGCGGTGACCAGAATGTACCCGCATTCCCGCGGATACACGATCGTCGGCAGCGCCTGAGAGCAGGCCACCCCGCACAACAAAGAACCCCCATCCGGATCACCGGATGGGGGTTCTTTTTTCGTCGCCAACGAATCATCATTCAGTCTCTAGATAGCTCGGTCAGAAGGAAAACCCTTTACTGCCTGTCCTACTGCCTGGCGTTTGGCTCTGTTGATGGCCCGGGAACTCTGCGTCGCCGCCGCTGCCAATGAAACTGTGGCCGATGTCGGCTTGCGTACCTTAGGCTCCGTGGTCCTGGGTGCCGCTTTGGCTTTCGCCGGCGCTTTCGTCTTGGCCGCAGGGGCTGCTGTCTTGAACAGCGCGTCCTGGTCGGTCTCAGGGGCCTCCGTCAGCTCTGAGTCCTCATCGACAAAGTCCTCAGTGAATTCAGCTTGAGCATCCGAGGGTTCCTGCATCAAGGACTTGTTCACGCTGCGCGTGGCGGAGAACTTGAGCACGAAGTAGTCGTCGATCGCCTCGACGCCATTGTCAGCGAACTGGACCCGGTGACCCTTGTGGGCCTGCGGATAGAACTTGCCGAACCCGGTGAGCATCAATTGATCACCGCGTCTCATGGTGTCCATCAGCTCAGCGAGAATCGTGTCGTACACGCGGTTGACCGTTTTGGCAGGAATCCGTGAACGGGTTGACACCTGGGCAAGGAACTCGCGCTTGCTAACGCGCTGCTGTTCCGGCTGCTCTTTTTCAGTCACTTAAAACCTCCATATATTCTCGAATACGAGTCTATCCGGCATGATAACCGGCAGTCAAAGCAACTGATTCGATGTAAGAAAATACTTCAAAAATCCAGACTTCAGCCTAAAAATCCGGGCCGTATCCTGAGTCGTCGGCGGCATCTACGTTCCGGCTTTGTTCGGTCACCGTTTCACGGGTAACCACCCGCGACTTCTGCTTCGGCTGGGCACCACGCTGGGCCTCAAACTGGGCTCCGTGCATCTGCGCCTGAACGCCGTGCTTGGCCATATCCAGAGCCGGAGCAATCGACTTGCTGGCCATGTCCTGGGCAGTGCCGGGCGCCTTCTCCTTGTGGGCCTCGCGCTGCTGCTCCCACTTGGACCGGTCCTCCTCGGTCACGAAGCCAAACATCTCTGACAAGTCCTTGCCGCTGGGGAAACCCAAAAGTCCCATGACTGCTGTCCCTTCTCTTTTGTATGTAGCCGTAAACATCAATTTGTACTGGTCTATGTGTTGATTCTATCCCAAGAACACGCGTGTCAGTCTTTTTTGAGCAACCGACGTGTGCCCTGGCCCGCGCTGGATCTCTAGCCGCCCATCTCAAAGTCCTGGTCGCGGAAATCCGATGAATCCGAGCCCAGACCGGTCACGCCGGTTGTCGAGGTCTGGATGTAGTTCTGGTTGATCCGCGCGTTGCGATACTTGCGGGCTGTCTGCGCTGCGGTGTCCGTGGGCTGCTGCGAGGGCTGGGTGGCGCTGTTGTTGCGGCGGTCCCCGTTCTCGCCGGCGGGCCCGGCTTCCCAGGCCGGAGACGGCTCCCATTCGCCCGGCTGATCCGCGGACGCTGCACTCTCCCCGCCCTGCTGATCCATGTAGCTGTTGGGGTTACTGACGAAATCACGCATGTTCTCCCGCCAGTTGGCACCGAACTTCGCGGCCCATTCCTGCTCCACCTCCGGATACAGCGCGCTGACGTTTTCCATCGCATCGACGTAGGCATTGGAGTAGATCCGCTGCTGCTCGGAGGAACTGATGCTGTCCGAGCCCATCGCGTTGAGCATCACGCGTGACGTGCGCAGACGCTCCCCCAGCGGGTTGTCCATGGCTGTCATGCCGTCAAAGTCGGGCCGGTCTTTCAGGCCCCATGCTGAGGCGTAGCCGACCACACCCATGTTCAGGCCGTCCGCTCCGTGTTGCCGGGTCAGGGAGATCATGTCCGCAGCCATGGTGTCGGCAATGGCCGCCTGGTGCTGGTCCGCATCCATCGGAAGACGCAGTCCGAATGAGCCGGCCTCAATCCTCTGCCCGAGGCGGGACTCGAATTCACCGGTCCACACCTGGGCGAGTTCCCCGGTACCGCTGATCCTGACCTCGCGGGGATTGCTCTTGGCAAACTGCCCATGGGAAAGCTCCCCAAAGACCGAGGCCAGTTCGGGCTCTTCCTCCAGGCGCAGGCCGACCACCATCCGTGCCGCCGTCGCAACTTCGCTGGCGTCCACTCCATCCTCGTGGGCCTGCTCGTAGAGCGTCTTGAGCATCGAGGAGTGGGTATCGCGGATCTCGTCGACGTCTGCGCCCTCCACCCGCATGGCTGCATAGGCGTTCTCGGTCAGAGCGACCTCGGTCATCCCCGCCGACTGGGCGGTATAGGCATCCCGGCCGCCGCGGACGGCACGCTCGGCGCGCTCCAGCTTCTCCTGCCACTTCTGCGAAAGGGGCAGGCCGGATTCCTTCCGCGCATCGACCTGCTTCACAACCTTGTCGATCGAGCTCTGCCTGCGATCATCAATCTTGGCGGTGATCGACTCCTTCATCTGAGCCCCGAAGTCACCGACCTGGTTCCGGAAGTTCGGCGACAGTGCCCACATGGCTGTGCCCATGCCCACCATGCTCAGCACCGACTTAGCGTTGATGCCCTCGCTCAGCGGCTGGATGCAGGAGAGGACCATCATCGACACGTACCCCTTGTGGATGCCGGTCAGCTGGGAACTGCGCTCCTTCGGCGTCTTCTTCGCCGTCAGAATGTCCGATCTACGCAGTTCGGCCATGTACTTCCTACCGGCCTCGTCGACATCCTGGCGGAGCCGCGATACCGGATCAGAGGGATTCTGCGACGCGCGGCGGCCCTGCCGCGCCTGGCTGCGCTCCTGCTCCCGCTCAGAGCGCCGCTGCCCGGGCTGCCCGGGACTTCGCTGCTTCTTCGGCGCCTCATAATCAGCCGCAGCCGGCCCGTCCTCATCCACGATCTCGCCGTCGATGATCTCCCCCTCGAACTGCTGGTCCTGCGGAACCTCATGAGTCCGGAGCGGAAGGCTTTTCTTCTTCCGGTCCTGGTCCGTGCTGCTGGCCATGGTTCTCTCCTTTTTGCTAGGCTTACGGCGCTTCTGAGTAAACCCAGTCTAGCCCGAATACGCTCTTATATCAGTGCGGCTGGGTCTTGATGAACAGAGCCCAGCCGCATGGATTTAAAGTAACTGCCGGATGCCCGCGACGGGCATCCGGTGCCTCGTTTTAGAGGTGGTAGTCGTCTGCGCCGGTGTCGGCTGACGGCTCATCGGGAAGCGTGGAGGGCTTCGGGATCACCGGCGCGAAGCGCCGTGCACGGCCTGGGGCGGAGGAGACAGTGACTGCTGCCGCACTGCGCGGCACACCCCCGCGGGCCTTGCTCTGATCGTGGTGCTCGGGGAGCACATCGCGCTTGGAGAGAGGGATCAGCTCAGGAACAGGAGCATCCACTCCGGCCAGAATCTGCTCGTCGAACTCAGCCAGGGTCTGCTGGTTCTTCCGCAGCGCGTACGGCGCGAAGTGGCTGTTCTGCTTACCCTCGAAGACGTTCTCGCGCTCGGCGGCCGCCGCCAGAACATCCTCGAACGATCCGCCGTAGGCCAACCGGTCCATGGTTGAACCAAGTGCCTGCGAGGAAGCCGTCGCGGGCTCTTCCATGTCGATCATCACGCCGCTCTCGGAGAGAGCCGCCGCGACCTTCTCCACGTTCTCGTCGTTGATCGAGACGTTCAGCCCGTCCTTGGAGGTGTACAGGTCCAGGAACTGCTTCTTCCACGTTGCCGTGTCAGCCTGGACCTCCTTGCCTGACTCGTCGCGGGCAGCCTCCCAGCGGCGGTTGCCGTCGGCACCTGACGTGGCTTCGAGCTTGCGGCCCTTCCACAGTGCGCGCGCCGGCCCCATGAGCATTTCGTACTTCTGGCGGGCCTCCTTGGGATCGTGCTTGGCTTGGAGCACCGACTGCGTCACGGGGTACGTCAGCTCCAGAACGGCTTTGAGCTCCTCGTTGCGCAGTGCCTTCACGCCTCGCTGGGAGAACGTGCCGGCCACACCGGTTCCGAAGGACTTGATCGCGGTGGCGTACATGACGCCCTCGTGATCTTCCTGCGTCGCCTGGG
Source organism: Arthrobacter sp. UYNi723 (assembly GCF_054057635.1). Lineage (NCBI taxonomy): Bacteria > Bacillati > Actinomycetota > Actinomycetes > Micrococcales > Micrococcaceae > Arthrobacter > Arthrobacter sp. UYNi723. Next base: position 58,800 of record NZ_JBSRZM010000005.1, read on the forward strand.
TGTCACCCAGATCCTCGAACGTCTCAGCATCGGCACCGAGGTAGTGCGCGTAATCGCGGACTTTCTTCTCGGAGCCTTTGGCGCCGGTCTCGACACAGGCTGTCATGACCGACTTGAGGTGGGCGGGGACGCTGCTGAAGCTCAGCGTGGCATCGCCGTACTGGCCGCTCAGCGCATCGCGGTAGTAGCCGCTCAGCTCCTGGGTCAGATCGGCGTTCCGCTGGGCCGCTTCCCGGGCCGTGATGTCGCCCTCGTCGAGGTCGAACTTCACGTCGTTGGCGCGCATCCGGAGTTCCTCAAACCGCACGGCAAGATCCGGGTTCACATGCTGGGAAACCTTGGTGTCCAGCGAGTTCTGCATGGCCAGCGGGTACGTGCCGTCAGGGAGCTTGGTGCCCAAATCGAGCAGATTCGCCTCCACGCTCAGCTTCTGTTTCGCTTCAGCTTTCGCAGCGTCGCTGGTAAGCCTGACCACGGCAACAGCGTCACCGTCGAAGTCGCCATCGAAGCAGGCATCCATCACCGGGTTGATGGACACCCCGGTGAGCCGGGGATCAATGGCGACGCGCATGTAGCGCACGCCGCCGTCGCGGAGTACCGGATCTCGCCAGATCAGCGCGTGGTCATCGGCCTCGAATCCGAGGGCCTCAGCCATTGCCGGACCCATGGCCACCTGGTCGATGTCCAGACGCGGGTCGGAGGTCCACACAGCCGTGGCCGAGTGAGGCAGCCGGGAGGCCATGAGTTGTTCCTTGAACACGTTGTGTTTCCCGGCAAACCGCTTGTCCTTGAGGCTGTCGGTGATCGTGTCGAAGGCCGACTGCGCAAGACGCGGAGCCTCGGTCAGCGTATCGGTGTGCTTCTTGCGCTGGTCCGGTGTGAGTGCGGCGTCCGCCAGCTCCTCCTGGGCGAACCTGAACCGGCTGGCCTGCTCGTGGATGGTCAGGTAGTGGTTCGTGTAGTCGTGCACAGTGCTGGAACCATCGTCCAGATCCTGGCCCGAGCGCAGGTGCGAGCTCATGACCGGCAGCTTCCAGGAAGAATCCGTGGCCGCCGGCGTCGGGTATTCAGTGGGCATCTTCAACGGGAACGGCAGTTCGAGATCGCCACCCTTGTCCCCGATCAAGGTGCCAAATTCCCGCTTCATCTGGTTCACGTTCAGACCAGGACGGCTCTCGCCACGGGCTGACTTGCGGGCAGCGGTCCTGATCAGTTCCGGCATCGGAAAGAGCCGGCGCTCACTGTTCTCGTCCAGGATGTCCGAGCCGACGCGCAGAGTGCCGTCAGGCTCCATGTCCAGGCCCATCGTCACCAGCATCTCGCGGAAGTTGCCCACTGCGGTGCTGTTGGGGCCGTAGCACTCGGCCATGACCTTCTCGGCACCGTGGGAACCCAGGGCCCAGGCCAGCTGGGAGGAAGCCTTACGGCCGCGCCCCTGGGCCAGTGCCTCGTCGTCGTACACCCGTGTCTTGGCGTCCACGGCCATGTGCGTGACGATGAATCGCATCTCGCCCATCGAACCCTCGTGCACAGTCCCGTCCGGGGAGCGCAGGTCCGAAGTGGTCTGCATCAGCTCCCGTGCCGAGCCGCCGTTGAACCGGGACACTGCCGAGAACGGGCTCATCACCACGTCCAGCTCGGGGTTCTGCTTGAACCATTCCACCGCTTCGGTGAGATTCTCGACCTCGGCATCGAACGGGTTCATGTCAGGGTCAATCACCAGGGAGATCACTCCCTTGTTCCCGTGCAGGTCCGAGAGCTTGTCGCCCACGACCAGGTCGCGCATGGTTCCGTCCACGCCGCGGATGCGGTGCTGCTGGGCGAAGCGCTGGCTGATGACCATGGGATCATCAGCGGTCCAGCCGCCGAAAGTCATCATCGCCGTCTTCACCGGAGGGGTCACGGCGGCCGCCTGCATCAGGTTGCTCGCAGTCATCTGCTGGCGGTCAAAGGGATTGAACCGCATGGCACTGGTGTCCGGGTGCTTCATCAGCGGAGTCCGGTCATCCTTGGCGCCGGGAGTGATGAGTCCCTCGGGGCTCACCTGCGCGCCCTCGACCAGGTAGCGGGTCACGCCCTGGTTGATCGAGCCGGAGGTCACTACCGGGTCAAAGTACCCGTCACCCTCTTCGGTCATGATGGCCATGTTGCGGTTACCCGTCAGAATCCAGGGGTCGAGCGAGTTGTCGTTGGCGGGGTCCAGCGCTGCGACGCCGCGGCCGTTGTCGGCCTGGTACTCGGCGTTGATGGTTGAACCATCGCGCACCGTGTTGGGGTAGCGGACCCGGCGGCCTTCGGTCGCCAGGATGGCATCGCGCCATTCATCGCTCAGGCCCTCCTCGGCGGAACGCTCGATGAAGTCCACCTCGTGGCGCACATCGTAGAGCCGGCGGTAAACACTGTTCAGGCTCGTCGGCTCACCGGCCTGTGTGCGCTGGCCCAGCAGGTCCGAGGAGACCTTGTACTGGATCTGGTCCGTCATGATCTGCTCGTAGCCGCGCAGCTTGGTGCGCTCTTCGACGCTTTTGTTCTCCCCGGGCTTCTGCACGGAGATGCCCGCTTCGTAGCCGGGCACGAACAGATAGTTGTCGCCGCCGGCGAACTTGGTGACGATCTCGTCGTGCTCGCCCCGGGAGAAGATCTGCCCGATCTGGCCGGTCACGGTTTCCGTCTCGCCCTTCAGGCCCTTGCGGCGCTCGGCCGTCCACAGCACGATGCCGTTGTCGTCCACGGCGATCTGCTGGACACTGGCGCCGTTGCGCTCGATGGTCGCGCGTACCGTTTCGGCCATGCGCTGCACGAAGGGGTCTTCGATCTCGCCGAGCTGCTGTGCAGTGGCCTCGTTGAACTTCACCAGCCGGTCCCGGATGGTGTTCGCGTAGAAGCTGTCCCCCATCAGTTCATCAGCCGGAATATCAGCGGCCCGCAGTGCCCCGACGATGTCGTCGTTGTTGCGCCAGGTACCGAACTCGCTGGTCATGTACTTGGCCAGGCGTACCGGATCGAACCGCTGCCGGTTCCACTGCCCGTCGGCGTCGCGCGCCTCGTGCAGTTCGTAGCTGCCCACCAGGGCATCGAGCGTGTCAGCGGAGTGGTCCCGGACCTTCTGCTCAGCGCTGCCGACGTAGGCCAGATCGCCCACCAGCAGATCATGGTCGCTCAGGCCGGAAACGTCGTCCTGGCCAAGCTCACCAATGGAGCTGAGCTTTTCCAGGTAGGCGTCCTCGGTGGCGCCGGGACGCAGCAGGGTGCTCTGCGCTCCACGCAGCACATCCCAGTAGCTGCGCTGGATGCCGGCAATCTCCGGGTCCCCGTCGAATTCAGGGAACCAGACGCCGGTCTCGGCATCCTCCCGGTGGTCCTCGACGGCCTGGATCAGGTCGTCCACGCTCAGGGAGGCCGTGATGTTGGTCCGGGCGCTGTCCACAGCGGTCTTCAGGTACGCTTCGGCGGCTTCGGCGTCGACGAAGAACTTCGAGGAGGCGCTGCGCTGGGAGGCATCACGCCGGATGATCACCTGGGAGCCCGAGGGGCGGCCGGAGTCATCTGTTACCAGGTCACCGACGACAAACATGGCCGACCCCGAGCTGTAGTAGCTCTCCTGGATCTCAGTGGAGACAGCCTTGCCGGCTGACTTGTTCCAGACCATCTCGCTGTGCGAACCGACAACCCCCACCGCACCCTTGCCGTCCGCACGCTCCACGGGACGTCCCTGGGCGATGCGCAGCAGATCCACGCTCTCCTGGGCGGTCGGGGTGTAGTTGACCGTCTTATCCGAGCCCGGAAGCTTGTGGTTGGTGGTGTAGCGGGTCACCACGCCGTCGTCGTAGACCCGGCCGACGAAGTGTTCCTGGTCGCGGGTGTCGGTCAGACGCACGCTGATCTTGGTGCCCTCGATCTGCGCCCGGACCTGACCCTGCTTGCGGTCACGCAGCACCTTGTACGGCGTGCCCTGCTCGCCGAGCTCGTTCAGGATGGCCACGGACCGGGAGAGCGCCTCGGCGCTCATGAACCGGCTGTAGTCCATGCGGCCCTGTTCGTTGATTCCGCCGTCAACCAGCCACTGGCGCACATCGCGGTACTCCTGGGCGGACATCTTGTTCATCAGCTCAGTCATGCCGGAAATATCATCGACCGTCATGGCCCGGCCCGCTTCAACGGCCTTGCCGTCTTCATCGGTGCCGTAGAGGATCAGATCCTTGTCCCGTGTCCCGGCCAGCTGCGCCACCTTGCCTTCGGCCAGCTCCTCGATGAGCTGGTCCGGGATGTTCAGCAGGTGCGAGCCGGCCTGCTTCACGGTGCTGCGCACCGCCCAGCGCGGATCGTACGGGCTGATCGGCAGCCGGGGTCCGGCGGGGCCTGTGCTGACGGCGGCCGAGAGACCGGCCATGCCCATGAACTCGTTGCTGAGCTGGCCGTAGCCCTTGGAATCGGTCGTGAACTGGGTTCCGCCCTCGCGGGTCTGGGAAAAGAGGCTCTTGTAGCCGGGGACGTTCTCCCGCATTGTCTCCTCGAAGGCCCTCAGAACCGGGGAAACCTTCAGGTCCGCGTCCGTCATCGAGAGACCCTGAGCAGCGAGCTTTTCGCCCACTACGTCCCGGAGGTGCCGTGCCTGGGAAACCATGATCGTCGACCCGATGTTTTCCTGCGTCCGCTGAATCGTGCGGTAAAACATGTATTCGTACAGATAAGCGCGCATACCCGGTGTCGTACTTTTCATAGCTTTCTCCTGATAAATCAGTCGTCCGCGACGACTACGGCTACATTCAATATGTAGCAATTATTACACCTACGCACCAAAAAGGCCACCAAGACTGTTACGTCTTAGTGGCCTTTTTTTGTTGGTCTATCAGCATAAAAGCCGTTTCCGGCAGCTACACTTCGCGGACCCGCATCTGCACGCTCATCTCCCGGTCGAACTCACCCCGTGCCAGCCCCAGCCAGGTATCGAGCGAGCCCAGGAACTCATAGAACTCGCTGTGCACCTGGAAACTGCTGATCGTCTCGAAATCAGCTTCCAGGTCGTCCTCGGCGAAGACCCTGGAGTCTTCGTCGCGGGACGCCTTCTGCGCCTCCCGCAGGGCCTGGGACTCGTCGAGCTTGGAGATGTAGGTGACACGGCCGTCGCGACTGCGCAGCGAGCCGTCCCCGCCGACGGAGAAGTGTTCGGTGTCCTTTTCCAGGTGCGGTCGGGCTGCCTTGTAAGCGGCCACGATCTCGGCGTCCAGGGTGTTCAGCAGAGCCTGGCCATTGGGCTTGATCAACATGTCCCGGCTGATTGAACTGCCCGCGTAGATCTTCTGACCCATCTGATCCATTGCCTCCATACGTTTGGCCGTGGCTTCGAGCACCTCGGTGTTTTCCTGGTACTCATCATCGTTGATCATGAAGGATGAATCATAGGCATCTGCATCGAATTCCTCTAGATTCTGAGGATCTATGCCCAGTTCCTCCCACGCCATTGACTCGATCAGGCCCATTACTTCGTCGGAGTAAACGTCCGGGTCCAACCGGGAGATGTCGTACTCGGTGTAGTCGTATGCCGTCTGGTAAAGCTCCTTGGCCTCGGCCGCGCGCTCGGCCTGGGCCATGCGCTTGGCCAGCATCTTGGTGAAGTCCGGCTGGTTCAGCCGCACATCAAAGTCCAGCGCCGAAGACAGCGTCGGAATGGTTTGCAGCGAGTAATCGTGGCCGGCGTGCTCGATGGTGTTCTTGAACAGGCGCCAGGACATCGGCAGGATCGTCTCGTTCCTGTTCCAGACAGGTGAGTCGCCGGCGCGGAAGACAATGCTGTTGCGTTCGGAGATGAAGGCCATGTCGTTGTAGCTGATGACCGGCTCCTCCTTCACGCTCATGGTGTAGGAGACCTTGCCTTCGGTCTGCATGAGCATCCGCTCCATGTCCTTGGTCACCGTCTTGGAGTCGGTGTAGGCCCGGTGCTTGGTGCCCGACATCTTCTGGAGCGTGTCCAGCATCGAGTCATCCGTGGACTTCAGGAACACGATGTTCGAGGTGTTGCCCTGGACGATCTTGTCGACACTCTCGCCGTAGACGTCCCGGAGCTGCTGGAGGGTCTGGAGGATCAGCGTGAACTGCTGCTCCTGACCCAGGCCGATGGAGAGCATGGTCTCGAAGCCCGAGATGCCGTGACCCTCGGACTGAAGGTTGCCCAGCTCATCGAGCATGAAGCGGGTCTTGTACAGCGGCTTCTGGTTGGACTTGGTCATGTACGACTTGTCGAAGTTCAGGTCCACCAGCTGCTTGATCAGGATCAGGATCAGCTTGGCGTACTTCATCAGGTGCGGCGGCGTGACCAGGAAGACCATCTTCGGGGACTCCGAGTACCGGACCATGGTGGAGATGATGGCTTGGGCCTTGCCCATGACCTTCTCCGGGCTGGACGAAGTGACGTTGTCCAGGCGCATCTGCGGGTACACGGTGTGCCCCGGCTCGTATCGGATGACCTCCCCGGCTTCATTCCGGACCTGCTTGAGCTCCATGATGATGCCGTTCTTGACGATCTTCTTGCTCGTGACCGGATCGGTGATGTAATACCGGCCGTTGAGCGAGCTCTGGTAATCCTTCTTGAAGTGGAAGTGCATCGTCCGGATCAGCATCTGGGTCTGCGGGTTCACCAGGCGCAGCCGCAGGTAGGCGTTGTCTGTCGGGAACTTGCCCGGGAAGAAGTACCGGGCCCAGCCTTCACGGGAAACGATGTCCTCGTGCTCGAAATCCTTGCCCAGGGGTTCGGTGAACATCGGGTCGCTGTACGCGTCCCACTTGGCCTGCGAGCCGATCAGGTGATCGCGCTTGAGGTAGTTCATGCCGAACCGGACACCCATGCGCCGCGGGAAGCTCAGCCCGCCGAGGTCCGTGTTCTGGCTCGGGGTTCCCGAGGTCAGCGTCGAGATCGTCGGATCGGTGAAGAAGCTCATCGCGGTGATCGCGATGCCGTAGACAGATGCCAGCATCTTCTCTGCGCCGGCCATGGCCTTCAGTGCGTTGTTCGCGTTGCCGATCAGGGTCCGCATGGTGTTTTGCGGCATTGCCTCGGTGGCCGAGAAATACAGCGTCAGCATGTCCGTTTCGGGCTTGTCCTCCCAGAGCACCGCCTTGCGCTGTGCCACCTCGAACTCGGCGTTGTAGATCTCCTGGCCGTCCTCCATGTGCTCAAATTCCCCGGCCTTGAAGCGCGCTTCAAGTTCCTTGATGGGGTTTTTCATCTTCTTCGAGGTCAGCTGCACGAACAGCTGGTAGCAGTTGTAGAGGGTCACCTTGCCCCACATGGTGTCGAGCTTGACCTCCAGCTGCTGCGCGTCCATGCCCGTCCTGGCAGCCATCTCGCGCAGTTCGCGCTCCTCCTCCAGGTAGAAGTCGATCAGGCCGTACGCGGCACGCTTGAACGCGTTGTTGGCCGCGTTGGGCCACACCGGGTCTTCGCCACCGTCGGTCGGGAAGAACACATCGGCGATGTTCTCCACGTAGATCGCGCACTTGGTCGCATCACCCTCGCGGGCGGCGTCTGCGGCCATGCCGAGCGGATTGTAGATGTCGGTCTTCATGGCGTTGATCAGGTTGAACTGGACCACCTGGAAGCCGCGCATGGTGGCCTTCACGTAGTTCTTGACCAGCAGTTCACCCTTGGGGTCGTTGATGACCACGTTGTTGGGACGCTTCTCGCGCATCCACATATCGAGCATCGGCTCGATGTAGGTCTGACCCTTACCGGCACGGGTAATGGCCAGGACCATCGTGTTCACCGGAGCCGTGTCCACAATGTAGGCCCCGCCGGGGCGCTGGACCTCGTACTCGGGGAAGTCCCAGTCCTCGTTGATCAGCTCCCCCACGGTGTCGAAGCCCTTGAGCTTGTCCAGGTCCTTGTTGCCGGGGTTGTAAGGAATCTTGGAGACGTCGTAGAACTTCCGCAGTGCCTTGTCCTCGGGCAGGCCCGAGGCATCAAAGAGCGCCGAACCGAACTTCTCGTCGATGATCGGCAGCTGTTCCAACAGCGCGCTGTCCTGGTCGTCGCGCAGGATCTCGCCCTTGAGGTACTCCATGTCGCCGTCGGCATCGAGCATGTCCTTCTCGGCACGCCGTGAGACACCGATCGTTTTCAGGCCCTTGTTGGTCATCATCATGTGGCTGATCATCGAGCTGGGCTGGACGTTGCTGTGTGCTCCCACGTCCGGGAACCAGTCGAATTTGCGCTGGATTTCCTCGGGCAGGGCGATGTGCTGATCGTTGGCGTACTGGTTGATGTCCGTGGTGTCGTTCATCAGGTTCTGTGCCTGAAGGTTGCGCATCAGGTACGGATAGAGCAGTCCGAACGTCATGCCGCCCAGCAGCAGCGAGAACAGCACCTTCCACAGCGACACGCTCAACAGGTCCGCCATCATGCCGGCGGCGCTGAAACCTGTGCTGTCTTTGCCCTTTGCGCCGGGAGAGCCGGCTGCGGCCTCCTGGTCGAGGAACCACTGCGGGATGGCAATCTCGTCCTTGTTCTTGTGGCAGGTTTTGTCGAGCATCTTGCCGGACTGGTCCAGGGCAAAGACACACTCACGGGCACCGGCGCCCGGATTGTCGAGCCCCAGCTTCCGCGCCTCGGCTGGAGTCACGATCACCGATTCGTAGTACTGCGGAGCCCCGGCGGAGGAACCGCCCCCGGACCCGGAGCCGAGACCGCTGATCGCGCCGCCCAGGCTGCTGAACAGCACCGCGCCCATGGTGAAGACACCCCAGGCCAGGACAAACACCACGACCCCGGCGATAACCGCAGCCCAGGTCCGGCTGGTCTTGGAGAGCTTGGCATTGATCTTTGAGCGGTCAAGCTGCTGGTCCTCGTAGACGTCGCGGTTGGCCAGCGTCTCGCTGTGGTCCTTTGCCGAGACCTTGTCCCAGTTACTGGCATTCGGGCGGGCTGCCCGCCTGCTGCTCTTTCCTGCCATTGCGGCTCTCCTCTGTAAATATTGCCCGTTTATGCTCGTTTATGAGCAGATTCTGAGTTTTAGTCTACGCGAACAAAACGGGGCATGGGGGTTCTCTCCGAAGAGGAACCGCACCATGCCCCGCCCTGTGCCTGCGCGGAATCTAAAGCGTCGGGAGAAGATCTCCGGCACCCGGCCACACACCCGCGGTCGCTGCTGACGCCGCCGGCCCCGCATTGGAGCCACTCACCACAGAGCCGACAATGAAGCCGACCGCAAGAGCCGCGAGAGCCAGAACAATGACCAGGACGACCATGATCTTGTTCGCTCGCGACTGGATCTTTGAGGCCCGGTCCAGTTCCAGGGAATACGATTCCTTGTCCCTTTCCAGGGTGGCGATCCGCTGGGTGTACTGCCCTTCGAGCGAGGTGCCCAGCTGATCGAACTGGCTGAGCAGATCCTGTACCCGGCTGTTGGCCGAGATGGTCTTCTGCTGCTCCAGGGAGAGCGTGTGGTTCCAGGTCTCTTCCCGGGCCTTGAGCTCGGCGACGGCCTCGTTGCGGACCTTCAGGATGTCTCCGTCGAGCTGGGCGACGCGGGCATCCTGTTCAGCACGCATCTCCAGGACGCGGGCTGCATGTTCGGCCTTGAGCGTCTCGATCTGGGTGTCGCGGGAGAGCTGTTCGGCCAGAGCGTCGCTGCGGGCAATATCGACCTTGCGGTTTTCGTCGATGAACTTCATCATCTCCGCGCTCCAGCCCTTGAGCAGGGCCTCCTCGGCGTCACGGTGCGCCTGCTGGCGCTCCATGAGGACATCGAGGATCTTCGTCTTGCCCAGATCCATCCGTGCCAGTGCGTCCTTGCGGCGCGTGTCCAGGATGATCTGCTGGGCCCCGTCGTAGAACTCCTCCGACGCACGCTCGTTGGTCAGGCCGACCTCGGCAAGCTCGCGCTCGTGACGGGGACGGTTCTGCTCCTTGTAGCGCAGCACGGCCTGCTCGGCGGCCTGGCGGCCGCGGGAGGCGGCCTCCGCGTCATAGCGGGCGTTGAGCTCCTTACGCAGCGCGGAAACCTCTTCGGGACCTGCCTTCTGGCGTCCGGCCAGATCATCCTTCGCAGCCCGCATCAGGCGGTTGTAGTACGAGCCCTCCCGGTCCGGGGAAACATCGACGATGACTCGTTCGATGTGCTGGGACATCAAGGACACGTACAGCTCGCGCAGGCTGTTTTCGTTGTTGAGGTGCAGGAGCTCCAGCTCAGTGTTGGCCTGACGCGCCAGCTGGTTGACCTGGCGGCCCAGCCAGTCAGTGGCATCGTCTTCCAGCGGGAAGGAGATCACCGGCGTAGCCGTGTTGAAGTTGACCTCGAAGGTCTCCAGGTCGATCTCCAGGTCCAGATCCGAACTCAGGAAACGGCGGGCGATGGATGCCCGGACCTCCTCCTCGTCGACGACACGGTCATCGTGGTAGAACTCCTGCTCCTGGCCGACAACCGGGGCATCGGCGGCAGCCGCAGCCACCCCGGGACCATCTGCCTCATCCGCCTGGTCAGCGAACTGCTTCTCGAACTCCCCCAGGTCGGCGTCAAACTCCGGGTCCCCGTTTTCCTCATCAGCCAGGGCGCTGTAGTCGATCGGCTCCTCGTCGTCGGCGGCGTCAGCCCCGAACGGGCTGTCATCGTCGGAGAACGGCTCGGCGTCACCGGTCAGGGGCTCATCGAGCGAAGCTGTCACGACGGGGACAGCGACCGTTGCGGTGCCCTCTGCCGAAGCAGTGGTGTCGCCGGCTTCAGCGCCGTCGCCACCGCCCCAGGTCCAGACATCAGGAAGGATCTGCGCCAGCGAGGAGTGGCCCTCGGAGACGGCAACGGCCTCGGCGTACGTCGCATCAGCCACCGGGTCCGCAGAGAGTGCGCCCTCGGGGGTCTGGGTGAGAACCACCCAGACATACTTCGCGTTCTTCAGCAGGCTGAACTCGTCCATGCGGTTCAGGCTCTTCGCGGACGGAATGATCCCGAAGATCTCCGAATCCAGCATGTCCGCGGTGGCCACCGTGGTGATCTCGTCGGCGGTGATCAGCTCGATGAGCGAGCCTTTGGCCTCGTCGTTCTTCTGCTTCATGCTCAGCCCGCCGATGTTCTCCACGGGCAGTGCGATCACCACCCAGGACTTTCCGCTGGGAAGGGCGAAACTTTCGTTTTCCCGCAGCAGGGCAACAGCGGCACCCACCGTGGATTCCTTGACGACGCTGGAGAGCATCTCCTGCGGCTTGCGCTTCTTCGGTGCCGTGGCAACGGCAACGCCGCCCCCTTCTGATTCAGCGGCAATGCTGCCGCCGGTCTCTTCGGCGCCGCGGTTCTTCTTCCTGAATACCATGTCGTCCCTTCCCTCTTTTTTTGACTGATGCACCGCTGTATCGGTTATGTGGATAGTGCGCGGCTCGAACCGGTACAACGGTGCAATAATCGGCTCGTTTATCAGACTAACTTATTACCTAACTGCTGTCACTTCAATGCGTGCATCGGTCTTCAACATATCTTTGTTGTCGCTGACCAGATCGCCCTGCACGTCGACGCGGATTGTCCGCTCTGAGGGATGGGCGTTGATGAACGCTGCGACCTCTGTAGTCACCTCGTCGGTGAGCTTTCCGATTGCTGCGCGGGCACCGCCCGCATCGGATTCCGTGTCGCCCTTGTCGTCAATGAGGTACTGGAGGACCTTGTCGTCGATCTTCACCCGCACGTTGTGCTTGGTGAGCACTTCCTGGGCAATCTGACGCATCTTGCTCAGCACGATCTTGCGCTGGGTCTCACGGCTCAGCGGCTGGAACGGAACGATCGCATCAATGCGGCCCAGAAGCTCTGGCGGGAACCTGTTCTCGCCCTGGGTGCTCGTGATCGAGCGCCGGATCTGCTTGGTGTAATCCTTGAGCTTCTCCCCCGAGCCAGTGTCGTCCTCCTCGTACTGAGCGATCGTCTTGTAGATCTCCGCGCCGGCGTTGGTCGTCAGAACCACGTACGTGTTCAGGAAAGAGACCTCGCGGCTGTTGTCATCGGTGAGGCGGCCGTCGTCCAGGACTTGCAGCAGCAGCCTGATGACCATGGGAGATGCCTTTTCGATCTCGTCAAAGAGGACCACTGCGTGGCCCAGCTGCCACACCCGGGCAGAGAGCTCGGATTTGAAGGAGGCCAGGGATTCATCCGAGGCGTACTCGGTCATGTCGAAGCGGATCAGCCGGCGCTGGTCATCACCGAAGAGCAGGCGGGCCAGCTGCTTGGTCAGCTCGGACTTGCCCACACCGGTCGAGCCGGTAAACAGGAAGGAGCTCATCGGCTTGGTCTTGTCGTGCAGGTCGGCCACGCAGAGCTGAAGCCTGCGCGCCACTGCCTGGGTGGCGTACTGCTGACTGAACACCTTCCCGTCGAGCTGTGCTTTGATCTTCACCGCGTCGACCCGGAAGGCGACGTTGACGTTGATCGACTCCAGGAGAACGTCCGCCAGCAGCGTCCGGTCCATGTCCCGGTTCGTGAACCGGTGCCAGCCCACCATGGAATCAAGCACCAGGATCGACTTGCGCGGCTGGGAGGAAGCCGGCACGAAGCGCTGCGTGTAGTCGTAGATCTGCTCGAAGAGGTGGTCGTCGTAGAACATGTCCGCGACCTTGTACCGCTCGGCCATGCCGCGCAGGATCGAGATGGTGGTGACCTTGTCGCTCGGTGTCAGGTTGATGCGCTGAAGTCGCTCCACCAGTGGCTGGTTGGGTGCAATGTGCGTCTTGAACTCGTCGTACGTGGTCGCGGCGATGACCCTGATCCCCCGGGCGCCCGAGGCCGCCAGAATTGGCTTGAGGGCCTCCACAGCAGCCGGTGAAAGCTGGACGATCTGGTGGAACTCGTCCATGAAGAGCACCAGCTCCTGGTCCTCGTTCTCGGCGAAGGTCTCCGCCTCGTCGAAGAAGCGCTTGAGCAGCCCGGCCATCTCTTCGAGGTTGGCCAACCCCGAGATCATGTTTGCCAGGTCCACCTCGCGGTACACCCGGGCGGTGTCCCGCAGCATGGTGGCCTGTACCAGGGCGCTCTTGCCTGCACCGGCAGGGGCCAGCAGCAGTGCGTTGCACAGCTCCGGTCGGCTCATCGCGGCCATGAGCTGGGAAATCTCGTGATCCCGGCCGACAATGTCACGTTCCGCTTCCTTCACCGGGTGTGAGTACTCCATCAGAATCTTGTACTGGTCTTTGAGCGAATCGTTGTCGAACATGCCACCTGCCTAGCGTTTGCTATAAATACGCGATTTATCCTGATAAGTCAGCATAATCCTAACACCATGGTTACGTGCACAGATAAGGGCGGCCACTCCGGTCTCCCGGGATGGCCGCCCTGTGGGTGCTCAGTCAGTTGGCTCAGCGACCGTACCGGCCACCGCCGCTTTCGAGGCCGTCATTCTGTTGGCTGGTCAGCGCCTCCAGGCGGGCAATGTGCTCCGGATTCATGACCACCTTGTTGATGGACGCAGCAGCTGCCTCAGCGTTCTTCACGGAATCTTCCTTCGTGAGGACATCGTCACCTTGGCCGGGGGCATCGGGTGTCGTGCTGCCCATGTTCATCTGCGCCCCGGCCATCACGCCGCCGACAAAGCCATGGGCGGAGGCGCCAACCACGCCCGGCTCCTGCTTCTCAGCGCCGCCGGGGTTCAGAATCTCCGGGGACGCCCTCTGGATCATGCCCGGCGGCATCCCGATGTCCAGGGACTTCTTGCCAGCACCCTTCGCTTGCATTCCGGGACCGCTCTTGCCTGCGGCCCGACGAGCTGCCTGTTCCTCGCGGCTGACCACCTGAGGATTGGACCGCGACCCGGGCTGACCCGGTGAGGGCGCGGACGGCAAACTCTTGGCCAGGCTCCGAAAAGTGCCGAGACCCGTCTGCGAGGAAAATCCCGACCTGCCTGCTCCCGGACCACCCTGGGCTGCCGCGGGCCCGTTCTGATCTCTGCTGTGTTCGTTTGCTGCCATGACTCTGTTCCCCTTGGTCGTGATCGTTTTGCTGCATAAAGCACGAAAGCCCGGTTTGAGAGGTTGTCTCTCAAACCGGGCTTTCGCTGGTTACCGACTGTTTAGCCAAGTGCGGGCTCGTCAACCTTTGCCTCAGCGGCTTCGGCCTGCGGGGCCTCTGCCTGTGCCTCGGCGGCGTCAGCCTGCGGAGCTTCGGCCTGGGCGGTCTTGGCTTCCTTGACAGACGCGAACTGGTTGTCCAGCACCTTGGTGTCGATCTTGAAATCGGATGCTTCGACGGTCTTGGTGTTGAGCACCAGACCAGACTTCCGGCTGGACGGCATGAGGTCCGCCTTCACCGAATAAACTTCCGCGCCATTGGGGAGCGTGACGACGTTGTCGCCGGCGGCTTCCTTGATGGACGCGAACTGTGCAGTCGAGTAGGGAGCGCCGTTGTTGATGCGGTCCTTGCCCTCCTTGTCCTTCACCCGTTCGGTGACCAGGTGGAGATTGGTCTGACCGGGAGCGCGGGAGTCCTGTGCGTCGACCTGAACATCCAGGTAACGCGACTTGCCATCCTTGGTCACGCTATTGGGAAAGGTCACTGCGACCAGGTTGATCGCCTTCATTGAACCCGGACCCCTGAGATTTGCCATGATTTGTCTCCTTTGAATTCAATCCGCGCGTCGAGTCGCCCGGTGCCGTCGTGGCTGTCCGTGTCCAATAATGAAGTACTGGACGAGACTCTTACACCCTAATACAAGCCAAACTATAAGCGCCAGCGTTGTGCACGCATTTAACCGTAAACCAGCATATTTGTTATCCGAGACCGTTATTTGTACGTGACTGCCCCTGTGCTGTTTGGGGCGTTATGGACGTGACCGCATCAACCTCCGGCAGCACGTACACAGCGAACCGGTCAACCTCGTTTTCCACCTGTGCCACCAGATCCGTGCCCAGCCGTACGGTGCGTGAGCGCCGCAGCGCCTCCCGCTCCCTGGAGATCGCCGCCACCTCGGAGGGGAGCACGGCCGTGGTCGCGTCGCGGCCGAGCTTGTCCGCCAGTTCGTTCATGGTGTCGATGTCGGCGACCGGCATGTTCTCGATCGCAGCAATCTGACCCGAGGCCCGCAGGTATTCCATCGCCCTGTCCCGATGGTCGCGCCGGGAACGTGCCCACTGCACAAACTGCGAACGCGCCTTGGCACCCACCTGAACGTCGGAGGAGAAGTCGTAGCGCATGTGGTGAAGGTCCAAGCCCTTCACGTCCTCGAAGGCGTACTCCGCACCGGCGGAGATCTGGGCAGTATCAGGTGTCTTGCCCTCAGGATCGACAGTGATCTCCAGCTTCAGACCCTGGGCAGCGAGTTCAGTGCGCAGCTCAGCGATACGGCTCTCGTAACTCCGACGCATCCGTGCGATCCGGTCATCGAGCACGTCGGTTCCCGCGGTGCCCGTCAGGGTCAACAGATGCGCGCCCGGCTGACCGTAGATGTCCCGGCCCAGCTTCTCGGCCTCGTTGCCGTCCTTCATCTTCCGCAGTGAGCCGTCCTTGCGCATGGACTCAAGCGACAGAAGCCGTTCTCCGTATTCCGCGACGGTGTTCCACTGCTTGTACCAGTCAGCGGCGGGCGGCGCGAAGGCCAGGAACTTCTGATATTTCGCTGCGCACCGGGCGTGGTAATCCTCTTCCTCCAGATAGAACTCGTAGAGCACCCGGGAGGACACCGAAGCAATTCCGGCGTCGTCGGCCTTCTCCCACATCCGCGCGTTCTCGTGATAGACGCTGCGCTTTTCCCGGTGATGTTCCATCCGCGAGGAGTAGCTGCGCAGCCGGAAGCCGAAGCCGAGCAGATCGTCCTGCTCCCCCTGCTGTGAACTCTCGCTGGCGTTGGCGGCCAGCTCTTCGTAGTCCATGCCCATGGCGTCGAGCATCGGTGTGCGGACCCGCAGGGCATCATCGGGCAGGGCCCTCAGCAGCCCGTACACGCCGTTGACGCCGCGCTCAATGATCTTCTCCCTGCCGGATTCGATCAGCCGGCGCCACTGCGGCGTGCTCAGTTCCTCGGCCTCACGGCGGTGGTTCGCATACTCATGGACCTGCTCCATCGCGTGGGGCAGCGGTGACTCAGGTCGTGCCAGCACTTCCTCGACCAGTTCGCGCACGATCCGGTTCGGCTTCTTCATCGACTCGTGGTTGGTGCTCGAACGCCATAGCCGCCGGTCTTCGGGCAGGCACGCGACCAGGAACTGGGGCAGTGACTCGCGCAGCATCTGCTGGTGGGCCCAGCGCTTCACGAATGTGGTCACGTTGCGGCGCTCATAGCCGACGGCCGAACTCATGTGCTTGACCGTCTGCTTCTCATCGAGCCAGGCATCCATGCTGCGCCGGAGCAGCGACTTGGCGGGAGCATGGATCTTTCCGCGCTGGGTGCCGTCCTTGGTCACCACGCCTTTGCCTGCGTCGACCATGGCTAGGTGGCAGTGAACATGCTCTGTGTCGACCTGGATGACCCCGACGTAGCGCAGGTCATCGTAGAAGGAACTCTCCATGCGCTCCAGGCCGCGCATGACGGCAAGCCGGAGCTTCATCTGGTCCAGGTGTCCGCGGTAATCGCCCTTCTTCAGGCACACGAAGTCCTCGGGGATGATGTTGTGCTTGCGCAGGTACTCCTGGTCGAAGCTCAGCACCGTCTTCATGACGGTGTGCCCCTTGTCGAACCAGTCCTGGACGTCAGCGCTGGCCGAGGTGAGCTGGTCATCGGACAGGCTCACCTGTCCATAGCCGAAGGCGACTCCGCCAGCCCCCTGCGAACCTTTGATCCGGGCCTTCACATCCGGCCGGCTCACGGCGCTCTCGGTGGCACTCTCCCGTGCCATGTAGCGCAGGATGAAGTCGTCGGTGCGCTGGCGCCTGATGGGTGCCAGTGGTTCGGTGGCCAGCTCGCGGGCCATGTAGCGGGTGACGTATGCCCCGGGCGTAGCTCCACGGCTGGCTTTACCGCTCTTGGATTTCACCGTGTACTCGTTGACCACGACGATCGACTGCTTCAGGCTCATGGCTTGCTCTTTCCGGGGTTCATCTCAGGGTCGGTATTTCAAAAGCAAAGAGGCTGTGCTGCCTGAGCAAACACAGCCTCTTTGTCCGGCGGACATCTGTCCTGAACAGGTCCGGCTACCCCAGTTCGGGGCCGGTGCCTGCCTTGTCGTTGTCCAGTTCCAGAGCCTTTTCGTGCTCCAGGGTCCGGTGTACGCGGCGGTTGCGCTGCTCGGATGTGGTGTCCTCCTGCGCACCGGCGGCCGCAGTCTCCGATTCCGGCTCCCAAACCGTCTCCGAGGCAGGTGTGATGGCAACCGGAACAACGTCCAGTTCCTTGTCCTCCTCGCCCTCCTCGTACAGGTCCAGCAGACCCTGCTCCTTCTCGGGTGACTGAGCACCCTGTCCAGCGCCGGCGTCGGGCGCGTCAGTGGCTGTTTCCTCCGGCTCCGCGACGTCAGGAGTGACCGTGTCCTCGCTCGGCAGGGTCAGTGCCTTGGCTACCCCCGGAACAATCCGCTGGTGGTAGACACCCTCAACGGTTTCCGGGTCGTACTCCACCGGCTGTGCGGCCAGTTCGGCAGCCTCGTCGGTGCGCTTCTGGCGGAAGTCAGCCATCAGATCCTCGAAGATGCTGGCGCGAACCACAGGGAATTCACCGGAGGACTGCCTCGTCAGGGACTCGAAGCGCTGTGCGGCATCAGGGGTCGTGAACTTCTCGGCAGCGAAAAGGTCGTTGATCTCACCGGATCGGGTCGGTACGCCGCGCTGGGCGCTGTGCAGAGCCTGTTCCTGCTGCGCCTCGGGCGTCAGCTTGTTCTCGAAGTACTCCGCCAGGTCATAACCGCTGTTCTCAGCGTCCAGCGCGAGCTCGGTCTGTCCATGAATGGTCACGAACACCACAGGAGCGTCACCGTCGTGTTCCGGTGCCAGGATCAGCGCGTCGATCGTGGTGGGAAGTTCCCAGGGAATCCCGGCCATGTTCGCCGGCGGCTCGAAGCCCTCGGTGAAGTAGCCCTTGCTGACCAGCTCGGTGAGCTGGGCGTCGTCGAACTCGTAGAACGCATCCACGATGGGCCCCAGGCCGGAACGGAAGGTGACCTCTTCGACGCCATACGGCAGAGCCTCCTCCGGCAGGATGGACCGCAGCTCACCGGTCAGGTGAAGCAGTGGCCGGTAATTCTTGTCGGAGCCGTGGTGCTCAAAAGAGACCCGCTCCATGAGCACCACGGTTTCCACCGGGGCACTGGCCACCCGCGCAGTCTCGACGCCCTTGCTGCGCAGTACCCGTGATGCCCACGGGTCCGTCATCTTGATCCCTGCAACCTTCATTGCGGCACTCCCTTGCTAGTTCTCGTTCATGGCTTGACGTGCTGGTGGTCTAGGCGGCGGAGCTCTCGCGGATCTTCAGGGATGCCTTGCCCAGTGGCATCTTCTGCTGTTCCTCGCCGGCCAGGCGGAACAGGGACTGCCCCATGCGGCGGGTAACGCCGGTGGCAAAGCGCCACAGCCGGCGCATTACGACGATCTCGCCAACCAGCACCGCTGCGACGATAAAGAGCACCGGAATCAGCCACCCGGCGATCACGGCGTCGATCCGCGCATCCAAGGTCACTCCAGTGCCCTGCTGGATCAGCACGGCAATGTTCGGCAGAACGTTGACGGCGGTGAAGAGCACGAGCAGATAGTCCACGAAGAGCACCAGGGCCAGCACCGCCACAGACGCCAGGCGGTGGATCACCTTGGTCCCGAACCGGCCGAACTTCAGGTACACCCGGTCACCGAGGGTCAACTGCCTGGACGAAGACGCCGACGGGGCACTCACGGCTGGGCTGTTTCGGATCGTGCTGGATTTGGTGCGGCTCATGCTCGCACTCCTTCCGGAGAGGTAATCGGTAAAGTCGATGGATACGCAACGCGCATAATCTGCTGGTATATGTGCACAACCCTACCGCAAGAACAAAGCAGCCGCACCCTGTTTACACAGGATACGGCTGCTCGGGTCAAACGGGATGCCGACGGCGGCGCCGCGGCTGGTCCCTACTTGGAGGTCAGCGCCTTGGAGACCGAGGCGAACCCGGAAACATCAGTCATCCGGCCCTCCCCATCCAGGGTCAGGTAGATCACCGAAGTCGTGGTGGCACTTGCTTTGCCGTCGTTCGATGAGGAACCAATGTCCGCAAGCACCATGTACTTGTACGCGGTGCCCGCGACGCCCAGTGCCTTGACGTCGACCGAGGACAGATTCGAGTTCAGACCCTCGGTGTCCACGACGTAGAACTTGTTCCCCGAGGTATCGGTGTTGAAGACCGGCTCCTGGAAGTACACCTTCATGAACTGCGAACCCTCGTCCAGCTTGTACTTGCGCTTGAGCGAGGCGCGGGCTGCGGTGTACTCCTCACCGCTCTTCCAGGTCACCGCGGTCTTCACGAACTGGCGGATCAGCTCGGTGTCCGCAGTGATCCGCTGGGCGTTGGTGCCCAGGGCGCTGTCCACCACGGCCTGCTGATCGGCCCTGGCGGTGGCCAGTTCCGTCTTCATCTGCGCATCGAGCTCTGAGATCTCCTGCTCCTGCGTCACCACCTGCGTGTGCTGGGTGTTCGTCACCACGGCATAGGAAATTCCCACGGCGACAAACACGCCGGCCAGAAGCAGGATCAGTGCGTTTCGATAGAAAAAAGCACGCATTACGGCTTGGCTCCCTTGGCTGTGGCTGACTCTGATCCGGCGGTGCCGACCTTCAACTGCTGGCTCTCACCCTGGGTGGTCCTGTTCACGCTCAGGTTCCTGAACGTGTCGCTCTCCACCGAGTACCGGGCCGTGGCCCAGGCCAGCAGATCGCCTGTCTTGGTGTCGGTGTTTGTCCAGACCACGCTCAGCACATCGGGCGTGCCCGAAAGAGTGACGGAGGCTGTCTTCCAGGTGTAGCTCTCAGGGGCTGCGACCTTACGGGCGGCTTCGTTTCCGTTCGCGGGCTCGTACCGGGTGTACCAGGGCTGGCGCGGGTCGATCCTGCCCGGCCCCAGTAGATCCTCGGTCCTGAACGTGTACGCCTGGGCGTCGGTGAGGATCAGTGCCTCCGGAGCGAAGAACCCTGCGATCACCTTGCGGTGTTCCAGCGACTTGAGCACCGCCTGCTTGGGCCTGCCGTCGTTGGTGCCGGCCTCGGCGTTGCCCGCGTAGGCGATCCCGGCAAACTGCTGCTGTCCCGCTGCCAGCGCGTCGCTGCGCTTCTGCGCGGCTGCGATGCCGTCCACCAGCTTCTGCTTGGTGTTGGCACCGTCGGCCGGCGTCAGCGTCTCCAGCGCTCCTGTGAGGGCCGCTACCTTGTTCTGGTTGGTCCTGACCTCGACCGTGTGCTGTTCCCCGGCGTTGTTGATGCCCAGGGCAAAGCCGACGATACCGACCCCCAGGGCCGAGGCAATCACCACGCGGACCAGCTTGCCCATCTCGCGCGGAGACCGGTTCGCCTGGCGCTCCTCGCGCCGGGCCCGCAGTGCAGCGAACTTGGCCTCGACCTCTTCCGGGGTGACCTTCCTGCGGGGCTTGGTCCCGGGCTTCGCTGTGTTCCCTTGCCCGGAGGCGGTGTTCACGGTTTCAGCAGGCGGTATCCGCTGCACCACCGGGGTTTCACCGGCTACTCGGTTCTTCTCAACCACGCTGCTCCACCTCTACGTTTTTGCTCATCTGCGGGAAATTGAATCGGCTTTTCATGAAGACATCGCCTCGTCGGTAATCAGGTCGGTCACGTCAGTGAAGACGAAGCCGCCACCTGTCAGTTCACTAATCGGGCGGGTGTATGCCCTGGTCCCGGCGTGGTTTGAGCCGCAGCTGGCCTCGCCGATGATTGCCTGGTCGCCCTGGATGCCCAGGATGATGCCGGTGTGACCCTCGGGCTGCCCGGTCTCCATCGAGAACACCGAGTACGCCGTCGGCGTGGTGCTGGTCTCGCGGCCGGTCATCTTTGCCACTGAAGCTGCCGTGTCGATGCCGTTGCCCGCGGCGTATTCCTTGAACGAGGTGAACTTGTACATGAAGTACGAGGAGAACCCCACGCAGTTATCGGACTTGCCGAAACCGCAGTCACCGGGGCCGCCGCCGCCGAATGCTTCCGCGAGTACCGCGTCGCCCTCGGACTTGTACTTCTCCATCAGGGCCTTGGCCTCCCCGAGGTTCATCCCGCCGTCTTTCAAACCGGCAGTCTGGGCCTTCTTATCCGTCAGACAATTGGCCTGGGCGTTGCTCACGCGGTTCTGGTTTGCTGCATCCAGGGTGGAACCGGACTGGGCGAGGATCGAATCAGCCAACGACTGGTTCTTGTCCCAGCCGCCCATCTGGGCGAACCACTTGATGGCGGCCGTCTCGCGCTTGGTCATCGAGTTATCAGCCGATTTCTCCCACTCGTGGTGGAAGTAGACAGCGGCCTCTTTGGCTGAACCGATCGGTGTGGAGATCATGTGTTTGATCACCGGGGCACCGGAATCCTTGGAGATCATGAAGCCCAGCTGGGTCTCCAGCGTCGCCCAGGAAGAATTCCCCGCGCCCTTGGCGTAGTCCCGGAGCTGAGTGTTGCGGCCGTTGGACCACTGGCCCAGCCCGATGCCGAGCAGATCCACACCGGGAAACTGGGAAGCGTACGCGGGGGCGATCTGGTCGACGTCGAAGCCCTTACTCTCGGCATCAGCCTTCTTCGGCCCCAGCGTGAACGGCTCACCGGAGATGGTCTCCACCCCCGTGGGATCAACGCCTGATTCGGCATCCCAGTTACCCAGGATGCCGGCGATGTTCTCGTCCGACATCCCCCAGGCGCTGAGAACACCGAAGACGAGCTTGGCATTCTCGGTGGTCTTCTGGATGTCGCCACCGACCGGGCCGGCATCGGTGGAATCAGAGGCCGCGACAATCTCAATCGAGCAGTCAAACAGTCCGCCGTCACGCTGAGCGGTGTCGTTGCCGACCCCGCTCACAATCGAAACCACGCCGACGCCAACGACCAGGGCTGTTGTGGCTGCGGCGGCCACAGCACCTGTCACCGCGGAAATGGCGCCGCCCATAAACGTGGAGACCGCAGCACCGGCTGCCATCGCGCCTCCAACGAGGGCTTTTCCCACCGCCAGAGCCACGCCGATGATCATGTTGATCAGGTTTGCCGCCATGGCCAGGGCCGAGAAGAACATGGTCTTGAGCCAGTTCAGGAGCATCATGGCGAACATCAGTTGCCCGGCGGCACCTGCCGCGGGCACAGCAGCGCCAGCGGCGGCAACCTTTCCCAGGTCACCGCCGCTGGCCTTGCCTACGCCGCCGTCGTTCGCATTGGGCTCACCGGCCGCCGACGTGCCGCCGGCGCCCATCTTCGCTACGTCCTTCGCACCTGCGACTGCCATACCGGCAGGAGTCTTATCCAGCGCTTCCTTGGCAGCACCCGCAGGGCTCACACCCGCAGCCTGGCTGCCGACACCGCCTCCGGGACCAAAGCCGGCCTTCTGGGCCATGTTGTTGCCGGTGTCCTTACCCGAGGCGTTGACCGCCTCACCTGCCGCAGCAGCTCCTGACTTGGCAACTGCTGCATTGGATGCACCAGAGCCCGCAGCCTTGGCAAGACCACCCGCGCCGCCTGTCGGAATAGACATCTGCTATTCCCCTCTCTTCTGTGTGTTCGCGCCGAATATCTGTTGTGGTCAGTGCTTGCTGTTTCGCTGTTGGTCAGTACGAGAGCAGTACGTCTTCGCCGTCCTTCATCGTGAAGTTCGACTCCACGTTGCGCAGGCTCACCTCAAGGTCGAGCAGCTTCTTGTGCTGGTCCACCTGGTAGACCTTTTTGTCCTTGTAGTAGTCCTGGTACGCCTGCGAGAGCTTGTTCATGATGTCGAAGAGGGGCTTCACGGTGGCGTTGCCGCTGTCGTAGTCCTTCTTCAGGTCCGTGCCGTCGTTGAGCAGCCACTTCATGTCGTTGATCCGAAACTCGTCCGGCGTCTCCTTGGCGCGTCCGGCCAGGTAGCTGACGTAGTTGGAGCCCTTGGGGATCAGGCCCTTGAGGTAGCCCTCTTTGACGCTGCCGCTGCGCCAGTCGAAGTCGTAGCCAAGGGGCATCGTGAACTTCGTTTTGAGATCCAGCGTCGAGGCGGTGTTGCCGACTGCTGCTTTGCCGTCCACGGCATCCCCTGCAATCTGCTTCGGGACCGCGGGAGGCATCAGGCGCAGCGTGCCGCTGTCTGCCGTAGTGCGCTCAAGCTCAGCAGTGCCGTCCTTGATGCGGTTCAGGTCAGTCTGCATAAGGGCCAACTGGGCATCCATGGTGGTGCGGATCTTCTGCTCTTCGGTCGAGACGACGACCTCGTTGAAGACCGCGCCCACGTCGACCTTGTCGCCGTCCAGCGCGGCGCTGACCTTGGCCTCGGAGCCGCCCGGGTTGAAGAACACGCGCCACTGGTCGTACTTCTTGAAGGAACTGTCCGTGGCAGCCAGGTCCTTGCGGTTGCTGGTCGAGCCATCGTCCTTCTTGTAGACCAGCTCGGAGTTCGCCCGCATGGTCAGGTCCATAATCTGCGGACTGAACGGCTTGTCGCTGTCGAGCATCACGGCCATGTAGCCGGTGGAGCCGAACACGTAGACCGAACCGGCAACCGTGGTGTTCAGACCCTGCTGGTTCAGCTCCCTCGTCGAACCGGTCAGGAAGCCCTGGTAGTCATCGGCGTTCACGCTGACCTGGCTGGTGT
This sequence comes from Arthrobacter sp. UYNi723, assembly GCF_054057635.1. Taxonomy (NCBI): domain Bacteria; kingdom Bacillati; phylum Actinomycetota; class Actinomycetes; order Micrococcales; family Micrococcaceae; genus Arthrobacter; species Arthrobacter sp. UYNi723. Next base: position 82,462 of record NZ_JBSRZM010000005.1, read on the forward strand.
CGTTGAACTGCATGAGCACCATCGCCCGGGTCCGGTCCTTGTTGACGAAGATGCCGGGGACGTTGCCACTGATGTTGGTCTTGGAAGTCAGGAAAGTCGGTGTGTACAGCGCCTTGCTGCTCAGGGACGCCTCGGTGTTCGCGTAGGCGGAGATGCCGGTCGCGCCGAAGATGACCACGAAACTCACAGCGATCACCCCGAAGAGAACACCAAAGCGCTCGATTGCATGGTGCGAATCGAGCTTGAACCGGGTGCCGAGTGCCTTTGCTGAATCTTTGATGCCCATAGCCGGGGGCCTTTCGTGAGAGGGGATGACGCTCACAGGGCCGGAACTGCCGGGCCATGCGCCGAATCGAGTGGGTGTGTGGTGGGAGAGAGAACGGGGCGATCCCCCGGAGCCCAAATCTGAAAAGAAAAACGGGCCGGCGGTCTTGTTGGCCGCCGACCCGTCATTCCTTCACCGATGATCTGGACGAAGGCGCTGCCTACCTGCTGTTATCCAAGGCCCAGCAGCTGGGACCCGAACAGGAAGGTGGCGCCGCCAAGGTCCTCGATGGTCGTCTTGCCACCGGAACCGATGGTGAAGATGAGCGAGAAGCCACCCACTGCGATGGCACCGCCGACGATCATCAGCATGATGATCTTGATCCAGGAATCCTGGTTCTGCTGTCCGGCCATCAGCTTCTTCAGAAGCAGGACGCCGCCCCAGACAAGGGCGATCAGACCCATTGCGATCAGCAGCCCGCCGCCGGCGGTCTTGACGAATTCCCCGGCGTTCTCGAAGAACGAGACAACGTCCCAGGCCGCTGTTGGCAGGGCGGGAACTTCGGTTGTCCCGGCGGCCGTTTCCACGGCGCGGGATGCCAGGCTCGTGATGATGTTCATGGATGTCCTCACTATCGGTTCGATTACGTGCAGTTTTGTCGGGTCTGAAGACACCCTCCATCGAAGAGACTATCTGTATCCGCGATTCAGAGCAAGCCGCATTGCACTCTAATCTTCTCGAAAACGTGCAGAAAACGAAAATTAGAACAAACTCGATTCAGACATACGAAGGGGCTGTTGGAAGGTTTCCCTTCGCACAGCCCCTTCGTCTCTATCGTGACCTCACAACATCAGTCCTCCGCGCTATGCATCACCGTCCTTCCGGGGCCGGCGGGGAGTCGGCTTCGGAACGGAAGCCGAGGGTCGGGTGGCCGGAATCCGCCTCGGCGTGGCCCGGGGGGCCGGATTCGCCTTGGGAGCCGGAGCCTGCTGACGGGGAGCCGCCGGAGCGGGCGCCTGACGCCGCGGAGCCGCCGGAGCGGGACGGGAAGCCGGAGCCTGCTGACGCGGTGCCTGCTTCGGTGCGGACGGAGCAGCAGAGGTGTTCTGCCGGTTCGGAACCGCTGTGCGGCGACCTGACGGGGCCTGCTGCCTGGGGGCAGCGGAGCTGTTCGTTCTGGCTGACGTCGGTGCTGCACGGCGACCAGCGGTGCTCGGAGCACCCTTGGCGGCCGCCCCTGCGTTCAGGCTCTTCCCCGCTGTTCCCGTGGTCTTGGCTGCACCGGCTGCCTTGCCCGCTGTGGCCGCCTTGCCTGCGCTGCCGCCCAGCAGGGCAGCTGCCCCTGCTGCGCCTGCCGCGGCACCTGCGTTGCTGCCGGCTGAGGTGCCTCCCGAAGTACCGGCGCTGGCTGAAGAAGCCGGGGCGTCGATGTCCTTCTGGATAGCCTGTGCCTGCTGTGCACTGCCCTGGACATTCCTGGCGTGACCCAAGGCGTCCATCCCGGCAGATGCTGCACCCGCTGCGTCACCGGCCATGCCGCGTCCGGCTGCTTCGGCACCCTTGGTGACCGCCTTCGCGCCGGAGACTGCACCATCAGCCATGGCCTTGTCCTTGGCTCCGTACTGGGACTGGGCCTTGTCGATCGAGCCGGCCATTGAATCGGTGAGGTCGCCGCTTCCCTTGCTCCCCGGCTCGGAAAGGCCGCCCTGGGCTTGCAGGGCCTTGGCTGTGGACTGATCGCTGGAACCCGCGCCCAGCATTCCGGTTGAACCATCGGCTGAGGAGCCAGCCGTCAGAGCCAACGGGCCACCGGAGTCACCGTCAGGACCGGCTTCTCCGCCGGAACCGGAAACATCCATCCCTGCGCCGCCGCCGACGGTGAGTGCACCTGCCGGTCCACCTGCGTCAGGACCACCAGGACCGCCCGCGGACGGAATACCACCGGCAACAACGCCACCGGGGCCGCCACCTGGACCACCGGACTTCTTCGCTCCGCCGACGCCGCCGCCCATTGCCTTGTTGGCTGCGGCCATGCCTGCACCCGAGGCCAGGCCACCGGCGAGAGCCGGCATCATGCCGCCACCCTTACCGCCGGGAGGAGCCACGTTGGTGTCCATGAACTTATCGACCAGCTTGGTCACGATCTCGTTGATCGACTTCACCACCGTCTTACGGACCCGCAGGGCGAGCACCGTGAAGATGATCAGGGCGATGATCGAAAGCACCGTCATCACCATCGAGAGCGTTCCACCGGTCAGCAGATTCGCCACGCTGGCGTCGCCGGCGGCGACACCGTTGAGGACAGCCGAGAACGGCATCTCAACGATCTGCGGGATCGAAATCAGGAAGACCTGAATGAACCGGTAGATAAACAGCGTCACGATCACTTCGAGGATCATCGCCATTGCGTAGATGACCACCTTGGCAATACCGGACATGGCACCGATCGTCGCGAACGGGATTGCCGTCATCAGCTGGAAGCTGCGCTTGATGTTGGCGAACAGCATCGAGAACGCGTAGCCCAGGCCGATGATGACGAAGCTGCCCAGGAGGACCATGGCGTTGAGCCAGTACAGTCCGCTCATGGTGCCGGTGCCGACCTGCGTCACAGAATTGTGCATCTCACGCGTGGCGCCGGACGTCGACTTGTTCGAGGAGTACATGGTCATCGAATCCGCGCCGAAGCTGGTGTTCAGGTAGTTGTACATCGACAGCGTGGACATGTTGCAGTTCAGCGGCTTGCCCTGGCTGTTCGAGACCCAGTTGGCGCAGCCCCACTGGCTCGGGCTGGTGAACTTCTTGTCTCCGCTGGTTGCCCCGGCAGGAGTGGCCACCAGGCCCGTGTTGTCCGCCACCCGGATCACCGGGTTGTTCTTGACCTCGTCGGGATCGCTGATCTCAGGCAGACCCTTCTTGGGATCGCTGAACTTGGTGAACCAGTCACTGACCTGCTTCTTGCCATCGGCACCGCTGGTGTACGGGGACGAAGTGGAGATGTCACCCTTGATCGCTGTCTCGTAGGAGGCCGCGTCGATCTTCGCGCCGCTGATGTAGCGGCCCAGCAGGTCGATGGTGCTCATGTAGCCGCCCAGGCCGCCGGAGGTGTCGCCTTCCTTGTCATTGAGCGCCGCGCTGGTCCAGCTCTGGTCCTGGGCGACATTCAGGGTGGACTTGATCGAGGCCCAGTTGGGGTTGGTCGCCTTATTGATCTCCAGGGCGGTGTTGCGGACGTTCGCCAGCGACTTGCCCGTGGGCTTGTTCTCGGAGGCGTTCCATTCAATCACTGCACCTTCAGGGACAAAGAGCCGGTTCTTGAAGGACCAGCCCTGAAAATCAACATAGGTGCTCAGCACGACCTGTGTGGAACCGGCCGAACCGGATTTGGAGGCATCCCCCATCGAGTTCAGCACCCCGGTGTACATCGAGCCGATCAGGGGCAGGCCGAGGCCGATAAAGACCACCCGGATTGCCAGCTTTTTCAGCGCCGAACCGCGGTTCATGTTCTTGGCGAGCAGCAGCGCCAGCAGCAGCACGCCGATGAAGAGCGGAACGAGCACCGCCCACGCAATGTTATTCAGCACCTGGTACCAGTCACCGATCCAGGAGGAGAGTCCGCCCAGGAACCCCGGGGCGGCCGCGCCGCCGGTCATGCCCTCCGCGAAGGTGGGGCTCACGGCCTTGACGCCTTCGTAGAACAGCTTGAACGGGTTCAGGGCCTTCAGGGTGGTGATGATGCCGACAAAGAGCAGATCAACGACGCCGGTGAAGATGTAGAGGATCATCATCAGACCGCCACCAACCGGCGCAAAGAAGCCCAGCGACAAGCCTGTGCCCATGGAGTCCAGCCCCATGGCGTTCAGCGTGGCACCGAAGTGGGCGTAGTCCAGCATTCCGGGGGTCTGCGTGGAACTCACGTCGCTACCCTGGGCGCTCTGGATCAGCGTGTTGTAGCCGACCGCCGAAGAGGAGCCAGAAATCTGGGAGTTCAGGAACTCCATCGAGAAGCTGAAGTCGGGGTCCACGTAGCCCAGCATCGAGCCGGCGCTGCCCGGGTTGGACATCACCGAACCCCAGACCTCGCCGTCAATCGGTGCGGCATTCTCGTCCGGGGACTGCGCGTTGGAGAAGAACGCCGCCAGCGAGCTGGAGAGCTTGTAGAAGGAGTAGTTGGCGGGATCGTCCTCAGCCGCCTTCGCCGGGTTGCTGAAAGCCAGTGCAGCCACACCCGCCAGCAGGACCATCATCACCAGGGTGATGGCCCGCTTGATGAACGTCGGACGCTGGATGCCCGTGTGGGTGCGTGCACCTCCTGCGCTGTCCTTCGCAGGGTTGTGCGAGATCGCAGTTTTCATGTCTTGTCGTCCCTTCCTCTTCGTCTGATCTCGCATTACCTGGAAGGACCGGTTCCAAGAACCTTCTTGCTGCCGGCCGGCTGATTCCGGCCCCGCAGTCCCGTTCGGGCCTGTGCCCCGTGGTCGTTGATACGTTTCTCGCGCTCCTGGGTCTGGCGGTCTTCGACCAGGGAAGCCTTGGCTCCGGGCTTCGCCTCCCCCGGCAGCCTGACCCGCTTCCCGGCCCGGGCCGGGTTCACCCCAAGGGCCAGATCCATGAAGAACACCACGTTCGTCACTCCCCGGCGCAGGTAGCTGAGGTTCTCACCGCGCTGCGTCACCAGACCCTCAAGGTCCGGCGGGATGTCCTGATGGAGCTGCTTCTGGTACGCGGCCACTGTGGCATCGCGCATCGGGCCCAGCACCGTGTAGTCAGCAGCATCAAACCGGTTGAAATCCGAGTCAGCGAGCATCTTGTCGACATCGTTGTACAGGTACGCCACCCGGCCGCCGCGGGCGAAAAGGTGTTCCAGCTGGTTCTCGATGTACGGCTTGACGGCCTTCTCGATGTGCTCGGCACCGTGGATCACCAGAGTGTCGTTCAGCCCCAGGTTGCCCACTGCGAAGCTCACGATGTTCACCAGCTGGGCCATGGCAATCCCCTTGCCGCGGCGCATCAGCTTGGAAAAGTCGTAGACCACCCGGCGCGAATCCCGCACTCCGTCGATCGCAGCGTTGGTGTGCGTGTTGAAGAGGTCGCCGTTGTTATTCAGCAGGTTCGCGAACACGGAGGAGAGGATCGAGTACGCCTGGATCATGCCCTGGTCACTGGTCGAGCCGTTGGCCAGGGCCTTGTACTCGGTGTCCAGATAAGTCACGAAGAGCTGGAGCCGGGGCACCTGCTCGTGCGGGATGTCCACGATGCGCAGTCGGTCCCGCTGGTTCTTGGCGTTGAACGCCCACATGCCCTGGTCGACGTAGAACCGGGTCGCGGTCTTTTCCAGCTCGCCACGGATGATCGAGCGGTCATTCTCCGTGGGTTCGTACGCCTGCTCGGCCATGAGCACCAGCTTCTGCATGTGCGCCGAGAAGATGCTCAGCTCATCCTCGCGCTCACCGAACATCTCGAACATGTTGACGTCTCCGCTGCTCATGTCCACCCGGGAGGTCAGGCCGTTGAATTCCGGACCCAGCTTGTTCAAGTCAGCGCCGTTGAGAACCAGGTGGACAGTCTTGCCGTTGTTCAGCATCGCGGACTGGGAGATCTTCGATCCCCACATGTCGGCCACGAAAGAACGCTCCAGGAAGTCATTCATCGCCGCATCAGCGACCACAACATGGTGCTTGTACCGGTTCACGTCGAAGAGAACGGCGCTGTTGTTCACATCGCCGACCATGTAACCGACGTACTCGCCGGTGGCGTCATTGAGGCCGTTGGTGACCAGTGAGTGGCTGCCGGCAAACTCGATCGAGGTGAAGTGGAAACCGTTGCCGCGCTTCTTCTCGTTCTTGGCGAACAGCTTGCTGAGCTCCTGGCGCTGCTCACCGGGGTACGCAGCGACAGTCAGGGTGCCGAAGCGGTCGATGAACAAACGGCTGATCTTCTCGATGCTCGCGTCCAGCGTCTCCAGGTTCGGAGCCTTGATCAGCAGGCGGTTGTGGACGTGCAGATAGCTGGCGCCGTCCTGGATCTCGCCGGAGACGATCTCCATGTCATCGGCCACCTTCGCGGCCTTGCGCTTGGAGCTCATGGTGCCCGACTGGGCCTGTTCACCCTCTTCGAGCTTGTCCAGCTTCTCGGCGACCTTGATGTGGTCGTCGATCCACTTCTCGCCCATGCGGCGGACCTGCTCCATGACCACCACGGTCACCTCGTCGTCCAGGCCGTTGGGAATCCGGTTGATGCCCCAGAACGCCCCGAAATCATCGCGTGCGGCGTCGTCATGGAAAAAGCCCATGATGCAGGCGACGTAGTTGTCGTCGACCTGGAAGTAGTCCGAGCGGAAGACGTACTTTTCCTTGGGCTTGAGCGCCAGCAGGTGCGGATACTCGTCAAACGAGCCCTTCAGCTGCCGGGCGTCCTTGCGTGCCTGGCGTCCAGCGCGCTTCTCGGCCCTGGTCTGAGGGGTTTCCTTTCCGGTGTCCCCCGGGTTGGCGCTCCCATCGGCCTTCAGTGCGGCGAGAGAAGCAGCAAAGCCGCCCCGTGGCGCGTCAGCGGCCGTCTCTGCTTCCACGGACTCAGCGCTGCCCTGCGGCTGCTCCAGCTGATCCATCAGCGCAGCAACGCCTGTGGCGTCGCCGGAAGGCTCCGTTTCAGCACTGCTGCCGCGTGGTGATCCGCCTGTGGTTAGCACGTCCATAATCACCGGCTCCCTTCGTATTCAAAATGACTGGTTTATGAGGTGATAGAGGTCAAGATTCATCCTACACGAGAGCAACGCACGGCCAAGCAGAAAATGTTGCTTCCTGAGCAGAAACGAGCATTTTGGACATAGATATGCCTACTCTGTAGACCAGCATCGTGAAGCGAATCCGGCAGGTCCGCGGTGCCGAAAACGCCGCCCCGCTTCCCCTGGGATCAGCGCCAGAGGAACGCAGACACGCGAAAGCCCCGCCACCCGAAGGGGTGACGGGGCTCTGCGGCGCTGCCGGGGGCAGCTGCTCAGGCGGTCAGGCGCTGGCCGGCTTGGCTGCCAGGTAGTCGTCGTCGCTGAGGCCGGCGGCGGCCAGTTCGTCGAACTCGGATGATTCCGGAGTGGTGTCCGCGTCGGAGGCGACTCCTGCTGCCACGTAGTCCTCGTCGCTGAGACCTTCTGCTGCTGCTTCGTCGAACTCAGCGTCCACAGCGGTGTCGGTCGTTTCGTTGGTGTCCTGAATACCCATGAACGTTCTCTTTTCTCTGTTGATGATTACGCTGACTTATCAATTGAAACATGTGTTACCAGACACACTGAAACACCGTGTGCGGTTCTGTCGATCCTAGCCGTGCTTGCCCTTATAGAGGACCGTGAACATCTCGGTCACCTCTGCCCCGTTGAGCATCGTGCAGCCCTTGATCATCAGCGAGGAGGTCTCCACCTCGGCTTGCAGCACGCTGTGGGCGCGCCGCAGGGCCTCCAGCGAGTCGCCCTTGAGCAGGAGGTACTGGTGGATGGACTTGAACTGGTCGCCGACGTAGTCCTTTAGAATGTCGTACTGCTCGTCCAGCAGTTCCTTCAGCTCAGGATCGCGGGTCTCCATCGCCAGGTTGCGCCGTTCCAGGTTGGCAATCTGGTGATAGACGCGCTGCGGCTCCTTGGTGGTGACCCAGGTGTATTCGCAGGAGGTGTCGACCTTGCGCCAAAACGAGTCCACCCGGTTCAGGATCGCCTTGCGGTCCTCCTCGAACAGCAGGATCGACGCTGAACCCACGACCAGGTATCCCTGGCCGTATGTTCCATCCGCGTACTTGATCAGACCGGTCTCGTTGATGCTGTCGATGCCGACCACCGAGTAGAACGCACTCGGGTTGGTCGACTTGCGGGTGAGCACCCGGCGGGCCGTAACCGGCACATATGCCAGCAGGGCGGGCACGGACATGTACTTCATCTCCTTGGTCTTGGAGTACTGACCCAGGAACGCCGTGGTCGCCAGCCACCAAACGACCACCAGGACGATGAGCCACCATGCCGCCGAGGCGACAAAGGTGCTGCTGGCCACCCAGAACAGCGTCAGGATCGACGCCGCCCAGAACAGCAGGACCTTCATTGGCACTGGCTTCGCCTGGAAGCCGCCGCCGGAGAGCGCGATCTCGTGGTCGAGGAAACTTCGGGCAATGGACGTGGGAATCTTGTACACACTCTTCGGCACGTCACACCTTCTCTCTTGTTGTTGTCACACTGATGTCCTGCTCAAAATCAGCCCTCACAGGACTGTGGGCTGACCGGCTGTGTTCGTGGTGAACAGCGCCGGCCAGCCCCTGCCCCACGGGCTACTTGCCGAAGTCGAAGATCAGGCTCTCGCGCTTTTCGCCGTCCTTCACACCCACGTACAGGGTCGTTCCGAAGGTGTTGCCCTTCGAGGACTTCAGGCCGTCAACGAAGACCTTCTCCCCTGCCTCCAGGCGCTTACGCTCGTCGGCGGTGAACGTGTGGCCGCACAGCACCTTGGGAACCGGGGACGCCGTCGGATCCTGCTTGTCGAAGTCCAGCTTGAAACCGAAGAACTTCTTGTCGTTGAACACGCCCTCCTCCAGGGTGCCGACCGCCGTGTACGCCTTCTTCTTCTTCGAGACAGCGTCGAAGGAGACCGCGGCACCGCTGAGCAGCTTGGTGCACTCGTCGTCGGTGAAACGGTGACCCTTCCAGTGCTCGTTGGCGCCCCACTCGCGGTTGAAACTGACGTGCTCGCCACTCTTGGCCCAGGTGCCCTCGAACTTTTCCTTGGTCTTGACCTCGGTCACACCGAGCTCCTTCTTCATCGAGACGGCGTTGGTCTGCATCGTCGCGATGTCGCTGGCGACCCACTGCGCCACGATCTTCAGTGCCTCGTCGGCACTCTTCTTGCCGGCGGCAACGGCCTTCATCTCGGCCTGGACGTATTCGGTGACGCTCAAGTCACCGATGTGCGTCCCCGGAAGCAGCAGGTAGCCCATGTCGCCGAATTCGCTCATCGTGATCTTGCCGCGCTTCTCGTTCAGCAGCGGGAACTTCGCCTTGTCATTGGTGACATCGGCGTAGGTGCTGGTCCTGGTGGCACCGGTGCCCACGTCGCGCTTCTCCAGCTGCTTCATGAGCCACTTCATCGACGGATGGGCTGGCCGCTTCGGGAAGCCCTCGTGCACGAACGGATCAGCGCTGGTGCCCAGGCCCGTGGCGCTCTCGTCCTCGTCCTTGTCATCAGCGTCGGCATCATCAAACACCGCCTTGTAGCCCAGGGACTTCGGCACATTCGCCGCTCCCTTGAACTCCGGGTACTTCTCCAGGTGCCCTTCCTGACGCTCGTAGAGGTAGTCCTCGGCGAGCATCGCCAGGTAGTTGCGCGCCAGTGTCTCGTAGATCAGAGGAGCGATGACGCCGTACTTGGTCTTGAGCGCATCCAGGGATGCAGGAACCTTGGGACCGGGCCGGTTGGCACCGTGGGCCCCGGAATCCTTCACATGGGTCTTGCGCGGCGTGCGCTGGGTGAGCAGCTTGGCGTCCGCGCCAACCACGTCGGCGATCTTGTCGATGTGCGGCAGCAGTTCGTTGAACTGCTCCGTGGTGATGGTCTTGTCTTCGGTTCTGGGGTAGCTGACGACCTGATCCTCGTACATTTTTTGGTACGTGGAGAGCACGAGAGCCGCCTTCACACCCTTGGTGGAGAGCAGCGAGGACAGTCCCGCCAGATCCAGAAGCCGGGGCGGCGCCTGGCGCTTGTCGGCCCGGCCATCGAGCACTACCGGGGACGTGGCGTACTTGTTCGGGACATCGTTCTTGTCAGCGAAGCTGGGCTCGTCGGCGTTGGAGTAGAGGACACCGTTTTCGTCCTTGAACCGGTTCTCATAAAACGGCACCTTCTGGTAGCCGTTGTACGCCTTGAGCTGGTCGCCGACCAGCTGCACCATGGCGGACTTGAGCCGGCCCTGCCGCAGCACCGCCCGCTGGCCGGCGCTCTTGGTGGCGATGCGGGTGAACTGGACGCTGGCCAGGTCGAACTTCGCCCGGAAGTCCGCCATCAGGTAATCGCCGTCATTCAGTGCCGACGGAACTGCCACGCGGGCCGAGAAGGACTTCTGAAGCGAGGCAGGAGCTTCATCGGTGAAAAACATCCGGCTGAGCTTCTTGCCCGTCAGTTTCAGCTCATCGAGGATGTTGATCGCGATGGCTGTACCTTCGCCGGACGGGTCCACGTCCGTGGCGATGACGATCTCACTGCAACCGCTGAGCGCGGTCTTGATCTCCTTCAGCGTTGCCTGCGCCCCTGGCTTCATCACACGCTTCCAGTCCAGGTCATTGAGGTCCCAGGGCAGGTGCTCCAGCTCCCAGGACTTGTACTGCTCCGCCAGGCCCGGCGCCACCATGGCGGCGGGATCAGCAAACTCGTAGAGGTGGCCGCGGGCGGCCGCGATTACGTAGTCCTCCCCCTTGTAGGTGCCTGTCATTCCGCCCAGTGCAGCGGCGAAGTGGCGGGCCGCACTTGGCTTTTCCGTAAGCAATCCGATTGTCATGGTTTACCAGCGCTTTCTGTGTCGAGGGGGGTGGTGCAGTCTCGCTAAGTTCTTGACTCAGTGTAACCACAGATCGACTCATCTACCAACAGAAACGGAGTAAATGCACACAGCCAACATAAAAGGGCTTCCCGCTGGCGTACCAGCGTGAAGCCCTTCGTTTATGTGCCGATTCAGGCAGAGTGTCCCTGAGCTACTGCCCCGGCCCGTCCAGGTACCTGTACGAGACCGGCACGGAGAGCTTTTTCGCCCGCTCGATGCCGATGTGCATCCCCGGGGAGATGCCCAGGTCTGCGTAAACGACCATCTGGTCAGCGGAGCCGAGCCAGGCGTGGCCGGCGTCGATGCCGGTCTTTCGTTCCTCGGGAACCGTGTCATCGAGAATCCCTGGCTGCGTATAGAGCAGGTGTGAGGCCAAAGGCGCCTCGCCTCTTTGCAGCGCGTCCTTCACCGCCCGCCGGGCATACTCTTCGTTGCTGGCGATGGCTTCAGGAGTTGGACCGGCGTACGGGCTCTCAAGGATTACAAGTGTCATGTGCTCAAGCTACCAAAAAATCACGGATATGAGCATAAAACCCGCTGGATCGTTCGTTGTATCGTTGGCCGTGAACGTGGCAGCCTTGGACGCCCGAGGGCGTGAGAGGCTGGAACCGTCTATTGGGGGATGAATGAGACGTGCAAGCTGGCCCGTGGCCATACTTCTGTGCTGTGTAATCCTGCTCACCGGCTGCCGCAACCCGGAGTCACGGGTTCACAGCCAGATCAGGCACGACGCCGACGAACTGGCAGTGGCCGCCGCGGACCTCGCCCATCGTGGAGGACTAAGCGACCACAAAGCCTTCGAGATTTCGCTGCAAACTCTGCCCGAATTGACGCGCCGCGGATTCGGAGCATTCCGCTGGGACGACGGGGCCCTCCACGTTCCTGTGTCCTTCAGCAGCAACATCCAGAAGACAGAAGCGGAAGGCGCCGGCAGATACTCAGCCCGCTCGTGCGCTGATTTCACCGTGGATTCCCAGTCCGTGTCCCTGGTGCCGGCTGACTGTCCCGCCGAAGTCCCGCTCGAATACGGCAGCAGCGATGTCGTTGATTACCGGCTGCCAGAGATCACCAAAAAGGTGCAGAGCCGGTGGAGATGAGACCCCCCTCGGACTTTTCGACTGGCGACGCCTTGCACCCGCCGGGCGTCTTAGGCTTTCTTGAACCAGGAAGGCGCCGCCGTCGCCTCCTGGTGCAAGGTCCTCAACGTCTCGACGTTCTCGACGCCCGCGATCAGGAAGGCGCCCAGCATAGTCATCCGAGAGGTGAGGCGGAACATCTTGCCGTTTTCCACGTCGCCGGCAAACTTTCGTTCCAGGATGTGAGGGATAACCGCGCTGTTGGCGTGGGCGAGGCCGCTGCAAGATTTCCACACCTGGAGCCCTGAGAAGCCATCCCTCTTGGGCACTGCCTTGTCAGCATTCAAAATCACGTCTGTTGTAGTTGGGCGGGCTGAAATATCGTGGTTCCTGTAAGCGGGAATGGCTTGTTGAAGCTCGCGGAGTCGTTTCCGGACGTTGTCTCCAGATCCCTGTTCAGGTGCAAAGACCTTGCCCAGGCTGGCGAGATCTTCATTGTTCTCATAGGAGATCCGCAGGGACAGGAAGGCTTGTTTGCTGACCTTCCCTGCGTGCAACAGCCAGAGGCCATAAGACGTTGCTTCCACTGCCGACCGAATCATCGAATATAAGGCGATCATGGGCACATCGTTTGCCTTCTCGATGTACTTCACCGCTGCGCGCAGGTTGTCGACGGCAACCATGTCGAAGATGGACAGCTGGTTGGACATGGGCTGATATGGCGTAAGCGCATCCACAGCAGCAAGCCGGCTGCCTTTTTCAGGATCGCGCAGGCCCGGTTCGCCCAGCAGGACTTCGACGCGTTGACCAGCATTCCGGATCAGCCATAATCCAGCTTGTACTTCCTCTTCGGATTCGGTTGTATCCAGCGAATAGACCATGGCTAGAACGCTACAACTCAGAATGGTGGCCTGTGGGCAACATGGCCGTGGGCTGCTGCTCTCAGGCCGCCTTGACGACCAGCAGCTCGTCCCATTCCGTGGTGTAGCGCGGAGACAGGGCCTCGCGCTTCATGCCCCAGTCGGGCGCCTCGACCATCCCGGCACGGCCCAGGCCAATAGAGCCGGTTCCGAACCTGTCCATGATGTCCCCCAGCAGAGACCCGATGTGTTTTTCCTCGTGCGCGGTGGCAAACATGGGTAGCTGCGGCGCAGCTCCGGCCGGCGACAGATCCATCAGCAACACTCCGGCCCTGGCATACGGCACACCGTCCACGATCCACTGCTCCAGGGCTGAGGTCGCAGCCTTGGTCAGGACTACCGGATCTGCCGTCGGCGCCGGCAGTTTCACGGTCGCAGACGGGAACGAGGAGAACCGTTCGTTGAAGTGGGACGTGCCGGCGAAGCAGGACATCAGCTTGGTCTGCTGGTGGTCCTTCGCCAGCCGGATGGCAGCCTGCTGGGCGTAGATCGCCATCACCTCGTGCATCCTGGCCGCCGAGGTTACCGGCTTCGAGAATGACCTCGAAAAGATGAGCTGCTTCTTACTGGCGATCTCGGTTTCCAGCGGGATGCAGGGGATCTCGTTGAGCTCCATGATCGTGCGCTGCATCAGCACCGAGAACTTCTTCCGCATGACCACGGGGTCTGTCGCCTTGAGATCAGCGATCGTGAAGATCCCCAGGGCGTTCAGCTTCTTCCCGAGCCGCCCGGCAATCCCCCAGATACCTGTCACCGGCACCCGGGCCATGATGTGGTCCCGATGAGGCACAGCAAGCGTGTCGTAGCTGCACACCCCGCCGAGGGCAGGGTTCTGCTTCGCAACCCGATTCACGAACTTCGCCAGGGTCTTCGTGGGGGCAATACCGACACAGACCGGCAGGCCGACGTGCTTGGCCACGGCAGTTTTGATCTCCCGCCCGATGCGCTCCAGCTCGTGTGGCTCGCCCCGCAGCATGGCGAATGCTTCGTCGATCGAATACACCTCGACCAGATAGCTGTAGCGGCCGATCAGCTCCATGACCCTGGAACTCAAATCTCCGTAGAGCTCGTAATTGCTGGATTTCGCAATGAGCTCCCCGAGTCTGGGATCGGCCTTGAGCTTGAACCAGGGGTCGCCGTTTTCGATGCCCAGGGCTTTCGCCTCATTGGATCTGGCGACAACGCAGCCATCATTGTTGGAGAGGACCACCACCGGCTTACCCTCCAGCTTCGGGTCGAAGGCACGCTCACACGAAACGTAGAACGAGTTCACGTCAATGAGGGCCGTCCGCTCGACCCGGCCGCCTGAAAGATCGTGCATCAGACGCGAACCGGCCTAAAGCCGATGGAGGCATCGGGTAACGACGCCCCAGATGCTGAGCTCTGCGAGCTCCGGGACAACAACGTCAGGGTAAGCCGGATTCTCCGCGGCCAGCCTCACGCGTCCGTGCTCCAGCCGCAGCCTCTTGATGGTCAGTTCCCCCTCGATGATCGCGACGACGACGTTGCCGTCGACAGGTGTCAGCGATCTGTCCACGACCAGCTCGTCGCCATCGGAGATGCCAGCGCCGTCCATCGAGTGCCCGGACACCCTGACCAGGAACGTGCTGGTGATGTCATTGATGAGGTGTTTGTTCAGGTCGACGCGGCCGGTGAAGTAATCCTGGGCAGACGGGAATCCGGCCGGCACAGCCACCGAACAGTAGAGGGGCCCGAGCTGGTCCGAGGACCACACATCAAGAGTGGCGAGAACGACAGCGCTCATCGGCCTACTACCTCCCGGGTATTATCGAAACTATGTTCTCCACAGGGTTATCAACATGTGAACATCTATTCGAACAATCATACCGCCGGCCAGCGGGAGCGCGTAGCTTGAAATTGGAGAAGGGGCAGGGTCAGCGGCTGTCGGCCCTCAGCGTGTAGGTCTTCTCAATGACGCCGGAGCCCTCCTGGCCACGAAGCTGCCAGCCCCACCAATACGTCCCCACATGCTTACCGAGCAGCGGCGCATCTTCGGTAAAGGTCTTGAAGTGACCGCGCGCCAAGTGGCGTCTGCCAGTACCGTCCCCGGCGCCACTAATCGCTCCTGCCGAACTCCGGGCGGTCCCATCAATCACGACCTCGTGGAATGCGTCCCCAGTTGGTCCGGGGCCATTCGCCTTGCTGGAGCCACGCTCCCTCAAAGTGACGTTGCGGC
This sequence comes from Arthrobacter sp. UYNi723, assembly GCF_054057635.1. Lineage (NCBI taxonomy): Bacteria > Bacillati > Actinomycetota > Actinomycetes > Micrococcales > Micrococcaceae > Arthrobacter > Arthrobacter sp. UYNi723. The sequence continues at coordinate 97,480 of NZ_JBSRZM010000005.1, forward strand.
AATTCATGAGAGCCAGCGCAAAAAACACCCTGTTCATCGCCTCAACAGCCGGGGCCTGACCCTCCTCGGCATCGAAGCCACTGGTGAACATGCTCTTGGTGTCCCCGAACGGGCCACCGGGATGAAGCACGCTCCGATACACCATGAATTCCATGCCAGTCAGGAAGCCGCGGTCATTGAGCCGGAACCGGACGTCCTGCTCCAGCCGGATCGAGAGCCCGTCCGCGTCCCGGAGATATGCTTCGATCCAGTACTCATGCGGGGCGCCGGTGAAGGGCTGGACCTTGAAGTTGGTACGCGTGGTGCTGCGGTGCACCATCGCCCCGATCCGCCGCACATTTGGGCGCGAGGGCAGCCCTTCCGGGACTTCTGCTTCTATCCACACTGCCTCGGCGCCTGGTCTGACTGGGCCAATGTTCTCGACGAAGGACGCCTGATTTACGCCCGCAGGCAGGAATTCCATCATCTCGGAAGCGTCCACCATGAGCGGGGTGCCGAAGTCCGCAGTATCCAGATAGATGCTGATCTTGGCCCGGTAGATCTTGAAGTGACGCCGCCACTTCTCCGGCATCCGTTTGGTGTTGAACACCATGTTGCTCTTCTTCATGTCTCCCCCATAGCTTTCAAGCTCCAGAGGCAGTCTACGAGACGGTGTGCGGTCACCGCCGCCAGCCATCACCGGCGCTTTTCGACCGGCCGGTACCTGTCACAGAAGGCAGCCAGAGAGTTCTGGAGCAGCGCCATGCTGCCCAGCATGTCCACGGGACGGGAACGGGAGCTGGCGTCTCCATGCAGCCGACTGACCATCCAGGCGGCGAACACGTTGTGAGGAATCTTCAGGTTCATCGCCTGATCAAACAGCCACAGCACCGGTTCGTGAAAGAGCCCGTCTTTGAGCTGGAAGCCCGGGCAGAATGTGTCCTCCCCGATGAACACCCGGACTGCACGGCGCATCGCTTCTGGATTACCCAGTGCCTGAAAATGCGTCTCCAGGTCCGTTGCGGTCGGCAGGGTGAATTCTTCGCGGATGCTGTCCCAGATGCGCTCCGGAACAGCCGGCCAGTAGTGGGGTTCAGCCAACACACTCGACGCAGTAGGCATGGCCGTCCTTCTCGCGCGCTTTCTGCGAACGGTGGCGGACCAGGAAGCAGGAGTAGCAGGTGAACTCATCGTCAGCCTGCGGGATGACCTGAACGACGAGCTCTTCGGCAATAAACTCGCCACCAGGGGTCAGGCCGTCCGAAGTATCAGCCTCGTCCAGCTCCTGGACCACGGACCGGGCGTCGGGCGCTTTGGCGGTCTTCAGGGCCTCCAGCGAGTTCTCCTGGGACTCCTTGACGTCGGTGCGGAGTTCGTCGTAATCGGTTGCCACGAAGGTGCATCTCTTTTCTGTTGATGGGTTTGTCGGCGACTGCAACGTACTAGGTGCAGCAGGAATTCCCCTAAAGCGGGCAAGATGCTTTTGTCTCGATGGGCAGCCTAGGTGTCGCTGCCCAGGACGGGAAGACCAGGGAGGGCCTTCTGCTCTTCCTCCGAGGACCATCTGACAAGAACCTTGCCATCATCAACGCTCCATACGTCGTATCTGGCACCGTCGTACTCTTGATCCCGCTTGTGAAGGGAGCCCGAGAAAGCGTAGGCAAGATAACCCAGGTCAACAGTCCCCTCATGCAATTCAAGCGTCCACGGCAGAAGGAAAGTAACCGTTCTTACTTCGTCCGGCAGCGTGGCGTCGTGATCCGTTCCAATAAGTGCCATGTGCTCCGTGATCGTTTGGCATTGGAGCAGGGCGCCTGCACGCAGAATCTCGCGGATTGCTCTTTCCTCCATTTTTTCGAGTTCAGGAAAGTGGAGTCTGTGTGCGGTATGTTCCTGAATGAGGCTGAGCGCCGCAGCGACGTCAACCCAGAGATCCGAGATGTTCTTGTCCCTCGGCATCAGGGGCTGACGTTGATCGGGTACGGGGCCGAAGCGGGGAGCAACTGTTAACCGATTCGGAGCTGTCGATTTCTTGAAGAAGCGCAGCGCGGGCAGGACGTCCACAGCAAGTTTTCCCTGTGGAGCGTGCGCAGTTATGGCCATATCGGAACTCTGTTCATCCACATCGAATCTCAGGAGAATCTCCAGGACGTTGTGGGCATCAGTCAGGCGCGACTCCATGCCACGCGGGCCTTTGTCTTCGCTGGGAATACCGGTCGTGGTGTATTCACGGTGGACAACCAGTGAGTCAACCTGACGGTCGTCCTCGTCGAAGAGCAGAAGGCGAAGTTCCCGGTCCCGGTCCGAAATATCGGATGCCGGAAGCACGGTGACCCCGGCATTCGCGAACTCTCCTCCAAGTCCGCCCGGGAAGTTGGATGAACCACTCACGCCGGCCGACAACTCCATTGGGCTGCCGAACTTTCTGAAGTCTTCGATTGCAGCCGCTTGCTCGGAACCAAGCTTTGCCGTCATAACCATGTTGATCTTCAGCGGGTCCAGCTGCAGGGCCACGCGGTTCTTGACATATACGTCCACCCGGAGGGCCACACGGCTGTCCCCGATCAGCGTTGAAAGAACGACACCTGGTTTGACGTTAGTCAACGCTTCGCACACATCGTCCCTGTCAGGAGTTTTTAGCTGTGGCTCAACATGAATTCCGTAGGCGTAAAAAGGGTCCTCACGGTTCAATATGGCCACCGTCTCCTTGAGTTCGTCCGCCAAGGCAGCAATGTCCCTGCTCTGTACCTCTTTTTCCCTGATGTCCTTCAGCCGCAATCCCTGGACGATCGACACCGCCATCTCTCGGATACGCTCGGCATTTCCCCGCAAGTAGTAATCAACCACGTGCGGGTACTTGCTGGCCCAGAAGTCACACTGAGTCAGGCCATCCCAGATCGGCTCGGGCAGCCCTTTCTTCGTGACATAGTCCGTCACCCACTTCTTCGTTTCCAGGGTGGCGTCCCACGGCATGACCAGATGCCACTCGTCGACCTGCAGATCCTTGAGGCGAGGGTCAGAGCACAGCCTGTCGACCGACTTCTTAATCTGCTTCGCCTGACTGGATGAAAGAGGCCCTGAAAACTTCTTCACCTGATAGACGCGAGTCTTATCGGTCTTCACCAGGACATCGATGCCACCGTCGCCCTTGGATGGGGTAATCCGTTCTGCCTCCGGATGATCACCGCTGATGAACATCGCAACAAGTGATTCGATGTCATCCCCGTTGTATCTCGTCCATTCGATACGTGACATGCAGTTACCCCCTGGGTCGGTAAATTCAGCAAGGTTCCATTCCTACGCGGTTCGTTGCGGGCAGTGGGCGAATTCAAACGAGATGTGGATCAGATCTGATCGCCATCTGCAGGACTGTGCTTTTGATGCGGGACAAACGCCAGCGGGACCAACAGTGCGGGGGCTACTGCGCACCTACTTCGCCCCAACTGCTGCACCCCATGCACTGCACCGTATGCAGGGCTTCCCGTCAGCGAACCAAGGTGAGCTTGGGCCGTTCGTCCACGAGGCCCAGCACTTGCCTAACCCGTTCCGGTGCCCATCTGAGTTCATTTGCCAGATCGGCCACAGAAAACCCAAACTTGTCGGCAACCTTCATAGCCTCAGTCAGCAGCATGGGGACTTCTCCCGGGTAATCTGCCACGGAGGCCTCCTGCCGGTTGCCGGATCTGAGCTTCTGGTACGCACGCCGGACAGAAACGTCTGAAGCGCCTTTGAGTTCCTGCATGCGAAACACCAGAGCCTCCGGTGACACACCCCACGTCTGGCTGATCTGCCCGAGCCTTGGAAGGTTGATGGTTGCGGGGAGAACCGGCTCTATTTCTGACCGTGGCATCAGGAATTCGGCGGCAAAGGCATCAGCCTCGCGTTCCTGGCGAGGGTCCCCTACGGCAAGTTCACGATGGAGGACGAGGTGGCCGAGCTCGTGAGCGCACGTGAACCGGTGCCGGTAGACAGACCGGGCCCTTTCCGGGGTCACCACGACGATGGGGCGGTTGAGCGCTGCTGTCGAGAAGGCATCAACACGCGCAGTTTCGTCCTGGTCGCCACGAAGGGTCAGAACAGACACGACGATGCCGTTCAGCTCCATGAGTTCCACCAGGTTGGGAATCGGCCCTTCCGGCAATTCCCAGTAAGACCTCAGGGCTCTCGCCGCTTCTACGGGAGACATGCTGCTGTCCGCTTCATTGAACGGGACATTCACGTCCGGGAAGGCAACCCGCTTTTCCAGCGCGAAAGTCACCTCCCACACCTGTTCAACAAAGGACGTGGCCTTGAGCCTCTCCGACGCGCGCGTCGAACGAAGACTGCGGAAATGGGCTTGGGAAACGTCCAGTTTTCCAATCGGCCGACCCATCGCAAAGAAGGCGACGGGTTGGCCTAATTCCCTGGCCAGCAGGCCCACGATTTCAGGACGTGGTGTCACGCCGGCCTCATATTGGCCTATGGCCGCTCCCGAAACTCCGACCGCGTCCCCCAGTGTCTGTTTGGTAATCCCTGCCAGCCGCCGTGCCTGGGTCAACCTTGCTGGGTCAAAGGAATCCCTGACAGCCTGAGTCGACAGAAGTTCTTCGGTTGAAAACAGAGTGAGCTGCTTCGTCATGATCCGGATGCTTCCTTAGGCATCAGGTTGAGGCCACGGCGGGGCTCGGAATCGAAGCTCTTCGGCTCCGCCTTCGCTGCGGCATCCGCCGAATCCGCATGGAACAGCTCCTGGGTGTTCTGCAGGATAAGCGTGCCGTCCTCGCCCAACTGAGCGTCAGCCCACAGGGCATGATGCAGGGCCTGATGGTTGCTGGCATAGGCAACGACTACTACCGGGTGGTGCTTGAGCGACTCCGAACCGTCCAGCTCCTGCAGAGCGTCAACAAGTTCGATTTCCTCGGGCGTCAGGGAAGCGCGGGCGCCATCCCCGAGGTCAAGCATGCCCTGTGAGGGGCCCACCGGCATTGAGAAGTTGCCGATCCGGGAATCCGAAGTTCCATACTTCTGTTGGTTCAGATCTGCCGTCGCCAACCTGGAGTACCGCCAAGGAACGAGAGCAGTGCCGTTTACTACGAGCACCTTAGGCTTGCCGCGGCCAGGACGCTTAAATTCGACTCCCTCAAGTCCTGCCAGCGCCTCTTCTAGCCTCTCCTGGACGGTGTAACTCACCTGACCGTAGGACCGTTTATGCTTCGACCGGATCAGCGCCTGGCCGTCGGCATGTTCATTGTGGCAGTCCGTGAGAGTTGTCAGGATGATCTCAGGAAGGCTCTTTCCGTGGGCACTAAAGCGACGAAACGACCATTCGACGTCGACCGCGTTCTTCAAAGCAACCTCCTGTAGTTTTCTACTTGAAACCTACATCCTCACTTTAGAAATATCCAAGAACGCGACACTTTCGGCGTGTCGTCCGTCGCGGATCGCTCTGGGGCGCCAGTACTGATTCATCGCGACCGCACGTCAGTCGCGCTGGAGATATGCCAGCATCTCTGGAGTAGTCAGGAGGACGCGTGGCGAGGAAGCCTTGCTCTGGATGATGATGCCGTCAAGCTCCTGACCGGAATCAAGTAATCTTGCGACCCACGATGCCCGCTGTTTGTTCACGTAGCCGATTTTCTTCGCAGGCCGCCCGGCGTGGATTGCGACGGCGTTGGCGTCGTGTCCGTTGTCGGGTTCCCGCACAGCCTGGACGCGCTGGCCGTTCCGGAACTTGATGGGCTTCTCCGGGTCTTCGTAGAAGCCCATGCCTACGACGCGGAACGCGAAGATCTGGAAGTGCCGCAGGGCCAGGATCTTGTAATCAACCAACTCCCCGTCAGGCAGCGCCAAGTCGAGACCGTTGTTGGAAGGTACCAACCTGAGCGGCGGCAAACCATCAGGACCGGCCACCAGCTGGCTCTTCGCAGTTGCCGGCGGAGCATAACCGGCACGAAAGCTTTTGACGCTTTGGCCCGCAGCGGCAGCTTTGACCTTCTCCGCTTGGTAGTTACGCACGGCCGGCGGCTCCTGAGGGCGCGCTGCGGGTTCTTCAGGCACTGGTCTCGCCGGGGCGGACGGTGCATGCGCAGGGCCCGGCGTGACTGCTGACCGATGAGGCTCCGGAACCACCACTGATTCTGCCTGCCCGCCAAAAGCTGCCTTCACTTTGTCCCATATCCCCATGCGCTGACTTTATCTGCAACGGAAGGTAACCGTGGGTTCTTCTCCGAAAACAGCATCGTCCGCAGCTGTAGGCTGCATGACACTTCATGGAAGTAGTGTTCGTTCCATGATCGTTTGGCTCAACGGCACCCACGGAGCGGGAAAGACAACGACCAGCGCCCTCTTGCAGCCAATGCTGCCCAACGCGCGCGTCCTAGATGCCGAGAAGATCGGCGAGGTGCTCATGGACATCAGCCCGGGACTTCCTGCAACGGACAACTTCCAGCACTGGGAGCCATGGCGGCCGCTCGTCGTCGAAACCGCGCGGCGCGTGCTTGAGTACACCGGAGGCACGCTCGTCATGCCGATGACTGTCCTGGTCGAGAGCTACTGGCGGGAAATCAGCGACGGTCTTACTGCCCACGGCATACCGATCCAGCATTTCGTGCTCCATGCTGACCAGGCCACGTTGCGCGACCGCATACAAAATGACTCAGTTCTCGGACCGTCGACGTTCCGCTTCGCTTACCTGGAACCGTACGCCGAGGCCGCCCGGACATGGCTGCACAATGAAGCCGCGGTCATCGACACCACCCACGTCACACCAGGACAAGCCGCGCAGCAGATCGCGGATTCTGTGCTCGGATGCTGAATGTTTGGACGAAGAGTCTTGGGAGGACACCAGATGACGACCACAGGGGCCGATCGAACCGGAACTAACAGCTGGGCCGGCGTGGGCGGCCCATACTCACAGAGCTTTGCGCACCACGACGAAATGTCAGCCCTTCCCCGCATACTGTGCCCATGATCGAGATACGCCGGCTCTTTCCCCGGCAGTGGGAACCCTCAGAGCCTCTCGTCGCCTACAACAATGCGGACGGGGAGATTGTCGTGGCAGCGGCCATGCAAAGGGGAAACAATTCCTACTACGACCGCTACGGGTACAAGGGCTCCAAGGAGATCGTCTGCATCGACTGCAAGGAAGACGGCCGTGAAGTCCCGGTGCAGCTCGTCGACGCCAAAACGCGGTGCAAGCATTTCCGCCATCAGGCCGGCGAGGCCCCCGACGGCCTGCGCCGCCACGGCGAGACCGCTGAGCACCTGCACGGCAAGCGCGTCATCATGGACTGGGCCAGAGACCAGCACCACATCCTCCCTTGGTCCGTCGAAGATGAGGTCTGGATCCCCGGCATCCGGCTGCGCAGCGACGTCAGAGCAACATAACCTCCGGCCGGCATCTGGCATTCGAGGTCCAGCGCAAGCCAATGGACAGCAAAGAGTGGGACCGCCGCCACGGCGGCTATCAGACGGCAGGCATCCGTGACGTGTGGCTGTGGTCTCCGGACGTTCCTGATCTGGTTCTCGATCTGCCGCTGACCAGCGTCGTCCTGGATATGGAGTACGAATCCCTCGGTGTCCTCGTGGCTATGTACTCGGGCAGCTACCGCCACCCCACGGCTGAGCAGTACCTCATGACTCCCACCCACTACGCCTCCGCCCCGCTGTCGGAGTGGAGACTGTCGGACGCAGGATCCCTGGTGCCTCCACCAGGAATTGTTGAATTCATTGGGCACAAGCCGGAACCGGCCCGACTGGCACAACTCACGGCCCATCGGGAGGCGCTTGCCCGGCGGACGTCCAGACAGCAGGCGACGCCGGTGGAACGGCGGACGGACGCACTCAGGCAGTACCGGAGCCGCACCAGTTACAGCCAGGTACTGGGAGCCAGCGCAAGTGCTGCGCGTATCGACCCGGAACGGGAGGCGCAACGTGAGGCAGAGGCGATCGAACGCATCATGGGCCGCAGACGCTAGACCGATTTGCTCCCCGGCAGACTCTAGAGCCCGCTGCCGCACTTCCATGCCTCGGCTGACATTTCGGCAGTTGCTCGTTGGGAGGACAAGACCTCCGCTGGTAGCGCGAGTCTCTGGCTGGACTACAGAAGCACCCGTGCCCGGTAACCCTGTCTCCCGTACGATGAACAGGGTCTTATCACTCTGGTCTTTGGGGGAAACTTTGAGCTATCCGCAACAGCAACAGCAACAGCCGTACGCGTCCGCAGTTGGCGGTGAACCGCCGCTCTGGGCGCCGTATTATGGTGCACCGATCGCGGTGGCCGTCAAGCGGTTCTTCAAGAAGTACGCGACGTTCTCGGGGCGTGCCAGCCGCAGCGAATACTGGTGGTGGACCCTGGTGTCTGTCATCGTCAGCATCGGCCTGTGCCTCGTCATGTCGCTTCAGTGGCAGCCGGACTCCGATGGACAGGTGCCCCGGTTTGGGGCAGTTGCAGGCATCAGCGTAGCCCTGATCGGCCTCTGGTTCCTGGTGATCATCGTTCCCTCTATCGCCCTGACCGTGCGTCGCCTGCACGACAGCAACAAGAGTGGCTGGCTCTACCTGCTCAGCATGATTCCGTTCGTGGGTGGAATCATCCTGCTGGTCTTTGTCCTCCTGCCGCCCGACCCTGCCGGGCAGCAGTACGACCAGCCAACCAGTTAGTCACCAGCGCGCAACGCCCTGGATGGCCCCGCTGTCAGAACGACGGCGGGGCCTTCTGCTGTGCCAGGGAAGGACGACTAACGAGTGGCCTCAGGGCAGTCCACCCGTATACGGAGCAGGGCTTGCAGGAGAGCAGGAGAACTTGGACTGAATACTGGCTTCCAAGGGAGCCACCTGTCGTGCGCTGCAGAGCCACCTGCCCAGATCACGGATCGTGTCGTTCAGAGCCACGATTGGCGTGGTTGAGAGCCACCTGAAAAGCTCCTCCCACCACGTGATGGCCACGTGGTGGGAGGAGTACCGGTAATGGTACGGAAGATCAAGGCGAAACTTGTCTTGCAGTTACGAAATCAGGGTTTATCAGGCAGGTCGATCGCCTCGGCGCAGGGCATCGCGCGCAATAGCGTCCAGGCGGTGCTCGATGCAGCGGACCGGCTCGGCGTCGTCTGGGATGACGTCGCGGAACTGTCGGAAGCCGAGGTGTATGCGGCCGTGTTCCCCGGCCGCGGCGTTCATGAGAGCGTCTTCGCGCAGCCGGACTGGCCCCGGGTTCACACTGAGTTGGCCCGGGTCGGGGTGACGCTGAAGCTGTTGCACCAGGAGTATGTCGACGCAGCGTCCACGGCGCAGGCAACGATGAGCTATGACCGGTTCTGCCGCCTCTATGGCGAACACGCCGCCGTCTCGGGGGCGACGTCAAGGGTCGGGCACAAGGCCGGCCGCAGTATCGAGGTCGACTGGTCCGGACCCACGATGCAGCTGTTGGATCCGACGACGGGTGAGCTGTCGAGGGTGTATTTGTTCGTCGCGTGCCTGCCGTTCAGCCGGTATGCGTTCGTGGAAGCGAGCCTCGACATGAAGCAGGAGTCGTGGCTGCGCGCCCACACGGCGATGTTCGCGTTCTTCGGTGGCAGCGTCCCGCGCCTGGTCCCGGACAATCTGAAGACCGGGGTGATTTCCCACCCGAAGGAGGGCGAGGTCGTGCTCAACGACGCTTACCGGGAGATGGCGGCGCACTACTCGGCAGCGGTCCTCCCGGGCAGAGTTCGCCACCCTCGAGACAAGAGTGGTGCCGAGAACACGGTCTCCCATGTCGCGACCTGGGTCATCGCCGGCCTCCGGCACGAGAAGTTTACGTCGCTGGCGCAGCTGCGCCTGCGGATCCGGGAACAGATCGATGCCTATAACCGGGAGCCGTTCCAGAAACGTGACGGGTCACGCCTCAGTGTGTTCACCGCGGAGGAGAAGCCGTTGTTGCAGGCGCTGCCGGCGGCCCCATTCGAGATCAGCACGTGGGTCTATAAACGCAAGGTGAACGCCAACGCTCACGTGGTTTGGGCGAAGAACTTCTATTCCGTTCCTTTCAGCCATATCGGCGCCCTCGTTGACTTGCGCGTGACGGAGACGATGCTGGAGGTTTACCGGCGTGACGAGCGACTGACCAGCCATTTGCTGCTGCCGGCCACGGCCAGCAACCAGTATCGGACGAACGAGGCGGACCTGCCCGAGGGGCGCAGCTTCCAGGCCTGGGACCGGGGCCGGATCGAGGAGTGGGCGGCGCGGGTCGGACCTGCGACGGCGGCAGTGACAGCCAAGATCTTCGAGACCGTGTTCATCGATGAGGCCGGCTTCGACGCGGCGCTGGCGGTGCTGAAACTGTCGCGCCGATTCTCCCCGGCACGCCTCGAAGCGGCCTGCGCGCTGGCGCTGCGGGGCCCGATCCGCTCACCCCGCTATGCGCACCTGCGGCCGATCCTCGACACCGGACAGGACAAAACCGGGCACACCCCCGAGCCCGAGCCGGATGATGGCGGTTATGTTCGCGGCGGCGCCTACTACGCCGGAGGCACCCGATGAGCGTCCTGGATGGGGAGACCAAACGCAAGCTCCGCGAGATGAACGCCGGCGAGCTGGTGGAGGCCATCGACCTCCAAGACGACACCCTCAGCATCAGCTTGTCGTTCGAGGAACGGGTCCGCCTGGTCGTCGACGACGCCTACTCCACCTTCATGCACTCGAAAGTGGACGGGCTGATCCGACGGGCGGGGCTTCGTTACCCCAACGCGGACCTGCGGCGCATCGACCTGCTCGACGAGCGCGGCCTCAACCGGCAGCTCCTGACCCAACTCGGGACCTGCTTGTTCGTCACTCGGCAGCAGAACGTCGTCTTCCAGGGGTTCACCGGGTCGGGGAAGTCGTATCTGGGCTGCGAGATCGCGAAACGCGCCTGCGAACATCGGATCCGCGCCCATTATGTTCGGATGCCCGACCTCGAAGAGGCCTGGGTCGCAGCTCAAGACACCCCCGGCGGCGCCGGCAAGTTCCTCCGGAAATACGCTGCCTTCACCCTGCTCGTCATCGACGAGCTATGCGAAGCTTCGCATAGCTCATCTTATGTAGAGCAAATGGTTATGCGAAGTTGACCAGGTGCGGCCGGGTTTCTTGCTCGAGTAGAGAGCATTACTTCGCATAATCGATTCCTCTGAAAGCCTGTTTGTCTCGGTATGACGTTCAGGCAGATTCGGAGGAATGAGATGAGAAAGACAATTGAGGAGCTCGTCACTCAGGCGGCTCAGACGCTCGCCGAACTGGGGTACAAGTCCGGCACGATTCAGCACTACAGAGTCTCCTGGGGCAAAGCCCGGCGATGGTGTTCAGAACGTGACCTCGAGTGGTTCGGGGCGGATGAGGAACACCAGTTTCTCGAACAGATGGGGCTGAACGAGAATGTGCTTTCGCCAGCCAACCGCAACGTCCTCAGGCATATTCGAGCCCTGCTTTCCGTGGAGAACGATGGGTGCCTTCCTGCTCTGTCAAGGCCAGCCTCTGACGATGTGCCCGATCGGTTTCGGCGGGTGTTCGGAGCGTATGCCTCGCATTTGGAGCAGTGCCGCCTCGCTCACGCGACACGACTTGGCCAGGTCAGCATCATCAGAAAGTTCATAGCAGGTTTGGTTATCGAAGACTTCGACGATCTCTCCGTCGAGGATGTCACGGCCCACATGGAAGCGTGTTCCAGGATGACCGCGCAAACCCGGGCCGGGATCCTCTACGCCATCCGCGCGTTTACGAGGTGGGCAGCCGAAGAGGAATTATGCAGTCCCGCGGTCGCGGCCGCGATGCCGGTCATTCCCGGCCACAAATATGCGTCGCTGCCGTCGGCCTATGCTGTCAGCGAGGTCGCGGCGATGGTCGCTACCCCAGGAGAAGAGTGCCCCAAACGTGATCGGGCGATGCTGCTTCTGGCCGCTGTTCTGGGAATGCGCGCAGGCGATATCAGAGCGTTGCGTCTGGAGGACATCGATTGGCGTGCGCACGAGGTGAGATTCACACAATCCAAGACCGGCCGCCCAGTCAGGCTCCCCCTCCCTGAGGAGGTGATACTCGCCCTTGCCGACTATCTACGCAACGAGAGGCCACTGAGCGTTAACGATCACGTGTTCTTGCACCATCGCGCACCCCATGACAGCTTCGAAGGTCGTTCGAACTCTTTCCACAACGTAGTAACCGCTGCCTTCGGCCGTGCTTCGGTGGACACGTCCGGTAAGCATCATGGGATGCATTCGCTGCGTCACTCCGCGGCTACGAACATGCTCTCCGGCGACACTCCCTACCCGGTGATCTCAGGAATACTGGGTCATTCGAACGCGAACACCACGCGCAAGTACATGGCCATCGACGTCGGAAAGCTCCGCTGCTTGTGCTTGGAGGTGCCTCGTGGATGACATCATCGTGTTCCCCGGCCCCCACGGCGAACAGTTCGCCGGGTATGTGAGTTTCAAACGCTCGCTGGGTTATGCCATCCCGGTGAGCTACCAGTACGTGCTGCGAGAGATCGCGCGATTCATCGCCGCCCGCCACACTGATTTCGACATCATTTCCCGCGCCGCTATGGAAGAGCTCACCGCCAGGAAACCGGACGAGGCAGCGTCAACCCAGTGCAAACGTATCGCCATCTTGCGGCAGTTCTGTGTGTGGCTTGCCAGCAAAGGTTTCGCGCCGGCGATCCCGCCCGAGGGGCTCGCCCGCGACACCACCGATTTTGTGCCGAGGATCGTGTCAGAGTCCGAGATGGCCAGCATCCTCACCGTTGCTGATCGCGCCCAATCCGAGCAGCGGAGGTTGCTGCTCCGGTTGCTTTGGTGCTGCGGTATGCGCATCGGTGAAGTCTGCGCGCTTGCCCTTTCCGACGTGGATGTCAGCGTGGGCACGATTCTCATCACGCACGCCAAAGGCGACAGGACCAGGCTGCTGCCCATGTCGGAATCTCTGTGGGAGTACGTCGCAGGCTATCTGGAACGATGCGAGCTCGCGGGCGCAGACGGCGCCCTGCCGCTGATACCAACGGCGCGCGGCAACTTTCCGCGCAGCAGCAATGCGGGCGTCGCCCTCAGCCTCATCTTCGCTCAGGCTGGTGTTCTCACCCGTCAGGGCAGACCAATTCGCCCGCACGATCTCAGGCATTCGTATGCGGTTCACGCGCTCGAGAAAATGGTCGATGACGGAACAGATATCTACGTCGCCCTACCTCTTCTGGCCACATACATGGGCCACGCCGACATTCAGAGCACCGAGTACTACCTAAGATTCACCACGGACACGTTGCTCCGAATCATCGACGCGCAACGGCAGACATCGCAACGTGTGTTCGAGGGTGCATCATGAGAGAGTTCCAGTCGCTGCTGCAAACCTTCCTCATCGACTACCTGCCGAGAAGGCGAGGGCTCAGCCCTCACACCATCGCTTCATACCGGGACACGTTCGTGCTGCTCCTCAAATGGATGAACAGTTGCGAGGGCATGACACCCGACAAGGTCACCATGGCAAGCCTCGACCCCGACCACATCGGCCGATTCACCGATTGGCTTCGCGAAGAACGCGGATGCGCCGCTTCAACCTCGAACGCGCGCATCGCTGCCATCAGATCATTCGCAAAGTTCGTTCAGTCCCAGGCGCCCGAGCACATCGAGATCTGCCGCCGCCTCCTTCAGATTCCCTCGATGAAGGCCCCAAAACCCGCGGAGGTCGAGTTCTTGAACGTCGATGCCGTGAAACTCGTAGTCGCCGCCGCGTCAGGCACTTTGCGAGATCTCGCGATAGTGTCCGTGCTCTACGACTCAGGTGCCAGAGTCAGCGAGATCTGCGGGATGACGGTCGGAGACCTGACGTTCTCTCGCCCGCACACCGCCCGGGTCATCGGGAAAGGGAGAAAAGCACGCGTTATCCCATTGTCTTCGCAAGTCGGCGAGATACTGTCTCGCTACATCGCCTCAGTACGCTCCCACGCCGCGCCTACAGAGCCGCTGTTTGTGAATAGCAGCGGGAATCCGCTCGGTCGGGCGGGAGTCGCCTACGTGCTGCAAAAATGCGTCGCAGCCGCGCACAGCACCCATCCTGAGACAGTTCCATCGAAAGCGCACCCTCACGTGATGCGCCACTCGAAAGCCATGCACCTGCTCGACGCCGGCGTGAACCTGATCTACATCCGCGATTTCCTCGGCCACGAAAGCGTGACAACCACGGAGATCTATGCACGGGCCAGCACTGACGCCAAACGCCGAGCCATCGACGCCGCCCAAGCGAACATCATTCCCGAAAGCCCCTACGGGAAGGAGCAACGGGCAGAACTGGTTGCATGGCTACGCGACCTACTGTGACGACAGACGATTATGCGAAGCGATCGATCCTACCCAGACCGATGAACAGGACCCGACAGCGGTGCACTTCGCATAATCGTTTGCTCTACATAAGACGAGTGGTTACTTGATCGGCCGACGGAATCGATGCGGACGATGTTGCTGGAGTTGATGGAGCGCCGTTACGGCGAGACGTCGACGGTGTTCTGCACCCAGTATCAGCAGAAGGACTGGCATCACCGCCTCGGCGCCGGCGTCCACGCCGACGCCATCATGGACCGCATCATCCACAACACCACCTGGGTCGACACCGGCACCTACAACATGAGGGAGCAGACCGCCCTGGCCAGCGCCTAACGATCAGGTCGAGGGCCAGTGGCTCCCAAGCACACCACCACTGGCTCTCTTCCGCACGATCGGTGGCTCTGAAGCGCAAGATTGGGTGGCTCTCAAGGCATCAAATACTCACTTGGACCAGGTAGACCCGTTCAAACGACCAAGGTGGTCGCCCCGCAGGTCAGCCGCAGCGCCCCGCCGGCAGTGTTCAACCTGCAATTCTGGTCTTTCACACGCGGCCACCCGGAAATTTCCGGTGCGCTGCGGACCCGCTTGTAGTGGAGCTCGTCGTGCTCGGTGTAGATGTCGACGCTGTCGCCGTCGAAACCATCCTGGGTGATGAGCACGGAGGGGCCGTCCGCGGCTGTGATCTTCACGGTGTCCCCTATGCCGAAGGCGCCGAAATACGCGAAGAGGAACATTAGGCCGAAGTACGGCACAGCGGCCGTAACCGCTGCCGCAGTTGTCCACCCGATGATCCGCCTTGGAATTTTCCGCGCTATGCGGCCAATCAGTGCTGGCACCAGGAGAAACAGACCCGTGGCACCAGCCAGGAGCGCCGCAATCCGGAACCAGGAGGCGATGGAGTCCGCGGGTATGCCGATGTAAAGCAGCAGGCCCTCCCGTGCGGCGGCCCAATATGCCTCATTGATGGCATGGTCTGCCCAGGCGCATAAGGCAGCGACAATCAACACGGCGGTCCCCCAGATTTCCCGGCGCTTCAAATTGCCTTCTTCACCCGGGCATCCCGCGCAACCAGCAGCCCAACTGTGAGGAAGACCTCCAGGAGAATCGTCCCAAGCCAAGTCAGGGCGGTAATAAGGGCGAGTATGAAACCTGCCATTCCGCCGGACAAAAGCATCACCGCGGCCACAACAGGAAGCCCACCGAAGAGGACCCAGCGGGTGTAGCGGGCAGCAGGGCTGCCGGCGATGGCCAGGCCCGCGTGGCCAAGCCAGAGAACCAGAGTGACCACGGGTATAAGCAGGAAAACGCTCATCACTCGCCCCGTATGTTGTCGCTCATCACCCCGGCTAACCGCCTATCCAACGGAACCCACAGCCCTCGACCGTAAATCCTGCGGCGCTGGCGGGGATGACGATAGTGAACTGTGGGGCGACACTGATGAAGTTGTTGGCGAGGATGTTGCCCTGTGCGTCTGAGATCTCCCAGTAGCAGTTCTCTACTTTGTCGCCCTGGGACTGCCAGGTGCCTGGCGTAACGTCTTTGCCGACCAGGTATTTGCCCGTGTAGACAAGCTTGCCGTTAGCGCGGTCGGCATCCAGGGCGCCGCCGGCGCCAGCGCTTGCCTCCAAAGCAGCCCGCTTCGGGTGATCCGGGCAAAGGGTAAGTGCTGCCGCAATTTCTTTGGCCTGGGCTGCGCTGACTTCACCCTCGAAGTAGTGCCCGGCGCTGGTGGCGCACAGCGCGTAGAGATACTTGGCTGTGTCCGGCGACGTTCCCCCGGAGGCAATGCCCGCGGCCTTCTCTGCGGCACTCTGGGTTCCCGTGGCTGTGCCTACTGTGCACAGGTCGAACGGGGTTGCCCAGGCTGCCTTGTAATCGGTGACCGTGGTCCGGGACTCACGGTTCGCAGTGCAGGACAGGGAATACTTCAGACCTGCTGGTGACGGCGTGAGCGTCGGTGTAGACGTGGGGGTGGGGCTGGGTGTCCGGTTCGGCGATGGTGTAGCGGTCGCAATCGCGGAAGAACTGGATGAGCTGGGCGCGGCGGCCGGTTCACTGCCACATCCGCTCAGCAGGAGCACGGCAAAAAGTGCGAGCAGGGCTGCGGTCAGGATGCGTTTCAAGATTCCCCCAAAGAAGTGTCAGTGCAGATCACAGGCTATATGGTCAGCTGCCGACTTCCCGGAAGCGCGAATCCGGCGATCGAGGCGGACGGGCGCCTGCACCAGCATATGATTCTCGATGCATCATTCACTTTTTCCTATGGGGGAAATATTCATGAAAAAATCCATCGCATCCATTGCTCTCGCTGCCGTCCTTGTTTTGACGGGGTGCGGCGGAGCAGGCACGACCATTACGGGTGCCGCCGATTCCAAAGCCGCCCAGGAGGCGCCCAAGATTCCTGACCTGTCCGGTGGATGGAAGCAAAGCAACCCCAACAGTGAGAAGTCGTACCAGCAGGCGACCATCGCCGCCGACAAAATGACAATCGAGTGGGTTACCGATGGTGGTAATACGACCTCGATCTATTGGGTTGGAACGTTTGCCGGCCCGACCACCGCCAGCGAACCGTACACCTGGACCTCGCAGAAGGATGTTGCGGCGACTAAATCCGCGCTCCTGGCATCAGGTGATGCCACCAAGGAATTCAAGTATGAAGGTGGCACCATCAGCTACAAGGCCAGCATGCTTGGAACCACAACAACCGTAAACCTCAAGAAGAACTGACACCCGCACGAGAGAACGCCCCGGCGAGCATTCGCTCGTCGGGGCGCACCGCGATCGCCATCGCTAAAGGTGTCCTCGCTGCTAGAGTCAGAATCCATGACCCTAGACCCCGTCCGTTCACCTGGTGTGCCGCAGCATTTGCTCAGTATCGGCAACCTGCACGTCACCGAGCAGCACGTCATCACGCCGGCTGGTACATGGCCCCTCGCTGATGTGAACGTGACGACCTCGGACCAGACCTCAACGACAACCCACACGCCAGCGTGGGCCATCGTTATGGTCTTCCTCTTCATTTGGTTCTTTCTGCTGAGCCTGCTTTTCCTGCTGGCCCGTGAAACCCGCATCAGCGGATTTGTCGCCGTCCACATCCAGGCACGCGGCTACTCCTATACCGAACAGGTCCCCGTCTACTCGACCCAACAACGCGCGGACGTCCTCAACCGTGTTCTGTTCTTGCAAGGAGCCATCGGCCAGGCACGCAGCCGGCACTCCTACTGACGGCCCCCCCCAACAAAACGCCGCCCGCCGATTACACCCCACTGAGCCGCTGTCCTTCACCGATCCACCGGGCGTACCGGGCCTTTCTGACGGCGTGCGTCGTGGACAACACCGTGGCCGTCATCCCCGGCTGCCCGGCCGAGGTCTATTGACTTCTTCCTGAATTCCGGGATGGTTGCAATGATGCAGATTTGGGGGCAGGGTAGTGGAACCGATCGCGGTTGAAGGTGGCAAAGGCACGGTGGAACTCCGTGCCGGCAAGGTTATTCATCTCGCGTGGATGAACAACGTCAGAATCGAAGCGGCAAACGTTCACGCCGCGATGGCAGCCGTTAATAAGGTTGGAAACGGGTCGGAGTATCCGATGCTGGTTGACATGGCCACCACTGATTCCGTGAGCCGTCAGGCCCGGTCCGTTTTCTCCAATCCATGTGCGGCCTCCCGCATCGCCTTGCTGGGTTCCAGCCCTGTAGATCGGGTACTCGCGAACTGGACCCTTGCGGTGCAGAACCTCCCCTGCCCCACGCGCTTTTTCAACTCCCGGACCGAGGCCATGAAATGGCTGCTCTCAGATCCCGCCCCGCGGACCTGACTCTCACGCAATGAGAACATGCAGGGCCTAGGACCCTGGTGGACGTCCGCTGAAAAGATCACCATCCACGCGGAAGAGCTCTGGCGATGCCGGTCTTCGAGACCTGTAAGAGCGCTATTCAGGGGCCATTCAAAGGAACGGCACTCCCCTTGTACTGCGGATTGAGCGGGGCGTAGTCTGAAGCCACCGTCCGGAAGTTCCATAAGCCGAGGGGAACACCATGACCATTCCACCGCAACACGAGCCCTCTCCGTTCCCGCCGCCAGACCCTTTTCCTGCCCCAGGCTCTCCGGACCCCACCTCTCCCCCGGACCCAGGCCCGACTCCTGACCCGACCTCCCCTGTGCCACCGGGCCCGCTGCCCGGACCGGAGCCAGGTACGCCGACGGAGGATCCCACGCACCGGTCCTGATCCCCGCGGGTGGACGTGCCCGCCGTGTCTTTTCCCACGTCCTGCCCCTGCCGAGCGCAGGGGCAGGGCCGCAGGCTCTCCCATACATGGTCCACCGAATCTCAGGAGACTCTCCCGCCACCTACTTCGACCCGTAAGCGGATAGCACTTCCACGGGCCTGAGCGCAGGGAACTTCGGACATGCCGGACGGCGGGCGTCCTGACTTCTGCCTTAGTGGGCGGCTTTGTACCGTGCCAGGATGTCTGCGTTGATCTTGCCCCGGCTGTTGACGGCCAAGCCCTGCTCTTTGGCCCACGCACGCACCTCGCCGCTCCTGGCCCCGGCACTCCTGCGGGCCGGGCCCGTTCCTGCACCCGCCTTCCGCGCGGCCTCCGTGTACGGGCGCATCAGCGCGCGCAACTCCTCGGCGTGGGCACCGTTCAGATCGACCTCATAAGAACTGCCGTCCAGAGCGAAAGAAACAGTTTCATCCGCATCGGAACCGTTAAGATCGTCTTCCAGCACAATGATTTTTCGGGTAGCCATTCAAAGACCGTACCGCGTCCAGGTACACACCAGCGCAGGACCGACGGCGGGATGGGGCTTAGCCACGCGGGCTGGGGGAACCGCTGGCTCTTCCGTCGCCGGCCTTCTTCAAGTCTACGCCGGGGCCATGGACGCCGATCCGCCGCTCAGCGGTGAGGCCAGCACCCCCCTGGGAAGTGGCAGCTTTATCCCCGTATGGCCCATGCCTGAGATCCGGCGCCGTGGGTCGCCGGTCGGCGGCCACCCGATCTCCCGGGGCGCCCCCGGCGACCAGCCCTAAAATCGGTCCACGCCCAGAAGAGCAGTGCCGCTCACGGCCGGCTGGCCGGATTGATCACATCGGATGGATGTTCTCTGCCTGCGGGCCCTTCGGGCCGGGGATGACGTCAAACTGGACTTTCTGGTTCTCCTCCAGGGAGCGGTAGCCGCTGCTGGCGATTGCGGAGTAGTGGGCGAAAACATCCGCCGACCCGTCATCGGGCGCTATGAAGCCGAAACCCTTCTCGGAATTGAACCATTTAACCGTGCCTGTTGCCATCGCTGCATCCTTCGGTGACTGCTTCTGCGCCAGCCCTGACGGCAGACGCGGCGGAAGGTGTGTCTACCGCTGCACCAAAGCTACGGGCACCGACCCTGCCGTGCAAGGGCTAAAGCCGCAGGAAGTGGCACCAATAACGGGGTTAAGGTCAGGCACAACTCCAGCGGAGGGCAAAGTGCACGGCAGCGGCTGTGGCGGCATGTCCTTTAGCTCTCAACGCCCGTCATGCCCGATAAACCGGCCCGCGGCTGCCCTCGGGCGGAACGGATGACGCATATTACCGCCGGGTAGAGATGTGCAGGCCAGGGCGGCGCGGATAACCTTGAAAACCGGTGCACGTGTCGACAGGAAATGACGTGCACCTTCCCGCTCAATGGGGAGCGGGTTGAAGCAAAAGGTGGGCAGTGACAGCCATATTCGAAGTGTTCCATGACCATGGTGGTCCTTTGCCTTTCAGGTTCCGGCTGCGGTCCGATGACGGTTCCGTCGTCGCGGTCTCCGGCCGGATGGGCAGCATAAGTGCCGTCAAGGCAGCCTCATGGCAGTCCGGGAGAGCGCCGCGGCAGCTCTTGTGGTTGACATGACCGGATCCGGACTGCCAAGAACTCCCGCAGAGCAGCCGCCTCGACCGCCGGACAGAGCCTAAATGGGTGGTTCGACGACAACGGTACTGAACCGCTGCCCGGACGCAACACCTGACGGTCTCCTGCCACCCGGTACCGTGTCTTTCCACATGACCCAAAGCGGAGGCCCGGACACCGAACCCACGGGTTGTGCGGCCGCCCGGCCGGCTCTACATTGGGGCATGACCAACCCAGCGGGCCAGCAATCTGTCGTTGCCCTTCAGGACCAGAGCACCAGCGCGCCAAGAGCGGTCCCGTGCTCGCCTGCGGGAGGCCCCGGATGCGCATAGGCATGATCGCTCCGCCCTGGATACCCGTGCCGCCGCCGGCCTATGGCGGCATCGAGGCCATAGTGGACTCGCTGGCCCGGGGCCTGACCGCTGCTGGACACGAGGTCCTGCTCGCCGCCGCGGCAGGCAGCACCTGCCCGGTCCCCCAGCTTCCAGGGGCCTCCATTGGGGACCGGGCAAGAGTCGGGACGGGATCTGATGAGCTCCGGCACATTGTGTCCGCCTACGAAGGGATGGACGGCGTAGATCTGGTCCACGACCACACCCTCGCCGGGCCGCTGTACCGGCACCGGCCGAACCAGGCACCCATCATCACCACAGCCCACGGACCTCTCACCGGAGGGCTGGGACGGGTCTATCAGGCGATAACCGCCGACGCATCTCTCATCGCCATCTCACACCACCAGGCCAGCGCCGCCCCGAAACTCAGGATCAGCCGTGTCATCCACCACGGCATCAACGCCGCCGAGGTACCGGCCGGAAGCGGCCGGGGCGGCTACGCCTGCTTTCTGGGCCGGATGAATCCGGACAAAGGCCTGCGACAGGCCATCGGGGCCGCACGGCTGGCCCGGATGCCGCTGCGGATCGCGGCGAAAATGACCAGCCGGGACGAGCACGAGTATTTCCGCGCCGTCATCGCGCCGCTGCTCGGGCCCGACGTGGAATATCTGGGCGAGCTGAACACCAAGGACAAATACGCCCTCTTGGGAGACGCCGTTGCCCTGCTGAATCCTATCCAGTGGCCCGAACCGTTCGGTATGGTCATGATCGAGGCCCTAGCCGCCGGGACCCCGGTCATCGCCACCCCCAGGGGCTCGGCCCCGGAAATCATCGACGACGGCACAACCGGCTTCCTGCGCTGCGGAATCCGCGAACTCGCCCTCGCCCTGCACGAGGCCCGAACCCTGGACCGGGGCGACTGCCGGCACGCCGCCGAAACACGCTTCAGCACCGAACGGATGGCCTTTGAACACCTTCAGCTCTATCAGGAGACCCTCGCCGATGGTCCCCATACGGCAAGGCCGGTACTGAGACGCGGACGGACGCCGACGGTTCCCCTTCCAGAGGCACGAAGCACCGTCAACTAAGCTCGAACATAAGGCACTGGTGCGGGCCGGCCGTGCTTTCGCCCGGGAGATGACTGCCGACTGGCCTGAAACGCATGACGTTGTACCGGCGTTTGCCGCCGTGCTCCCCTCCCCCATGCGGGTCTGTCTCCTTGCCCGGATCCTTGGCAGAGCTACAGTAATCGCATGGGAAGCGACCGGGCCGAAGCCATACACATACTCACGCAGCTGGAACATGCCGTGGAAACCTTGGCCACAGGCACCGGACGCATCCAGCAGCGCCTCGCCGACGCCTATCACTACAGCCTCATCGACGACGAAGCGAACATCAGCCACAAGCTGCCTCCGGCCGTCTACGCCCTCAAGCCGGATCTGCGCGCAGCCATCACCACGGTCCATGACGCTGAACGTGGATGGGCAACGGCCAGCGCCGCCACACTCACCGATGACCAGTGCGTCATCTTTGCCCGCAGGATCCTTCACGCCGCCTACCTCATGCGGAATGCCTGTGGCAGTGTCTAAGCACACATCAGCCCGCTGAGAACGAACGCGGTCTTCCAAGACCGCAGCCACGGCAAAAAATGGTGCAATGCGACCAGCGGGGAACAGGGCTCGCGCTACGTTCTGCGGACTCTCTAATTGCGGGAGTTGTGACGTCCCGCGCCGACTCCCCGCGTAAAACGCATGTAACGGCGGGCAACTATGTAAGCGGCGACCGTGGCCAGGAGGGGAACGAGCAAGAAGCTGAGGAACCCCGCTCCCCCGCTAGCGAAGCCTCCGACGGTCATGAAACCGGATATCCCGATCCACCAGCAGAGAAGTGCCACAAAGCCACTAATAGCGACGAACGAACCCCGAAAGTCCTGGCGTTCAATCAAAGTCGAGCGATCTTCCGGGTTGTCCATGGCCCCGCCCCCTTCATTCATTGATGACTTAAATATAGGACAGCATGGATCCTTGTTTTTGGCGAGACCACTGGAATCAGTAACGATGGCAAGCCCGAGTCGTCGCACTCCTCAGTGGTGCATTGCCTGCGCGCGGTTCCATCCCACTTCCTTGGTTCTATGGGGGTCTACCGGCCAGCCGTGGGCTGTTTCCGGTACTGGCGCGGCGAGCCGGTCGGGCAATGGGGTTACCGGCCGGTAGTGTAGGTCGGGCGCCAGCGGTGCAGCCGTGCGGGCCCGGATAGCGGGCCGATCATTCTTGGACGGCGCAGCTTAGACCGCCATCAGTGGATATTCGTGAACCATTACCGGGTATCTGTGCGCCATGGACAGGCCGGGGGACCACGTTGCAAGGGTGCCCTGGTGGGGTCCTTCCGTCTAAGTCCGACTGCTGAAAGAAGCTGCCATGAACGATTCCGTTATGCCCACCAAGAAGAACCGCCGCATCGCCCCGCTGGCTCTCATTGCCGCCGCCGCCGGCGCGGGGCTGCTGTCCCTGACCATGACCGGGACCCTGTCAGGCTTCGCCGCCAGCATCACCAACAGCGCCAACACCGCAGGTTCCGGGACCCTGGTTATGCAGGAACAATCCACCGGCACCACGCCCGTCACCTGCACGTCCAATTCCGGTGCCGGCGGGGTCGGGACGAACACCGCAACCTGCGCCACGATCAACAAGTTCGGCGGGAGCACGGTTCTGGTGCCGGGCAACATGGTCAGCACCGACATCACGATCAAAAACATCGGCACGGCCAACGCCGGCACCTTTGCCCTGGCCCCGGGCACGGCCTGCACCCAGTCCAACAACGGTGCCGTCAACGGCACCGCGACGGACCTGTGCGCGAAGCTCAAGGTCGTCATCACCGCCGGCGGCACCTCCATCTTTAACGGCACCGCCGCGACCCTCGCCGGGGCCCCCGCGATCAGCATCACCCCAGCCCCGGCCGCCGGTGTGAGCATCCCGGTCAACATCAAGGTCACCCTCGACGCGACGGCAGATAACACCTACCAGGGCCTGGCCGCATCGCTGCCGCTCACCTGGTCGTTCGCCAGCTAAGAAACCAGCTAAGAAACACGCCCTGCGGTGCCCGTGCCGGAAGACACCATGCCGGCACGGGGCACCGCACCCTCGTCCCAGCCCGGAAAGGAAGGCAGTGGTGTCCCAGGTAAAGGACCGGTCCCGCAGCGTGGCCCTGGCCATCTGTGCCCTGCTGGCGGCGGGGCTCGTGCTCGCCGCCGTGCTGTTCTTTCTGGCCGGGTGGCGCTGGTTCGTTGTCTCCACCCCCTCCATGGGCCAGAGCGCCCCCGTCGGTTCCCTGGTCCTGTCCGAACCCGTCACCGCGTCCGGGCTGCACCCCGGGGACGTCCTCACCTTCACCCCGCCCGGGCGGCCCGGAACGGTCTACACCCACCGCATCGCAGGGATCGATGATGCCGGGGGAATCACCACCCGCGGGGACATCAACGGAACCAACGACCCCTGGGTCCTCACACCGCAGAATATCCTCGGCCGGGCCACCCTCCTGCCCGGCTGGGGCTGGCTGGTCAAGGCAGTGCCCCTGCTCCTGGCCGGAGGCCTGATCCTGTGGGCGGTGACCCGGTACTGGATCCGCGGCCGGTGGCAACGGCCCGTCCGGCTCTTCGGGGCCTGCGCCGTCGTTTCCCTGACCGTCATCGTGCTCCGTCCCTTCATCGGTCTGACCCTGCTGGAGGTCGTCACGGACGAATCGGGGACCCGGGCCAGTGTCGCCTCCACCGGGCTGCTGCCCATCACCGTCCGGGCCGAGCACGGCACCACGGCCGAGCTGGCCAGCGGCCAGGTCAGCGAACTCACCGCCAAGACAGGCGAGGGCTATTACTACCTCTCCTCCGCCGCCGACCTCCCCTGGTGGGGTTGGATCATCAGCGTCCTGGTGTGTCTGATACCCGTCTTCTGGGTCCTCGGCCGGGGCCTGCGCTCCGGCGATCCCCAGCAAACACCGGACCCGGTGCCCGGATGACCACGGAACCGCGCGGACCCCGGCCCCGCCGGCCCGTTCCCGCCGTTGCCCTCGCCCTGGCCCTGATGACCGCTCTGGCCGCTCTGGTCGTCCCTTCCACCTCCGGCGGGTACCTGGCACGGATCACCAACAGCACGAACACCTCGGACACGGCCCCCTACTTCACCTGTCAGGGCGCCATGGCAGCGGACAAGGCCTCCGCGATATTCGCCTACCGGCTCGCCGAAACCTCCGGATCCACCGTCGCGGCGGACTTCTCCGGCAAAAACAACCCCGGCACCTACCGCGGCACCATGACCTCGGACACCACCTCAACGAACCGGCCCTGCACACCCCGGGACCCCGGCGGATCCTACGCCCTGACCGGAACTACAACGTATGTTTCGGCGGGAGGTTCCACGGTCCGGGCCTCCACAAACACCTTCACCCTCGAAGTCTGGTTCAGGACCACCACCCCGGGCGGCCGGCTGATCGGTTGGGGGAACACCGCCACCGGAACCTCCGCCACCTATGACCGGCACATCTTCATGAACGACGCCGGGCAGCTCGTCTTCGGCGTCTACCCCGGCACCGTGAAAGTCATCACCAGCCCCGGCAGCTACAGTGACGGGAAACCCCACCACGTCACCGCAACCTTGTCCGCCGCAGGGATGAAACTCTACGTCGACGGCCAGCTCGCCGCCCAGGACCCCGCCACCACCACCGGGGAAACGTTCAGCGGGTTCTGGCGCATCGGCTACAACAACCTCGCCGGCTGGGGCACCAACGAACCCTCCAACTACGCCTTCACCGGGACCATGAGGTTCGCCGCCGCCTACTCCACCGTGCTCACCCCCGCCCAGATAGCGGCCCACTACACCGCCGGGCGATGACGACGATGCCGCTTAATTAAGGGGTCTCGCCCTCAGCGACCCGTCCGTCGGCAGAAGCTTGGCCCCGAGCGGACGGGGGCCATGCCTGGCCGCCGGAATTCTTGGTCATGTCGCTGGACGATCAGCCGAGGTATTTATTAGAGTCTCTAACTACGGAAACCGGCAGGGGCGCGCACAGCGCCCGGAAAGGAGGAGCGCATCACCGCAGACCATTACAAGAGATCAATTGCCCAACCCGCTGAAAGCCCCTCCCGAGGGGCTTTCCCTATTTGTCGGCCAGTATGAAACGGCCACAGCGAGCCAGCACCTGAAGGTGGGAAAGTCTTTGCCGACCATGCCAGTTCGTGAGAATGTATCGCCAGAGTCGGGCTATGAGTGCAGAGGACTCCTGACATTCCGTGCAATCGCCTGCTGAAAATGACACCAAGCCCCCGCACGGCTGCACGCTGAACACCCCATGCATCGGGGATAACCGGATTATTTAGCCGGGCGGGTCCAGGTGTTCTCCACCGGCCCGCTGTCGGGCTTCGAGCTGGTGCTGCTCCAGCTTCGTTTCCGCATCCCGGCGACGGTAACCGATCGCACGCAACTGACCCCTCGTAGGATGACGGTGTTCCCGCTCCCACGCGTGGACATTCACTCCGGTCCCGGGAACGCCCGCGCCGCCATACCCGTTCGCAGTCTGACTCATATCCGGATCGTCTCACGAGCCTTACCGCCAGAGAAGTACCTGACCCGAATCGTTACCGGCTAACGGGCGCCCGGGGGTGACATTTATCGCTGCGAAAACGCCGCCATATATCGCTGCGATTCACAGCCCTCGGCCTTCCGGCCCCCGCGGCAAGCACCGCCATCCCTCGATTCAAGGTGTTCTCGAAATCCGTTGTTTTCGAGAACGCGAACGATGTAGTCCGGATGTGGGCACCCGAAGGAGGAGTAGGAAAGTACAGCGCGGTGGCCATCTCAGTGGTAGCCCAGTGCCGCTGACGCATATCGAAATAGCCCATGACTTTGAGGTACTTCCGCGTGTACGCGGAATCTGAGAACATCAGACAAGTCTCCAGACAAAGGGACAACAACTGCCGACCCCTGCAATTGGCCCCTCACCGAGGTATCCCCTGGAGGACCCACATGCACCCTTTGATCTCGATTCTTATCGTCCTTGCTGTGGCAATGCTCTGGGTCGCAATCACCTCGAGCATGCTTGCCCTTCTCGGTCGCGCTGAACGTCGCTCCGGGCTCAGAGAACCCCGTAAGGGTGCCGTCGGTCCAAAGCGCAGGCATGGGAGCATGAGCCCAAGGAAAGTGAAAGTGGGCCGCGGGCGCCGGGCTCGGTGGGTAGCCCTGCACCGCTAAAGCAGGTATCCACTACTCGTGTGCGCGGCGCGGTCGGCCGCTACGGTGAAGACCGGGGCCGGCGGTGAGGGTGCGGCCTGAGACCGTTCGCACCTCCCCCAGCCGCCGTCGGCCACCTCTACCCTGCACCGCGCATGACCACGATCTTCACGCATAAGCCGACAATCCAGGGCAAACGCGTCAAACTGCGACCGGTTCAGGCTCAGGACGTACCTATATTGCATCGGATGCTTCAGGACGCCGAAGCCGCAATTCTAACCGGAACAGTGCACTCCAGCAGCCAGACAACGCTGCCTTGGACTGTTGATGACCTCCGCGTGAAGTACGAACGCTGGAGCTCCGCTGATGACCGTCTCGTCCTCGCCGTGATTGATCAGGCGACGAACGCGATGGTTGGAGAAGTCGTCCTCAACGACTGGAACGAGTTGAATCGCTCCTGCGGCTTCCGCACTTTCCTTGGCGCCGAAGGCCGCGGCCGGGGGCTTGGAAGTGAGGCGACCGAGCTGATTGTCCGGCACGGCATACACGAGCTTGGTCTTCACCGAATAGGTCTCGAAGTTTACGCCTTCAACCCGCGCGCCCGGCATGTCTACGAGAAAGTAGGATTTCGCTACGAAGGAACGGGCCGGGACGCGCTGTGGTTCGACGAGCAATGGATTGACGTCCACTACATGTCGATCCTTGAAACCGACGTACCACTGAGTCAGTAGAGGATGGTTCTCCGGTGCAAAATGCCGCTCGTTCGTCCACCCACACCTATTGACGTCACCGCTAGGCTCGGGTCATGGGCACCAGGAATTGGAAGCAGCCGACCAAAGTGGGCGCCGTGTTTATGGGCCTCATCGCAGCAATGTGGTTGGCCAACAACCAATATGCCGTGCTGGCAGAGGGTGCCAGAGCAACAGTCTGGTATTGGATTATCCAGAGTCTGAACCTTGCTCTGTTGGGCTTCAGCTTCTGGTGGTATCGCCGGGCCGCGAAGAAGTCACCCGAGCAAAGCTAGGGCTCCATGGTGGAGCGGCGCTGGCGATTGCGGTCGTCCGCCTCTCATTTCTGACCACCCGGACTGCTAGCCGACTGCATGCCCCACCCAGCCATGCCGACCAAGTGGCCCTCGTAGCCCGCTCAAAGCGTCTGATAGGGGCCAAATCACGGAACTTCTAAGACGTCCGCAAGCCGGTCCGTTTGAGGAACCTTTACCGGGCGGTGGGGAGGGTGCTCGAGAGCTCGGCATCGTGCACAATGCGTGTGAGAGTGCTCCGGCCGAGCCGAGCCATTTTGGGATTCGACGTCTGGTAGTACCAGACCAGACCCATGGCTTGTTGAAAGGCCCATGCAGCACCGCGTTGCCACTCGGTGGCGCTGGCACTGAGAACTTCACGGAATGCCGAGCGAGCCTCAGCGTCGAACAGATGCCACGCAGCGATCAGGTCGAGAGCGGGATCGGTGGCCGAGAAGCCGCCGGTGTCGAGTACGCCTGCGAGGCGGTGGTCACTCACGAGGAGGTTCGCTGGGATGAGATCCCCGTGCGTCATGACGTCGGCTTGGTTCCGCGGCAGGGCACGGAATCGCGCCCACAAGTCTCTGAGGACAGGCACGTCGAGCAGCTGCTGACTCTCCTGGAAGCACGTTTCCATCCATCTGTCCGAGTCGGGGAGGTGCCCACCGCGCCCAGACCCGGCGAAACGACGGCCCCGCATAGGGGCCGTGCGGAGTGTTCCAACGAGTTCGGCAACATCCCTGGCGAAGTCATCGGCGTGAGCAACACCTCGCGGCGTTGCGATTTTGCCGGGCAGCCATGACTGAACCGTCCATGGCATGGGGTAGTCATGGCCCGGACGCCCCAAAGCGATAGGTACTGTTGCGGGGAACGGACAGACAGTCAACAGCTCCCGCATCGCCGACGCCTCGCGCCGTAAATCTGCCGCCACGCCGCTTGGGTCGGAAGCGCGAAGCGGAAACCGTGCCGTTCGAGCAGTTCCGATCCGGTAGATCGCGTTGGCAGTCCCACCGGTTTTGATCTGCTCGACGACTTCGTTGCGCCACTCCGGGAACTGCTCCGCGATCAGCTGTTCGGCAGTCTCCGCACCGATACCGATCTCGTCCTGGTGCATGGTCATACAAACGACACTACTGCGCCCTGATGCCCGCAAAGCGATCGTGCTGGTCACCCCTGCGCTGCTGACCCGCGTCGCGGCGGAGGGGATCGCTGATAAGGAACTCTCGGAGCTCCTGGCGCGCGACCAGCTCATCCCCGTTGTGCACGGGAAGACGTACGAGGCTCTCCGCGAGGTCAGCCCCTTGCTCGGCTCGCGAAGCGGCTTGAACACTGCAGAAGAATCGATGGCAGACATCGCCGCCAAGGTCGCCGAGCTGGTCGACGTGTAGGACCTATTCGGGCTGAGGTGTGAGGGTCGCGGCGTCTCCTTCGGAATGAGCTGAGCGCGCTAGTCGGTGTCGGCCGCCCCAGATGACGTGTTCGATGTGGTGGTCGAGCGCGTGGGCGAGGCCGGAGGCCTGAACCAAACAGCTGGAGCAAACGCCGAGCGCGGCGGTCGCGTAGTCGCTCCGCGCAGCTCGCATCCGCCAGCCGCCAGCCGCCACGGCGGCACTACGAGGACGCACTTGCCTGCGACTTCGACGCGCTCGGCCGTGCACGGTGAGGATGCCCTACCGCGTCGCGGCAGTTCCCTGAGGGTCGAAGCGTTCGAGGAACGTGCTGATGATGTGTTGGGCTCGTTGCGAGGTCATGCGCTTGGTCTCCGTTGCTCGCGCGATCGCGATGCCGTCCAACAGTGCCATCAGTGTCGCCGCGTCATCGCGCCCTAGCTCTGGATTCACCTGTTGTAGCAGCGCCGTGAGTCCGTCTTCCATGAGGCGCCAGGACTCCCGATGTGCCACAGCCACCGCCTCGCTGGTCGTAGCTTTAGAGACATACGCCAACCAGACAATAGAGGCAGTGCGTGATTCGTCGTCTACTCCTCCCAGCATTCGGCACACCGCCACCAGGTTCGATACGGGACCTGCTCCGGGGTCCGTCGCTAACGTCACCCGTTGAATGAAGTCCTCGCTGACTTTGTCCATGGACGCCATCAGCAGCTCGTCCTTGGTCCTGTGATGATGCTGGACAGCCCCGATGGAAACACCGGCCGCCGTAGCAACGTTGCGGATCGTGACCTCCTCAATGCCGCGGTTGACGAGGATGTCCTGCACCGCCATAAGGATGCGTTGGGCGGCTGAAGAAGTCATCTTTTGAGACTACCCCTGCCAGAACAATACGATCGTATTGTACGCTTGCGGCATGATAAGACTTCGGTGGGGTGCCACATTCTGGACCCTTGGCCTGCTGACCTTTCCCGCACAATACGCTGCGGCAGCGCTGTGGCCGCAACGGTACTCGTGGGCGTCGAACCTCATCAGTGATCTCGGCGTGACGACCTGCGGGACGTTCGATGCCGGAACCCGGGTGGAGCGCTATCTCTGCTCTCCAGGACACATGCTGGCGAACGGGTCGACGATCGCCAACGGGGCGTTCCTGGCTGTTGGCGCCGTCCTTTTGTGGTCCGTCTGGCCGCGACGGCGGACAGGGAAGATCGCGATGGTGTTCCTCGCGATGGGCGGCGTCCTCGTCATGATGGTTGGTTTCCTGCCCTGGGATCTTTACCCTGAGGCGCACGATGTTGTTGCTCTCGCTCAAGCCGCCGTGCAGTGGGTCGGCATGATCATCCTCGCGTTCGCCCTTCGCGGAAGTGCTGCTGCCCGTTGGACGGCGGTCCTGACGATCGCAGGCGTGCTCATCTCCATCATCGGATTCGTGCTCTTCATCGATGCGATCAGCGGCGGCCCGTCGCTGGCGCTCGGTTTAGGCATTACCGAACGGATTGCCTTTGACACCCTCACCCTGTGGGGCGCTGCCGTGGGCTTCATCCTTATCGCGACATCCCCCAAGCCCCGCCCCACCGCTGAACGGCACCACGCATCCAAAGCACCAGCAACAAGGTAGTCATCGACACTTCCCAACACTGTCCCAGAGGAAGATCCCGGCACGCGACTTCGCCAGGCCCTTGTCGATTGCGCGGAGCAGCGGCGCGCCGAGCATGACGTCCTTCTCGCTAAATCAGACCGACACGTCGCTGGACTCGAGCAGGTCGTGCAGCTCCTTGGCAGCACCGCGCCGGTCATCCCAAGCGTGACAGAGGAAGACGTCGCGAAGGTCAGGGTAGGTATACG
The DNA here is from genome assembly GCF_054057635.1 of Arthrobacter sp. UYNi723. NCBI lineage: Bacteria > Bacillati > Actinomycetota > Actinomycetes > Micrococcales > Micrococcaceae > Arthrobacter > Arthrobacter sp. UYNi723. The sequence goes on from NZ_JBSRZM010000005.1 coordinate 128,434, forward strand.
CTCGCGCCTCGATGCTGCGGCGAATCGGAGTTAGCGTCCGCACTTCGGCAGACGTGTAGGTCGCGGAGGCGCTGCTCGACGACCAGCTCGGCCGCGCGCTGCTGCTGGACCCGCACCCTCTGCTCGTGCCGCCCACACTGCTCCGCGGCTGGTAGGCCGGCGGGTAGTAGGACCGAGACGAGTACGATCCATAGCCGCCACATGCCGTGGTCGCCGGAGGGGAATTCCTGCCCGGCGGTGAACTCGTGGACGGCCGACGCACGACCGAGGTCCTCGACCTTGATACCGGCCTCTGGACCCTACTAGCCGTACTCCTGCCTTTCGTCCGGTCTTCCCAAGACTGCGCCCATGACAGCGGCACGTTCACGTACCTGGGAAACGTCGACGAACTGGCGCTTAAGCCGCGCGTGATCTGCGGTAGACCGTCAGAGTCGACGATGCTTCCCATTCATATACACCCACCAAACTGACTCCAAGTGCGCAGAGGGGAGCCGTCTCCGGTCTATCGGTGCCTGCGGGCGGCTGGCATACTGACGCAATGCGGGCACCTTATGTCCACCAGGCAAGTCTGGTGATGAGCTCAGATGCTGACCTCGACGCTCCCGGCGCCGCCGTCACCTTGGAGTTGTGCGGGAGCTGGGATCACAAGCCCCCTTGTCCTCACCCACACCACACCCATGCCGAAAGGACCGGGAACACCGTCAGCTTGCGGGTGGTCTTCGCCACGGATCCGGACAACGAAGAGGACGTGCGCCGCAGGATTGATGAGGCCCTCAGTGCAGGTTCGGCTACCGGTCCGGACGGCACGTCAAGCCACTGGGACTTTCGCAGCAGCAGTGCCGGGACGGTGAGCGGGTCCGAAGCTGCACTTGCCCGGCGCCTGGCTGAGACCTAGATGTACTGACCGGAGAGGTTGATTGAGTGGCTCACTCGCCACGACCGTGTACCGGTCTGGCGTTCGCTGGGGGTTCTCCGACCTCGTGGATGGTATGGCCGCCGCAAGCCGTCTTGCTTACGCTGGCTCGCTCGATGCGCGACACGGTGAACCATCGCATTGCGTTGCGCAGTCGGCACCACCCAACTAGGTACCACTGGCCGTTCGTGGAGGCGAACAGCACTGGCTCAACGTCGCGGGTGGTCTTGGTCTCGTCTCTCGATGTGTAGCGAATGCGGATCACTCGCTGCTCGGCCATCGCCTCCTCCAGTGCCGACTTGATTGCGCGCGAAGAGGAGGGGCGCGCGTTGACCCAAACGCGGTGGGCCAGCTTGTCGGCTCGTGCTCGGGTTTTCGGATCGAGGACGTCCAGGATCTTCTGGATACCTGCTGCTGCCAGATCGGCGTAGGGGGCATCGGGTGCAGCGGACACGGCTGCCATGAGCGCCACGGCCTGCGCTGGGGACAGGCTGACAGGCGGCAGGGACGCGCCTATAGCCAATCCGTAGCCACCGCCCGGACCTGGGCGAGACCATATAGGCGCACCGCTGTTCTCTAACGCTTCGAGGTCTCTCTTAATTGTGCGCACGGATACCTCAAACTCTCTCGCCAACCGTTCGGCGGAAACCCCCCGCGTGCCGCTGCGGCGCAACATCTCGGATAGAGCATGGAGCCGTTCGACTCGCTTCACAGTTCAGACCCCGACAAATTCATGACATAAATAGTGACATACCCTTGTCCGTAGTGCCTGCGAGGGTATTGTCATGACAACTACTACAAGCAGGCCGACCATCATTCTCATCGCCGGCCACTGGCTGGGCGCTTGGGCGTGGGATGAAGTCCTTGAACACCTGACACCCGACCACTCTCGTGCAATCGCGATGACACTGCCCGGTCTCGACGGGGACGATCCCGAGCGTGCGGCGAAGACTCTCGACGATCAAGCCGCAGCGGTCCTAGACGTCATCACTCAACTCGGGGTCTCCGAGGATCAGCCCGCAACTCTCGTCGCTCACAGCGGGGCGAACGCCCCCGTCAGCCTCGTCCTTGACCGACACCCTGAGCTAGTCCATCGAGTGGTGTGGGTCGACTCCGGCCCTGTGGCGACGGGAAGCGCCTTCGCCCCAGACCTCCCGGAGGAGTTGGAGGAGCTTCCGCTGCCGCCCTTCGACGTCCTCGCACAGCAGGCGAGCCTCGAAGGCCTGAGCGCAGAGGTCCTCGAGCGTTTTCGGGCCCGGGCCGTCCCTGAGCCCGGCCCCGTGCTTCGTCAGCCCGTCGAGCTCACGAACGATGCCCGCCGCAAGGTCCGGACCACCCTGGTGTGCTGCTCGATCCCGAGCGCGCAGGTGCTGGAGCTGGCCCAAACCGGTCATCCCATGTTCACCGAAGTCGCGAACCTTGAACACCTCGACGTCATTGACCTCCCGACGGGCCATTGGCCTATGTGGAGCAGTCCCCGCGACCTCGCCAAGGCCATTCAGTCAGAGGCTTCTCGAACCAACTGAACTGCACGCACAACCTGAAGGGGTCAGCCGAATCCGGCTGGCCCCTTTCCGTCTCCGAGGGAATTAAACCCACCCAAACGCTGCTCTCACACCGCGCCACCGACTAAAGGTCGGCCGCCTCGTCGTCGATGACGGTTGGCCGATCAGCGAAGTTGCCGCCCGATTCCAGGTCTCGTGGCCCACGGTCAAGAGATGGCTTTCCGTTTGGGGATTGCCCCGTCGACGGTTCACCGCATCCTCACCTCGGTTCACCTGAACCGCCTGTCGCATGTCGACCGTGCCACCGGTGAACCGATCCGTCGATACGAGCACGACCATCCCGGCTCCATGATCCATGTAGATGTGAAAAAGCTCGCCAACATCCCCGACCGCGGAGGCTGGCGCTACGTCGGCCGCCGACAAGGCGAGAAGAACCGCGCCAAGACACCCGGCAAGCCGCGCAACAAACACAGCGACCACTTCTGGGCTACGCCTACGTCCACACCGTCATCGACGATCATTCCCGCGTCGCCTACGCCGAAATCCACGATGACGAAACCGCCCAAACTGCCACAGCGGTGCTCGTTCGCGCTGTCGAGTGGTTCAACCAGCGGGGCATCACCGTCGAGCGCGTTCTGTCTGACAACGGTGGCGCCTACCGCTCACACTTGTGGCGGGACACCTGCGCCGAACCTGAAATCAAGCACAGACGCACCCGCCCGTATCGCCCACAGACGAACGGCAAGATCGAGCGCTTCCACCGCACCCTGGCCGACGGCTGGGCCAACGCCCGCTGCTATACCTCCGAGGCTGAGCGTCGTGGGGAGCTACATGGCTGGCTGCACCACTACAACCATCACCGACCCCACACCGCATGCGGCAGCCAGCCGCCCTTCTCACGATTGATCAACGTGTCCGGTCAGTACAGCTAGTTCCGGGTGCCGGGGGTGCGCGGCAACGTGTCGGCGCAGCTCTTCCCTGGCCCGGGGGTTGAGCGGATCGGTCCCTGACAGTATCGTCTCGATTATTTCGGCGGCCTGTCGGCGTATTCCCGCGACATCATCTCCTGTCGGCATTCTGGCTTCCAGGGGTGCCGGCTGCCCGCTTCCGACCGGTGTTGGAAGGGCCGCTTGCTGCATCGACACTGGCTGGTTCCTTCGTCCGCCGGCCCAGGTCGGGGCCGGAAACCCGCCTAGGCTGAGGACTCCATCCGGGATCGGGCCAGAATCCCAGGGGGCACTCCATCACGGCCGGGAGGCCGCGGAGGACTCCTCAGCGGGTATCTTCGCTGTCTTCGGCCGCTTCGGCGGTTGTGTCCGGATCCTCTTCCGGCTCGAAGGTGTTCGGCTCCGTGCCGGCGCCGAGCCCCACACCATCCGGTGAGCCGGGAATGGTGCCATCCCGGCCGAGGCCGGCAGGGCCCGTCAGCTTCCGGTCACTGGTGGAATCGTCGTCGCGGGGGTCTTTCTCTGCCTCATTCACGCTCATCGTCGTCTCCAGGATCCGCCTGCGGGTGAATCTTCACGGTAGCATTCCCGCGATGGAATAGTAAGCGTACTTCCGGTCAGCGTGCACCGCAGGATCGAGAGCAGCCCGGCTGGCCGGTGGCGCGTGTCGCACGACAAGTTCATAGCGGAGGGACGCAGCATGAACCAGGTCCTATGTCGGGGCACTCTACTGGGTACGGGCGGATTCCTCCGGGAAACAGGCAGCAGTATGGAGCCAAAAGCAAGTACAAACCACTCGTGCCTTGACCGCCTCAATCCCGGCTTGACTGTAGTGAGGCATGATTTCTCTGCTGCTGCGCGGCAGCTGTCCCCACGCCGCGCCACGGCAAGAGTTGTCCGGGCGGCAGGGTCCGGAGGATCAGACCGGGTCGGCGATGACAGACGCGCCTGAGACCGGGCGTATCCCCAGCCATCGTCGGCCCCTCTCGGTGGGGCTCTGAACAGAGCGACAGCCCGCCGGAATCCTGCAGCTTTCCATTCGGGTCCAACATTCCTGGTTGTGAAAAACCCGCTGTCCTGCCCGCCATTGTCAGGGTCCCCCAGATCGCCGGCACCAAGTCGATGCGGCGGGCGGCGCCGGCACCGACACACCTCCGACCAATGTCCTTCACCGATTCGCCGGGCGTACCCTTTGCTCACAACCAAGTACCGGGGCCCGGGATCGGTTCCGGGTCCACCCAGGAAGGCAGCATCAATGGAGATGAACATTCGGGACCACTGGGACCGGCTCAGCCCCGCCACACGGCAATGGCTCACCGACAACCCCGGATGCCTGATCCTGCCGCGCACCACGACGGAAACGATCTGCCAGGAAACCGGCGTAAGCGCCGAGGTTGACCAGCACGGGCAGGCAACGCTTTCCCGGGAGGACCTGGACTTCCTCCGCTCCAAGGCAGAAGGAACCCGAACACCCCCGCAATTAATGGGAGAACAACAGTAAGGACCTGATTGCATGGCCACGAAGGCAACCGTCATCCTGATCGACGACCTTGACGGCGGCGCCGCCGACGAGACAGTGACATTTGCTCTCGACGGAGCAGGTCACGAAATCGACCTTTCCGCCGCCAACGCCGCCGCGCTCCGGTCCCTTCTGGCCCGTACATCTCCGCCGGACGGAAGACCAAAGGGACCGCCGGAACGGCAGCAAGGAGCTTAGACGCCGGCAGGATCCGCCGGTGGGCCATCGGCAACGGGTATCAGATGGCCTCCCGCGGGCCGATCCCGGACAGGATCGCCGAGGCGTTCCACGCGGCCACCACCTGAGAAGAGAGACCGGTGACGGTTCCCCGGCGCGGATGCTTTCCAGCGTTACAGTTAGCCGCATGGGCAACAATCAGTCCGAAGCGGAGCGCATGCTCACCCTGCTTGAACATGCAGTGGAAACCCTGGCCACCGGGACGGAGCGGATCCAGCAGCGACTGGCCGACGCCTACCGGTTCAGTCTGTTCGCCGACGAAGCGAACATCAGCAACAGGCTCCCGCCGAGCGTCCATGCCCTCCAGCTGGACCTCCACGAGGCCATGTCCACGGTCAACGACGGTGAACGCGGATCGGCCACCGCCAGCGCAGCCATACTCACCGATGACCAGTGCGTCATCTTCGCCCGCAGGATCCTGGACGCCGCACGCCTCCTGCGGGAACCCGGCACTGCCCAGGTCCGCCCGCCGGGCCGGTTATGGGAGAGAATGAGGAACCGCCGGCCGGCGGAGTGACGGTGCCGCAGACAGAAGGGAGGGGGCTGTGGAGGACCCGTACACGGTTTCGCTGCACCTGATCTTTCTGGGAACGCTCCTGCTGGGTTTCACCATGTTCCTCGCCGGACTCGTGCTGTTCACGGCCCTGCTGGTCCTGGCCGGGGCTACCCGGTTACTCGCACTGACTGCCCGCGGGCTCTTCCGCCAGGGGGTTCACCGGCACCGGCCACGCCCGCTCGGGCAAGCATCCGCAGCAGGTCAAAGCGGCAGCGCGAATGAACAGCGCGCACTGCCCACGGTGCCACGGAACCCGGAGATGCCAGCGAGCCAGACCGCGGACAGCGCTATCAGCGCGATACCGGGCCACCAGGATGCCAGCTCCGGCGCCCGGGATGAGGATCCGGTTACGGCTACGGGGTTACGATGAACATGTCCCGCCGGGGCTCCCCGACGGACCATCCGCTCGACAGGGGAAAGATCATGGGTTTGGGTGACAAGTTCAAGCACGCCGCCGAGAAGGCCGCGGGCAAAGGCAAAGAGACAACCGGCGAAGCGACCGGGAACGAAAGACTGCAAGCCGAAGGCAAAACCGACCAGACCAAGGCAAACCTGAAGCAGGCTGCAGAGAAGGTCAAAGACGCCTTCAAGAAACGCTGACGCGCAACGCGCGGACTGCCGCGGACCGGGGCACACAGACCGCCCCGCACCGGATAATCCAGCCCTCGGCGGGCTGGGTATGCTGATCCTGCCCTGGTCACCGTGGCCGGTGCGGTAAGAATCATCCAACACAGGTCCCGTAGCCACCGGACCGTAAGGAGATGACCATGACCGGATGGAACAAAACCGCGCACGACGTCCAGCCCCGCGTGGCGGGATGGATCAAACACGCCGCGGAGGACCGCTCGCCCCAGGCCGAGGCCGCTGTGCGGTGGGCGCTGTCCCGGCTTGAGGACGCCAATGTTCCCGAGGTGGCCCACGCGGCGGTCCTCACGCTCACTGGGAACCGGAAGGCCGCGAAACAGGCACGGAAGGCTGCAGAAACGGCACTACACCGCGCCGAGCGCAAACTCAGGCACGCAGACCACGGTCACGCCAAGGCATGGCTGGCCGCCGGCCTTCTCGCGGCGGCCGTGGCCGCAGGGGCAATCATCTGGCGGGGCCAGCACCGAAGCGGAGAGCCCGAAGTAGCCCCGGCCGCGGACCCCACGGACAAAATCTGACACCAATTCCGATAACTCCATCCGAGGGGGTGTCGGTGCCAGGGGACGCAGAAGAGGCCGGAGCGGGCGCGCCGGCCTTTCTGTTTTCCTACGCGAAGGAAATCCCTTCTTACGTCCGGTTCTTTGCAGGCGGCGAGGGGATCAAGGAACTGGCGGTGCACCCGTCCCGGTGGCGTTGTGGTTGGCGTCTCCGCCGTTGTTGGTGCGTCCGGTCTTGCCGAGCTGGATCAGACCTTCGATCTGGCGCAGGATCCATTCCCGCACGGCCTGCTCTTCCTCCCAGGATTCAACGTAGCTCCAGCGGGCCGCCATTTCGTCCCGGACCAGCGTCTCGCGCTGGAAGCCGTGCCGGAACTGATCGACGATGGACGCGCGAGCCTCGCGGCGTTGCTCCAGGTTCCATCGTTCCGGAGGAACTATGGAACCTGATTCGTCGCGGATCACGGCGCAGGGACGTTGGTTCATCGGCAGCACGGCATCAGCATCCTTCCGCCCTCGCGGGCGCGTGTCGGGGCAGTGCTTTCAAGTATGGCTGTCCCGCCGTCAGCCACCCCTGCAACTCGTGCAGGGAATGAGTGCGTGCCAACCTCAGACCATGAGTTTCGTCCGGCCCCAGCGGCCGGGCGGTCACAGGTTCCGGGAGCAGGGTCCGGCAAATTACTAGTCAGTATGCTTGCTGACCGCGTAGTCTAAGGCCACACCTGTGTGTCGTGCGTCACAGACACGCCGAACTGAATCCCTTGCCTGACCAGAGTCTCCGGAACGCAACGCCGCGTCCCGGACCGAGGAGAAAGCCGGCGCGGCTCCTTCCCGCGTCCAGGAGGACACCCATGACAGGTACATTCGAACTCTTCCACGACGAAGACAAGCACTTCAGGTTCAGGCTCACGGCCCCCGACGGGACCGTGATGGCGCTTTCCCGGCCGTTCCCTGACAAGGCCGCCGCTGTCGCCGGCATCACTGCGGTCCGCGAATACGCCGGCATGGGCCTGATCACCGACCTCTGCCCCGACATCCCCCTCCACAGACCATCGGCCAACGCCCGGCCCGCGGCCCGGACGCCCTCCCCACTATCCACCGCTCCGCCGGCGGCCCGTTCAGCCGGCGCGCTGGCACCCTGGACTGCCACCGGCACCCCGGCAAGACAGGGACACAGCGCACGGGGCCGCGACCCCCGCCGGCACAAGGCCGCCTGAACTGCATTCAGGGCAGCTCCCCCGGCCAGGGCGGACCGGCACGGTGACCGGAACAGCGAACACAGCAAACCACAGGAGCAACCTTGCCCATCAGTGAAACGCAGATCGAGAACGGCACCTTCCGGGTAACACGCTGGGAACTGGAACCCGGAGATACGATCCCGGCGCACGTGCACGAGCACGAGTACGTGGTCGTCCCTCTCACCGAGGGCACCCTGTGGGCGACAGCCCCGGACGGCACCGAGACCGCGGTCGAACTCAGTATCGGCCAAAGCTACGCCCGCCCGGCAGGCGCCGCGCACACCGTCGAGAACCGGGGCACAGCCTGGATCATGTTTGTCGAAATCGAGGCGCTTTCCTAGCCCTCCCATGCTGCACCCCACGCACCCGGCCTGCCTCTGTTCTTCACCGGCCGGACAGCGTACCCTGAGCAGACTCCCCCACCGGATACCAAGCCACGGCGGCCTGGCGGCAGGGATCACGACGGAAAGGATGCATCAACGAAGATGAACATCAGGGACCAATGGGACCGGCTCGATCCGGACACGCAGACGTGGCTCATCGACAATCCGGGGTGCCTGATTCTGCCGCGCACCATCACGGCAACCATCTGCAAGGAGACGGGCACTGACGAAGGTGACCGGCACGGCGAGACGGCGCTCTCCCAGGAGGACCGCGACTTCATCCAGGCCAAGGCACACGAGGCGGAAGCCCCGCCCCGGGAATACCGTTTCTTCGACGCAACACAACCCTGACACACCGGGCACCCTTGCCGCCGGGCAGAGTGATGCCCCGCAGAACCGCTTTGATCAGGGATTCCGGACAGGCCGGCATTCAACCTAATGAGGAGTGTGTGGGACCTTCATGACAATCACAGCCCGAAGACGCGACCGGCGACACCTCCGGGAGTCCGTTCCCGCCCAGCCGCCGCTGCCGAAGTGCCATCAATGTGGCACCGACGCTTACCTGGAATTCACCGGATATGTTCCGGCATCCTACGACCCGGACCCGGTCCCGGACAGCCTGCGGCCCCCGGTCGTCAGCTACAACTGCAAACACTGCGGCAAACACTACTCCCACCAAGCCCCGGAAGACTGGGCACCTCCAGGCTGGCAGTGGTACGCCTAGACACGCACCGACTGAAGGCGGCCCACCCGCTGGGGAGACCGGCGCGCTCCGATGACAGGGCGAGCCCTTAGCGGAAGTTGAACAGCGGCCCGGCGATGACAAGGTGAAGGTCGCCGCCCAGGGAGGCGAACGCCGCGAACAACACCAGTGCCGCTCCGGCCAACGACAGATCCTTCAAAAACTGAACCCGCTCCATTGCCCGGCTTTGAGGGTCGCTTTCCTTCCAGAAGGCGTGCATCAGAAATGCCGTCGGCAGGAGAAAGACGAAAAGGATCAGCGCGCCAAGGTCTGGCCAAAGTCCCAGGGCCACCATGACCGCCCCGACGCCGAGCTGTACCCCCGTCAGCGGCACCAGCACCCTCGCCGCGGGCACTCCGCGGCTCGCCGCATAGCCGGACATCATCTCCCGCTTCGTGAGATGGCCGAAGGCCGACACCAGGAACAGCACCGAAAACAGCACACGGCCGATGAGGATAAGAACGTCCATCAGAACCTCCCAATGTTCTCCCGCCACCCCGATCATCCCGTTGCGCGGGTCGTGCCGAAAACTCTGGCCTCGGGCCCGGCAGATCCGGACCGGGAGAGACAACCGGGTCTGCCCTGCGGAAGCTTTTCCCGGCCGTGGCCAGCCATACTGTATTAACATTCCCGGGTCCCTGGATCTTCCCGGGGGAGGCACGTGCTGCCCGGAAAATGCCAGGAACGGGCTCCGACGGCTTCCGGCCGGCAGGGGGGTTCCGGACTGACAGTTTGGGCCTGAGCGCCCTGCTGCTGGGTCTGTTCCGGTGCCCCGCAGGATGTCTCCGTCCACGAGGGCACCCGCATCCATCCGGGGCTGTGACAGGTGCCGGTTCCGGCTTCCCTGTTTTTCCTCAGCGAATCTGTGTGCTGCTTCCCGGTTCTTGCGGGCGGCGCTGGGATCCAGGAATTACGGTGCACCTGTCTCGGTGGCTTTGTGATTGACCTGGCCGGTCTTGTCGAGCTCGATCAGGCCGTCCAGCTGGCTCAGGATCCATTCCCTCACGGCCTGTTCTTCCTCCCAGGATTCAACGTACGTCCAGCGGGCCGCCATTTCGTCGCGGACCTCTTCGAGCCTCTCGCGCTGGAAGCCGTGGCGGAACTGCTCGATGATGGATGCGCGCGCCTCGCGGCGCTGCTCGTCGTTCCAGCGTTCCGGCTGAACGATGGAACCTGATTCGTCGCGGATTACGGCGCGGGGACGTTCGTTCATCGGGAGCACCAGTTCAGCATCCTTCCGGTATTCTCGGCGGGGGTTGTAGGGATCGAACAGGCAGCGGCTAGATCGCGGCGGGGCGGTTCCCATCCTACGGATTCGACGGGCCCGCAGCACTCTTGAAAGATAGCCAGGGAGTATGGCTGACCGGCTTCGCAGCATCCGCAGGGCTCCCGAGGGCTGTCCTAAAGCGTTTCCCAGCCACCGGTTTCCGAATATCGGGCAACCAAGACACCCTGGCCGAAGGAGGTACTCGCTGTGGCCTCGAAGCGCAGCAGGGCGGCCCGGCACCCGGCCTCCCTCACCGCATCGGTGGCCCTGCTCAGAGCTTCCTCCCGGTCAGCGGCGTCCAGCGCAGAACGGATGTCGGCATTCTGATTGACGGTGTATTCGACGTAGAACGGCATGGCTGAAGCATTCCACATACCCCGGAAGTAAAAACAGGCAGACGGCACCCGATCTTAAAGCTGAGACCTGCTCCAACAGGGAAAGTCGGCCTGCCGGCCGGAAGGCCGTTCCGGCGTCTATTTTGGGCTGCGGCCGCGCCGGCGTCGGGCTGCGAAGTAGGCCAGAGAGGCCATGGTGGCAAAGAAGAACACGGCGGCGGGAAGGTAGCTGGCAATCAGCAGCAGCCAGACGCCGCACAGCAGCAGCGCCGGCGGGAGGAGGATGGCCGCTGCCCAGAATGTCCTGCCTTGGTGCCGGCCGGTTCCGTTCGTGTTTCCTTCGGCCGGATTTTCCTGGTTGTTGGGTTCAGAGTTCATGCCGGTTCCATGCCGAGGGGGTAGCGCTCGGGAGTCCCGGTGCGGTAGCGGTAGTTCGGAATCGTCAGGCTGATCCGTAACGATGATGGTGGGGTCGCCGTCATGCTGGTGTCCTGGATCAGAGGGGCTTGGGAGGACGGGCCGCTGTGGCGGCGGGTGGGTGCTCTATGGCCAGGACCGAGATGTCGATGCGCCCGGGGGTGAGGCCGGTGTGGCTGATGGTCCGGGCGATCTGCTCCCGCACGGCCTGGGCGACGTTCAGGGCTGCGAAGGCGATATCGGTGGCGATGTCGAGCTGGACGTCGGCGATGCCGTTGTGGACGGTGACGAAGACGCCGTCGTGCCGGCCGGAAGTGGTGCGGGTGTCTGGCTTGCGGAGATTTTGGATTGTTCCTTTCCCCAGGCGGGTGAGAAGGTTTTTCAGGGTCGGTTCGAGTCGGAGGACACCTGGTGTATCGAGGGCGGTGCGGGCAGCAAGGTCGGCAATGAGGTGGCTGCTGATCAGCCGGGCTTCGAGGGGATGCTCAGACATCGTAGAAATCCTCCACGGTGATGTTGACGGCTCCGGCGTTGAGCCCGACGTGTTCTGTGATCATGCTGATGATCCGCTGACGCAGCAGCTCGGCGGTTCCGGGGATGTCGGTGCCGGAGGCCACGGCGATTCGAAGGTTCACCGCGATGTCGGCGGTCCCGTCCGAGCGGGGGTCGTCCGCGGTACCCGGGGCAGGGTGGACGCGGCAGCGGCGGGCCCGTACTCCCGGAAGGGCATCCGCGCCGGACCAGATGACTGAAGTGATGGCTTGTTCGCTGATCGTGATGCCCCCCTGCTCAGCCCGGAAGACGGGGAGCCGGCTGCCCCTTCGGACTTCGGCACGGGCCAGGTTCATGATGGCGTCCTTGACGCCGTGATGGGGCTGCAGGGAGGGGTCTTCTGCATCGTTGTCCCGAAGCGTGCCGGTGGCCTCCGCGAGCTTTGCCAGGCTGGCCCGTGCCGTCCGGCACTGGACGCAGCCGTTCTCATGGGCGGTGGGGGGCTGGTTGATGGATGCCCAGACCTCGTCGATGCCGCGGCCACAGCCCAGGCGGGGGATGGTTTCGTCTATTGCCATTGACTCATCTTTTCCGCGAGTTGTGCGCGTGCTCTGGCGAGGCGCCCTCTGACAGTCTGTTCACTGACCTTCAGCGTTGCGGCTATTTCAGCGTAGCTGCGTTCGTGGATTTCCCGCAGGAGCCAGCAGGCGCGCAGCCCGGGCGGGAGGGTCAGCAGCGCTGCGGCCAAGCCGTCGATCTCGCAGGAGATTTCCGCATCGCGGGCGGGATCGCCTCCGGCTCCCGGTCCGGCGAAGGAATCGGCGGTTGTCTGCAGAGTTGCCGGTTCCTGGACGACCTCCGGGTGGCCGGACCGTCGACGCAGACTGTCCAGGCAGCGGTTGGTGGCCATCTGGTAAAGCCACCCGCTGAAAGCCTGCACGCTTGTCAGCAGCGGCAGCTTTCTCCAGCAGGCCACCAGGGTGTCCTGCACGACGTCTTCGGCGTCGCCCCGGTCGTGCAGCATCCGGAAAGCGAGACGGAAAAGTCTGCCCTGATACGCCTCGACGAGGTATTCGAAGGCGTCCAGGTTGCCGTCCTGCGCCCGGGCGACGACGGTCGCCTCATCCAGATCATGGGGCCGCGTCAGGGCAACGGGCTCACGCTCATCCATCGTCACCGCCGTCTCCCTGTGCCCCCGAACCCCGCCACCCGGGTTCCGGGGCTTATTACCAATATTTTCAGACGGCGCCGGTAATGGGAATGCCCTGGTGCGGTGACGCAGGGACAAGCAAAACAGTTTGCCTATCCGCGTGACGTTTGGCGGTGACGTGCGTCTTTAACCATGTAGGCAACATCGCACGGTTGATTGAGGAGATGGTTCCCGTGACAGAAGCCCCGCAGTTCCCAGCACAGTCCGGCGGCATGGTGGCTGCCGAGGAGGGGCAGAAACGGAACGCCCCCGTAGAAACGCGCCGCACGACCGACCTGCTGCACACGGACCGGGGTGATACCACCATTGAGGAAACCGTGGTCCAGAAGCTGGCCGGCATGGCCACGCGTGAGGTTCCCGGTGTGTATGCGATGGGCAGCGCTGCCCGGCGCGCGTTCGGCGCGATGACCGAGCGCATTCCCGGTTCCCAGACGAATGTCAGCGGTGGGGTGAGCGTGGAGAAGGGTGAACGCCAGACCGCCATCGACTTGAGTATCGTCGTCGAGTACGGAACGTCCATTGTCGAGGTGAGCCAGGGTATCCGGCGCAATGTCATCCAGTCGGTGGAGCGCGCGACCGGTCTGGAGGTGCTGGAAGTGAATGTCCACGTCACCGATGTTCATCTGCCAGAGGATGAGCGGCCCGAAGAGGACACCAGGAAGCCTCTGGAGTAACCAGCTCACCCGCTCTGCCTCGTTTTCGGGCGGCAGCCGATTTTGGAAGGAGTGCCCATGTCCACTACACGATGGTGTCTGGCAGTCGGCCTGGTATTAGGAATCGTTTTGGCCTTCGGAGGTTTTACAGCCCTGGTGATAGCGGTCCTCTTTGGCCTGATCGGGCTGGTAGTGGGCCGTGTTGCGGAAGGGAAACTGGATCTGCAGGCATTGTTCGGCAAAGCATCCAGCCGATGAATGCCACTGCAGCACATGCCGGCTCCCCGGATTTGGATTCGCGGGGGCGCACCGTCCTTGACCGGAAGGTGCTGGAGAAGATCGCCAGTCAGGTCGCCAGCGAAGAGTCCTTTGCCGGCGGGTCCTCAGGGGGGTTTCTGGGCATCGGAGCACATTCGGACTTTTCCGCCCGGCCCAAAGTTACGGTGGAGCTGGCAGGCAATATCGCGGTGCTCAGCGTTGAAATAGGGCTGCTCTACCCGGTACCGCTGCGCCAGGTGACCGAACAGCTGCGGCGCCGGATCAGCGAACGCGTCAACGCCCTGACCGGGGTGGAGGTGCGCCAGGTCGACATCACAGTGTCCTGGCTGAAACCTGCCGATGAGTCCACCGGCCGCCGGAGGCTGTTATGAGCCGGCACGATGGGAAAGCAACATCCCTGCGGCACCGTCCCAGCCGGGCTGTTCCTGCCCTGATCCTGGGACTGCTTCTGCTGGCCGCCGGGGTGGGACTGGTGTGGGCGGCAGTGGCGCGGCTGGCCACGGGTTCTTGGCCGGTGTTTCTGGCCGGCACCCTGGACTGGCTGACCGGTGTGACCTGGAACGATCCGGGCGTCTGGGCCGTCGGGGCAGCGGCGGCGATCGTAGGAGTTGTCCTGCTCGCGGCAGCGCTGATTCCGGGCAGCTATAACGCCTTGCGGCTGCAGGCACCCGGAGACGGATCGGCACAGGTGGAGGGAACGCAGGAAATTGTCATGACACGGCGGGCCGTTGCGCGGTACGCGGCCGCGCAAAGTGAATATGTCGACGGCGTCGGTTCAGCATCGGCCACGGCCTCGGCACGCGCGGTCCATCTGAACGTGACCACGGCCCTGCATGAAACAGGGGAACTGCGCGGCCGTGTCATTGCCGAGGTCAGGGCTCAACTGGCCGGTGCCGGGCTCAACCCGGTCCCAAAGATCACCGCGACCGTCCGGTCCAAGGAATAACCGCTGTCACCATCCTCCCGTATTCCGGAAAGAAGGCACCCCATGCGACAACACGCCGGAGCGCTGAACCGCACCTGGCTCCTCATCCTTGGCCTTCTCGCCCTGGCCGGCGGCGTCCTGATACTGCTGATGGCCAGCGGAACGCTGCACGCCATGAGCCCCGCAACGGTGGCTGCAGAGAGTCCCGTCGTGACAGGGGACCTGCACACGGTCTTCGGCCCTGCCTCTGCTACAGCCATAGTCCTGGTGGCCGGTGCTGTCCTGGGCGCCCTGGGACTGTTGTGGATCCTGGCACAGATTCCACGAAGGAATCCCGCCGACAGGTACCGGCTGCATCAGGACCCCGCCTCCGGAACCACGCTATGTGAAGCCTCGGTGCTGGCCTCCGCCGTGGAAAACCAGATCAATACCCTGCCCGGGGTTGTGGGTTCCTCGGCGCTGCTACGCGGCACAGCCATGGACCCGGATCTGACGATGAAAGTCACCGTCAACAACCGCGCCGACATCCAGGACGTCCTCCACAGCATCAACACCCGGGTCATTCCGGACCTCTCCACGGCCTTGGAAACACCGCTGCGGCGGACAGGAATCCAGCTCGAGGTCAGTGACCGCAACGCCATTTCCGGCACCACCGTGGAGACCACCGGCACCGTCGTCTACTAAGAACAAGTCACGCCGAAGAACACGACCTCACAGTCAGATATTTCACTTTTCCACAAGCCAGCCCAACCTGCGCATAGAGAAAATCCAAGGAGACACCATGCTCGGCCCGGAAGACATCGACGATCTGCTCGCCAAAGGCGCAAACGTCCTCTCCATCGACGGAGACAAGATCGGCCCCTTAGGCCAGGTCTACCTGGACGAAGACACCGAACGGCCCAGCTGGATCACCGTCCGGACAGGACTGTTCGGAATCTCAGAGTCCTTCGTCCCGTTCGAAGGCGCAATGACCGAGGGACAGGACATCCGCGTGCCCTACACCAAAGACCAGATCACCGACGCCCCGCAACTTGACGCGGACCTCCACCTTGAACCAACCGACACGGACAGTCTGTACCGGCACTACGAGCTCGCCCGACCCACCTACGCTGCCCTCACCGATACGGGGACGATAAGTTCCTCGGTCCCGGAAGGCACCGGAACGGGGACGCAACCCGCCATTCGGGGCCGGCTACGCAAATACGTTCCCACGAAAACATCACCCTGACCATCCAACCGCGATCCGGTGACCGGGGCCAGCCCCGGCGAAGACGGAATCCTGGAGCTTCGCCTCAGGCGGCTCTGTGCAGGCCGCATCCCACAGGAACCCGGCCTGGTGCGGCCGGCCGGTACGATCCCGTGGCGGCAGTACGCTGCGGCGCCTCGGCGGGCCGGCCCGACCGGGGGAAGGTGGCCGGCCCGCCGAGGACGCTGTGGGTGATCCGGGGACGGGGGATGTCCGGGCACTGGTCGGTGATCATGCCCATTCCGGCGTATTCGCGGACGGCGGCGATGCCGGCGACCGCGGCAGCTTTATCGGGGAATGATCTGGAGACGGCCACCACTGTTCCATCAGGGGCTTTGAGTCTGAATCTGAAGAGCGTCTCCTCGTCGGTGAAGAGTTCGAATGTGCCGGTCATCGATGTCCTCCTGGACGCGGGAAGGAGCCGCCCGGCAGGTCTCGTCGGGTCCGGGTCCGGGTCCGGGGCGAGGCGTTGCGTTCCGGTTTGATCGCTCGACACTAGGCGCTCACATTGTCCGTCCATCCAACGAGTGGCAGAAGGTCAGAAGCAATGACTTTGACAGTGCGATTGTCCGTGGCCCGTCGATGCATCCATCTTGGCGCTAGCCGCCCTGGTCAGTTGAGGGCTATTCCGTGGGTCTAGCTAGGTCGTCGCGCAGCTTTGGGTCAGCGCGGGGAAAGGTGGGGCACTGCGGTTTACCATCGTCGCAGCCGTGATGAACTTCCTGGTGATCGGCCTCGACTTCGTGACAACGCGCCAGCTGCATGATGGGTTTCCCCACTGGCGGCTGGCCGCGACTCCCGGGCCCCTGTCGATCAGTGGCCCTATGCTGGTGCCATGACGCAGACGTCGATCAGCTCCGCCGCAGCACTGGCCGAAATGCTGGCATCCACCGGCTACCTCGCCGATGAGGGCCTGGCCACGATCGGCTACCTCGCCCTGAGCATGCAACGCCCGCTGCTGCTGGAGGGGGAACCCGGTACCGGCAAGACCTCCTTGGCCGAGGCCCTCGCGCAGGCCCTTGGGCTGCCGCTGATCCGGCTGCAGTGCTATGAGGGAATCGATGCCACGCAGGCGCTGTACGACTGGGACTTCACCGCGCAAATTCTGCATCTGCGCAGCGTGGAGGCCGGCGGTGGCGCGGGGTTGAGCGTGGCCGAGCTGGAGCACTCCCTCTATGACAAGCGATTCCTGCTTGCGCGGCCGATACTGAAGGCGCTGCAGCAGAGCCCTGCCGTGCTGCTGATCGACGAAATCGACCGCGCCGACGACGAGTTCGAGGCATTCCTCTTGGAAGTTCTCTCCACCTACCAGGTTTCAATCCCCGAGTTCGGCACGGTCAAGGCAGACACCCCGCCGATTGTTGTGCTCACCTCCAACCGGACCCGTGACGTCCACGACGCACTCAAACGGCGATGCCTATATCACTGGATTGACCACCCGGGGCTGGCCCGCGAGGTGGAAATCGTGCGCACGCGGCTGCCAGAAGTCCCGACGCTGCTGGCCGAACAGGTGGTATGCGTGGTCCAGCAGATCAGGGCTTCCGACGACGTACTCAAGCCCCCCGGCGTGGCCGAAACCCTGGATTGGGCCCGGGCTCTGCACCAGCTCGGCCGGGCCGAGCTCGACCTCGCCTCGGCCGCGGCGAGCATCGGCGCGCTGTGCAAGTACCGTGAAGACACCGAGCGGGTATCGGCATCCCTGGCCCGGATGCTCGGCTGACTGATGGCGGCCGTGGAGCACAGCGCCGAGGAGATCCTCCTGGCCTTTGCCGCGGCGGTGCGCTCGGCCGGAGTGAAGGTGACAGCGGACCGGGCGCGCAGCTTTGTCGATGCCGTAGGCAGGCTCGCCCTCGGACGCCGCGCGGACGTGTTCTGGGCCGGCCGGGCCACCCTGTGCGCCGCGCCGGAGGACTTGCCGACCTACCAACGGACCTTTGAGGCCTGGTTCGCGGTGGAGCATTCGGCCGCCACGCGCACGGAGGCGGCCGCAGCCTCCGTCAGCGCGGCCGCGTTGGACGACGACGGCGGCGGCCGGGAGGACGGCCCCAACCAACTGAAAGCGCTCGCCAGCCGCCGGGAGCGGCTGAGACACCGGGACGTGGCGACGCTGGAGCCGGACGAGCGGGCGCTGCTGCACCGGATGTTCGAGCAGCTGCCGGTGCGGTTGCCGACCCGGCAGACCCGGCGTAAACGCCTGGACCGGCACGGCGACGTGGACCGGGTACGGACCCTGCGCGACCAGCTGCGCCGCGGCGGGGAACCGGGGCCGCTGCGCCGCGCGCGGGCGCCGCGCAAACCGCGCCGTCTGGTTTGGCTGATCGATGTTTCGGGCTCGATGGCGCCCTATGCGGACAGCCTGCTGCGGCTAGCCCACCGGGTGGTCGAGGCCGCTCCGCACCAGGTGGAGGTGTTCACGCTGGGCACGCGGCTGACCCGGGTGACAGGCGCTCTGCGGGTGCCGGACGCCGACAATGCCCTGGCCCTCGCCGGCCGCGCCGTCCCCGACTGGTCCGGCGGAACCCGGCTCGGGGAGGTGCTGCGCGCCTTCAACGACCGCTGGGGCCAGCGCGTGGTGGCGCGCGGCGCCGTCGTCGTCATTGCCAGCGACGGCTGGGAGCGGGGCGATCCGGCATTGCTGGGGCGCCAGGCCGAGCGGCTGCACCACCTGGCCAGGCGGATCATTTGGTCCAACCCGCACCGGGGCAAGGCGGGATACGAGCCCCTGCAGCGGGGAATCAGGGCGGTGCTGCCGCATGTTGACTACTTTATAGGGGGGCACTCAATGCAGAGTTTCGAGGAATTGTTGGACGTGGTTGCCAATGCGTGAGGTCCTGGATGATCTGGTAGCCGCCATCGTGGCCGGCCACACCGTGGGGCTGGGTACAGTGGTGCGCACCTTCCGGTCCGCGCCGCGGCCGGCCGGGGCGGCCATGATGGTCGACGCCGACGGCCGCGCGGTGGGCTCGGTGTCCGGCGGCTGTGTCGAAGGTGCTCTCTACGAACTGGCCACCGAGGTGGTCCAGGCCGGCCGGCCGGTTCTGCAGCGCTACGGCATCAGCGACGACGCTGCGTTCGAGGTGGGCCTGACCTGCGGCGGGATCCTGGACATTTTCGTTGAACCGGTCTCCGCCAAAACTTTCCCGCAGCTGCCGCAGGTGGCCGACGACGTCGGAGCCGGACGGCCGGTGGCCGTGGTCACCGTGATCGAACACCCGGATCCGGCCTGGCTGGGCCGCCACCTGGTGGTCCGCCCGGATGGATTTGCCGGCTCCCTGGGCAGCGACCGCGCCGACCACGCGGTCTGCGACGACGTGCAGGGCCTGCTGGCCGCCGGCCGCAATGCCACCCTCATGTACGGGCCGGACGGCCAGCGGCGCGGCGAGGGGATGCGCGTGTTCGCGGTAAGTTTCGCCCCGCAGCCGCGGATGCTGGTGTTCGGCGCGATCGACTTTGCCGCCGCCGTCGCCAGGCAGGGCAGCTTCCTGGGCTACCGGGTCACGGTCTGTGACGCGCGCGCGGTCTTCGCCACGGCTGCCCGGTTCCCGAAAGCGGACGAGGTGGTGGTGGAATGGCCGCACCGCTACCTGCAGGCGCAGATCGGCGCCGGCCAGGTGGATGACCGCACGGTGATCTGCGTGCTCACCCATGATCCGAAATTCGACGTGCCGCTGCTGGAGGTGGCGCTGCGCCACAACGTGGCCTATGTGGGGGCGATGGGGTCCCGGCGCACGCACCGCGACCGGCTGGAGCGGCTGCGCGAGGCTGGCCTGACCGAGGCCGAATTGTCCAAACTGTCCAGCCCCATCGGCCTGGACCTGGGGTCCCGGACCCCCGAGGAGACGGCCGTCTCGATCGCCGCCGAAATCATTGCGCTGCACTGGGGCGGGGAAGGTGGACGATTGAGCAGCATGGATGCCCGGATCCACCATGAGCCCATGGCCGACGCCGGCCACGAGGACGCAGGGTAGGAACTTAGGAATCCCTGACCCGCAATCCTTCGGCTTAATGTAGCGTGTGACACACCAAGACTGGAAGCCGGGCAGTCGTGCTCGTCCTCCATAGCGAGAGGAGATCTCAATGGCGAGTTCCAAAACGATCACCGTCGAAGTCGATGATGTGAGCTACACCGACGACGTCGAGCCGCGGCTGCTGCTGGTCCAATACCTGCGCGAACGGCTTGGCAAGACCGGCACATTGATTGGCTGCGACACCACCAACTGCGGCGCCTGCACCGTCCATTTGGACGGGGTCAGCTTGAAATCCTGCACCATGTTCGCGGTCCAGGCCGACGGCCACCGCGTCACCACCATCGAGGGCCTGGCCCGGGACGGCAAACTCGCCCCGCTGCAGCAGGCCTTCCACGAATGCCATGCACTGCAATGCGGCTTCTGCACCCCGGGCATGATCATGCAGTCCGCATCCCTGCTGGCGGAAAACCCGCACCCGTCCGAACAGGAAATCCGGGACGGCCTGGAGGGGAACCTGTGCCGGTGCACCGGGTACCAGAACATTGTTGCCGCGGTCCAAGCGGCCGCGGAAGGCACTGTTTCCTCGGAAAGCGCTGCGTCCTCGGACACCGGCGAAACGGAAAAGGCAGGTGTGTCATGACCACCGCCGAAGTCGGCAGGGCCCGCCTCCGGAAGGAGGATGCCCACCTGATCACCGGGCGCTCCAGGTTCACCGACAACATCACGCTGCCCGGCATGCTGCATCTGGCGATGGTACGCAGCCCATTCGCCCACGCGAAGATCACCTCGGTCGACGCCGCCGCCGCGAAATCTTCTCCCGGCGTCATTGCGGTGCTCACCGGAGCCGACGTGGCCGCAGAGCAGGGCAGCCTGCCCAACGCCTGGCCGATCACCCCGGACCAAAAGGCCCCAGCGCACCCTGCCATCGCCGTGGATGAGGTTGCCTTCGCCGGCGAAGTGGTCGCGTGCATCATCGCCCGCAGTCCCGCCGCCGCCCGCGACGCCGTCGAGCTGGTGGACGTCGACTATGAGGAGCTGCCCGTCGTCCTGGACCTGGAGGAAGCAGTGAAGGATGAGGTGCTGGCCCACCCGGGCCTGGGCACCAACAAATCAGCCACCTGGGTCTTTGACTCGGGCGAGGCCGGCACCGGCAAACCGATCGCTGAGGCACTGGCGGACGCCGAGGTTCTCATCGAACGCACGTTCTACCAGCAGCGGCTCATCCCGTCCTTCATGGAGCCCCGCTCCACCGTGGTGGACCCCACCGGTGAACAGATCACTATGTGGTCGGCCACCCAGGTGCCGCACATCCTGCGGCTCATGATGGCGCTGACCCTGGGAATCCCGGAAAGCAAGGTGCGCGTGATCGCCCCCGACGTGGGTGGCGGCTTCGGCGGAAAATTGCAGGTGACCCCAGAGGAGGCCATCACCGTGCTGGCCGCGCGGCACACCGGCAAGCCGTGCAAGTACACCGAGACCCGCAGCGAATCCCTCATGGCGGCCCACCACGGCCGGGCCCAGGTGCAGAAGCTGAAGCTTTCGGCCACCAAGGACGGGATTGTCACCGGACTGGACGTGCACCTGCTGGCGGACATGGGAGCCTATCTGGGCCTGGTCACCTCCGGCATCCCGATCCTGGGTGCCTTCATGTACAACGGCATCTACAAGTTCCCGGCCTACCGGTTTGAATGCACCAACCTGTTCACCAACAAGGCGTGGACCGATGCCTACCGCGGCGCCGGCCGGCCGGAGGCCACCTTCGCGCTCGAGCGCATGATGGACGAACTCGCCGCCGAACTGGGCATGGACCCGCTGGAACTGCGGGAAAAGAACTGGATCAAACACGAGGAATTCCCGTTCACCACCGTTGCCGGGCTCGAATACGACAGCGGCAACTATGAGGCGGCCACGGCGAAGGCGCTTGAGCTCTTTGACTACGACGCGCTCCGGGTTGAGCAGGCGAGGCGCCGCGAATCCAACGACCCTGTCCAGCTGGGCATCGGCATCTCCACTTTCACGGAAATGTGCGGGCTCGCGCCGTCCCGGGTGCTTGGTGCGCTCAACTACGCCGCCGGCGGCTGGGAGCACGCCCAGGTGCGGGTGCTGCCCACCGGCAACATCGAGGTGGTCACCGGCTCCTCCTCCCACGGCCAGGGCCACGAAACCGCGTGGAGCCAGCTCGTGGCGGACAAGCTGGGCGTGCCGTTCGAAAATGTCGAGGTGCTGCATGGGGACACCCAGATCTCCCAGCGGGGTCTGGACACCTATGGATCCAGGTCGCTGACGGTGGGCGGCATGGCGGTACTCGCCGCGGCGGACAAGGTGATCGAGAAGGCCAAGGCGGTGGCCGCGCACCTCATGGAGGCCAGCGAAGAGGACATCGAGTTCGCGGACGGCAAGTTCAGTGTCAAGGGCACCGACCAGTCGACGGCGCTCGGTGAGATCGCCTTTGCGACCTTCTCCGCGCACAACCTGCCGGACGGGTTTGAGCCCAATCTGGATTCGGACGCCACCTTCGATCCGCAGAATTTCTCTTACCCGCACGGCACCCATCTGGCCGCCATCGAGGTGGACACGGAGACCGGGCGGGTCACGATCCGCAAGTACGTATGCGTGGACGACGTAGGAGTGGTGGTCAATCCGCTGATTGTGGAAGGCCAGGTGCACGGCGGCCTGGCCCAGGGAATCGCCCAAGCCCTCTACGAGGAGGCCGTGTACGACGACGCCGGCACCCTGGTCACGGGCTCGTTTGTGGACTACCTGGTTCCCGGCGCACCGGACCTGCCGCACTACACCACGGCGCGCACCGAGACGCCGTCGACCACCAACCAGCTCGGGGCCAAGGGGGTCGGGGAGGCGGGAACCATCGCCTCGACGCCCGCCATTGTCAACGGTGTTCTGGACGCGGTGCGGCATCTGGGCGTGAAGGACATCCGGATGCCCTGTTCGCCGTCCCGTGTGTGGGCCGCCCTTGAAGAAGCCAAGACGACCGGAGGTGTGCAATGATTCCGAGCGCATTCGACTACGCCGCGCCCGCTACCGTGGCGGAGGCGTTGGACCTGCTGGCCGCTGCCGGCGACGACGTGAAGCTGCTGGCCGGCGGCCAAAGCCTCATCCCGGTGATGAAGCTGCGCCTGGCCGACCCGGCGATGGTGATCGACCTGGGCCGGATCGGCGAGCTGTCCGGGGTTCGCGATGACGGCGATGCCCTGCTGATCGGCGCCATGACGCCGCACTACCAAGTCGCCACCGACCCGCTGATTGCCACCCACCTGCCGTTGCTGGCCAAAGCCGCGGCGACGGTGGCGGATCCGCAGGTCCGCCACCGCGGCACGTTCGGCGGCGCCTTGGTGCACGCCGACCCGGCGGGCGACCTGCCCGCGCCGGTGCTGGCCGCGGAGGCGACGTTCATCCTGGCCGGCCCGGACGGGGAACGCCGGGTGGCAGCAGCCGACTTCTTCCAGGGCTACTTCACCACCGCCGTCGCCGACGGCGAGATCCTGACCCACATCCGGGTGCCGAAGTACACCGGCTGGGGTGCGCACTACGAGAAGTTCACCCGGGTGGCCCAGCAATGGTCCATCGTCGCAGTCGCCGCGATGGTCCGGGTGGAGGGCGGCACCATCGCCGAGGCCCGGATCGGGTTGACCAATATGGCCAGCACTCCCCTGCGCGCCACGGCGGTCGAGCAGGCGCTGGCGGGGGTTCCGCTGACCCGGGACGCGATCGCCGCAGCCAGCGTGCATGCGGCCGAGGGGACCGATCCGGCCAGCGATCTCAATGGCGACCCGGCCTACCGGCGCCATCTGGCCGAGGTTTTGACCAGGCGGGCGGTCGCCACGGCCGCGGGGCTCTAGCGGAACACGGCGAGAGGAAGACGTGGAACTCAAACATAACTTCGTGGTTCCCAGTTCGCTGGAGGACACCTGGCATTCCTTCAACCAATTGGAAGACATCGCACCCTGTTTCCCGGGAGCGGCTCTCACATCCGTGAGCGGCGACCAGTTCACCGGAACGGTCAAGGTCAAGCTCGGGCCAATCGCCATGATGTATGCCGGCACCGGTGAATTCCTTGAACGCAACGAGGATTCGCACACCGTGGTCATCGCGGCGACCGGGAAGGACAAACGCGGCAATGGCACGGCAGGCGCCACGGTGACAGCGGTGCTGACGCGGGACGGCGACGGTACCGCCGTGGACGTGACCACCGACATGAACGTCACCGGCAAACCGGCCCAATTCGGCCGGGGTGTCATCCAGGACATCTCGGACAAGCTGCTGGCCCAATTTGTCCAGTGCGTGGTCGGGAAAGCGGGCGGCGGGGGGGCCGGGCAGACCGCGGAACCGGCCGCCGGGACGTCCACGGAACCTTCGGCGACAGTACAGGACTCCGGGGAACCGGCCGGGCCCGCCTCCCCGGGCCCGCGGGCCGCAGGCGCGTCACCGGTAACTCGGCCTTCGGCGGGAGCGCCTCCGTTCAATCCGCAGTCCGCGCCGGCGGCTGAATTGGACCTTGGCTCGACCGTGTGGCCGGTACTGGTGCGCCGTTTTAGTCCTGTCGCGCTCGGCGCCGTCGCTGTACTGGCGCTCCTCGTCTGGCTGGCTCGCCGATGCCGTTAGGTTAGCCATTCACCTTTTGCCCACGTGCTTTCCGACGCGACATCGTCGCAGTAACCGACGACCGTCGGCGATCGCCCACCGGTGCTCGAACCGAGTCTGCTTCCGTTCAACGTACCGCTTCACACACGACGGATCGGCCACACCTACCTGTACCGCAACAAAATCGACCACAGCGGTTGGAACATCCACGGGATCATCCACGGAAAACCCAAGGAGAGGGACCCAGATAATGGCAGCACCACGGAAGTCCGCGCAGCAGTTGGCGGCACGCGAGAGGGCGCGGGCCAAAGCCCAGGAACTCACCGCCCGCCACGAAAAACTGATCGACCTCGCTGCCGAGTTCTTCGAGCAGCAGGAACAGGCGGACCAGGTCCGTGCCAAAGCGCAGCGCAAGGCTGATGCGATCCTGGCGAAGGGCGAGCACGACGCCGAAGAAGCCACCCGCAAGGCCGCCAACACTGTCCGCGCCATGGTCGATGCCGGCGAGGCGAAGTCCGCCGTCGCTGCCCGCCTGGGAATTACCGGGGCATGGGTAAAGAAGATGCTCGACCTCGACGAAGCTAAGGAGCGGGGCGACGGGAGAGCGGAAGCATCCGCTCGTGACCAGGACGATGATCAGCCCGTGGCGGCACACGCCACCTAAGCGTCATCTCTCAGAAGCAGGAATGGTCCCCGGCAGGATTGCCGGGGACCATTCGCGGGTGTGGGAGGGGTGGTCTAGAACCAATGCCGTTTACTTTGTGGTTTTGTGTGTTTTCTTGAGTGGCCAGTTGGACATTTTGCGTTTGACGGCGCGGGGGACGGTGCGTTGTCGGCGTGGTGGCAGGAGCTCGTGGAGGATTTCCTGGCAGAAGATGGTGAAGGCTTCAGCCAGTTTGTGAGGGGGAAAAAGCCGGGCGCGCGGCGAGGGATCGCCGTGCTGCCCGGAGGGTCCGTGTGAAGGAGAAATGGAGGGGGTCTTCGTCGAAGTCTGCGGCGACGGTGCCGATCAGGGAGCGGATTGCGTAGTGTGCGCAGAGGTATCCGTAGATTTCCTGAAGCACCCCGTCAGGTGTTTTGGAACGCAGCACGACGTCAGGGCCGCGCTGGTGGGTTTTGAGTTCATCGAAGCTGGACTCGATTTCCCAGCGCCTGGCGTATAGCTGGGCCAGGTCTTCGGCCGGGGCGGTGGCCGGGTCCAGGATCGTGGTGATCAACAGGAACGTGCTGACCTCCTCCCCGGTCGTGACCTCGTACTCGATCACCCGCACCGGGATCCCATTGCTGCCCTTGCGCCGGTCCTGGGTGGAAGGATAGATCGTTGAGAGGTAAGACCCGTCCCGGAGGTCCTCCTCCACGGGCAGGGCACTGTTGGCTTTCATCCGCCACAGCAAGGCCGCCCCCGTCGCGGCACTGTCCTTCCATGCCTGGTAGGAAAAGAACCCACGATCGGCCATGGCCAGCATGTCCTTTTCCAAATCTGCCAGCACCGCCGGGTACAAGTCATGCTCGGAGGTGTTGTAGCCGGAAACCACCGCTGAGAAGACAGCATGGGTCCCGCATTCGACCAATCCCAGCACCCGCGCCTGCGGGAACGCACTCTTGAAATCCGTCTTCGTCCCAGGCCGGCCGTACGCCCGCTCGTTCGCGGGCGTGTCGGCCAGATCCATGGTGGTCCCGTCCACAGACACCAGCCGCCAATCCTTGTAGAACCCCCCGCTACCCGGGGCTGCGAAGGGTTTGGCGACCTCGGCGAACAACTCCACCATCACCGAGGACCCCAACCGGGTCCTCGCCTTGTAGATCGCCGCCTTCGTCGGCATCGTCCACTCCCGGTACCGGCCCGTCAGCCACTCCATCCCGGCCAGCAGCGAACGCATGACTTCCTCATAGGATCCGTTGGAGAACAACGCCAGGGCCATCACGTAATAGACCATCAACCGGGACGGCAGCAACCTGTTCCGCTGCTCCAGCGCCCCGGTCCGCCCGATCACCGCATCCACCACATCTGCCGGGAAAACCCGCGTCAACACACCCAGGGAAATGTGATCAGTCAACCGTTCAGGACCCTCCGGGGTCACCCATCCACTCCGCGCCATGCCGAAACATTAACACACCCGAGCTAAGTAAACGGCATTGGGTCTAGAACAGGGTGGGCGCTTCAGGGTCCGCGCCGGCAATAAGGGCGCGAATGCGTTCCTCACGGCCCCAGCCGTGGGCGCGGGCCTCATCCCGCAGCAGGCGGGAGCGCTCGGCAAACAGGGCATGGGAGAGTCCGCGCCAGCGGAACATGGAACCGTTGGCGTCCCGCCCCTATGGCAAGCCGGTCGGCCATGTTCTCGCGGTTCGTTCCGGGGATCCAGGTGTGTATCAGCGCCGTTCGTGACCCGCACGCAGATCGGCACATCACACCGATGCATCAGGGCGCCGAAAGAATCCAGGGGAACGCCGTGCACCAGGTGGAAGGCGAAGCGGTGAGGGCGGACAGCTTGTCCGTCCTGCAGCGTTCAGGGTGAACCTCCCATATCTGTCATCACTGACCGCTGCGCTCCACAGCCAGCAATCATCGGCCCGTGGGCCTTTGACGACCTTGACCCAGAACCGGTCTTCCGGTGAGGGAGTCACCGGGCACTCACCAGCTGCGCCAGCGCAGTTCGAGCTTGTTCACTGCGAAGAAGAAGAAGAAGAAGAATAAGCCGGCCATGAACAGGAAGCCGGGGATCGCCTGGGCGAAGCCCTGGCCGATCCAGAAATCAATCGCGGTCAGCAGCGCGATCACGCCGGCTGCCTTGCAGAGGAAAACCAGGGCACCCTCGGCGGTCCAGACGTAGGCCAGTAAGCGGTCGTACTGGTCCCGCTCTCTTTCTGGGCCGGGTCCGTGGAGAGGAACACCTGGCCGCGTCGAGCCAGGAGTGCAGATAGGCAGAAGCTTCCGGGCCGCCGCACTCCACCGGGGAATCCTCTTTCACGGTTTCGGGAGTGTCCACGCCGACAAGGCGGACGCGGGCGCACTCGCCATTGCAACTGATGCGGATCGCATCCCCGTCCACCACACTTTCCACCAGGTACGGGCCTCCGGTCTCGTAACCAATGGCCGAAGGCTTAGGTGCTGTGCCGGTCGGTCGGTTCGCATCGAACCGCCGTGGGCGCATCCCCGGCCTTCACGGTAATCGGTCCGGTGCTGTATGGATTGCAGCCGGTCAGCAACGCGGCGGTGGCCCCTGCGGCCACGCGCCGTTGTATTTGCGTTGCAGCCGCTTCACTTCTCGCAGGGTCGCCGCCTCGATGAGGTCGGTGATGGACGCGTACCCCTCGAGGTGGCCGGCTTCCTGGACAGCGGCCCTCACCTGGTCTGACAGGGGAGAATTCAGGTAGCACCCACTCATGGCCCTCCCCCTGGTGCCCTGCCTACAGTGGAGTCATCGCATGCCAGCGGGCAATCGGCGCGCAAGCTGCTACGCGGATCGCCCTGCTCCGTTCCAGACCAGGTAACCGCCTGCCTCCCCGACGACCACACGCCGCAGTGTGGCCTCCTGGAGATAGCCATGAACTGCAGCGCCGTCGGCCCCTCCGCTGTTCACGGATCCGGTCGTCCGGTCCGAGTCTCCCGGGGTTGAGCGGACAGGTCTCACAGCCTTTGCAGTTTCGCGGTGACGTGGGACGATCCGATTATGAGCGAAAACGAGGAAGCGGGCCTGCTGCGGCCGTCGCCCCGCGAGGTGGCTGAGGCCGTACCGCAACCGGGCAAGCCGACAACGCGGCAGCTGCGCACAGTGGGTCAGCGGCGCCGTGACGCTGAGTCGAAGCTGGAGCAGCATCTGCAGGTGGCACGGCACAAAAATGAACCACACGACGGGCACAGTGAGCCTGCCGCTGCCGGCTAAGACGCGCCCATCCCCGGCCGCTGCCTTCAGGATCTGTCTGTGGAGTCTTCAGGACCTGTGCGTGGGGTCTTCGGTTGGTGGTCCTGGATCCGGGACGACGGGCCCCGGGCCCGGTAGCACCGGGGATGTCGGGTCAGGTGAACGAGGATTAGGGTCAGGAACCGGTTCCGGCGCTGCGGGCGATGTGGGGTCCGGGGACCCTGGCGCAGGAACCGGGTCTGGTGGAAACGGTGCGGGTTCGCGTTGCGGCGGAACGGTCATAATGTTCCCTCAGCTTCTGCGGGCTCCGGATGGTGGCCTTAGCCTACGTCTCTCTCTATTCGAAGAACAGAGCGGACAAACTCTCTGACGCGCTACACTACCGTACTTGGGATTCACATCCCCGGTGGATTCGGCTTTGCTGCCGGCCCGGAACCGCTGACCGTCAGAAGAGGAGGTAGTGCCGTCGCCCCAGTGTGCGGCGAAGGGGTGGTCGTGCTGGGTGTTTACCAGTTCCGCCGGTGCGACGCTGTAGGTTTCATCCCGGATGCAGGAGGCCTGTTCGCGTTTTGGCGGTGCCGGGCGACTGCGTCGGTGTTTCCGCACCGGGCGCTGCAGTAGCGCTGTCTACCGGCCTTGGAGTTGTCGATGAACGCTCTGAGACAGGCCGCCCGGGCGCATGTGCCGATCCGTTGGCCGCCGCTCCAGGCGATGAACAGTGCCAGACCGCCGGCGGTGACGGCCTTGACCCGGGACAGGATGTCGTCGCCCTCGGGGAACAGATGGAGGTGGGGACGGGAGTCGTCGTGGGTCGTCAGTGAGATCCTCCCCGAGGAGCGGTCGAGGAGCGAGTTGATTGAACGGCATCGTTCGCTGGCCACTGGACCGCCGCTCGGAAGCCTTCCCGGCCACGTCCAGTCCTACTGAAATAACGTTCCCTGGCCCTTGGATCTTCCCGGAGAGGTGCCCCGTTCCGGCCGGGAA
Source organism: Arthrobacter sp. UYNi723 (assembly GCF_054057635.1). Taxonomy (NCBI): domain Bacteria; kingdom Bacillati; phylum Actinomycetota; class Actinomycetes; order Micrococcales; family Micrococcaceae; genus Arthrobacter; species Arthrobacter sp. UYNi723. The sequence continues at coordinate 157,854 of NZ_JBSRZM010000005.1, forward strand.
ACGGCCTGTCACGCCACGGGCCAGATGCTATAAAAATATCCCTCAGCGGATATATGGCCCACCCCCGAGGCTCTCCGGAAAGCCGGGCAGGAACGCATCGCGGCGCGACTGAGGAAGCTCGCACCCAAGATGTTCAACCGGCTCTCAGAGCAGATCCTGACGGCCCTGGATGAACAGCACGTCGTGGTCATCGGAACCACTGCAGCCGGTATCGTCCGGCCGGAGCTGGCGCGATGCTGGCCGGTCCACGAGGCACGGGCAAAGGTCCTGACCCGGGTCGAGGCCATCGTTGAGGTCCGCCCACTTCACCCCGTCCTGACATAATGCCGGCAGTGGGCGTCAGGGACAGCCGCACGGATCCTCACAGACGTCGTCGACAAAAACTTCCCCACCGCCGGACACCTCGCCTCCCACGCCGGCCTCTCCCCCGTCACCTGGCGCTCCGGGACCGCCATACGCGGCGATCACTCCTCTCCGACTTCGCCTCGCTCAAGGACCCGGCATGCCGGGCCTACTACGACCGGAAACGCGGCAAAGCAAACGACACAACCAGGCCCTCGTAGCACTGGCCCGACGACGCCGCGACACCCTCTACGCCCTGCTTCGGGACGGGACCATCTATAAGCCACGAAGTCCGGTGGGCGCCCGAACAAACGTTGGCCTGCTGCACGCCATCTCCTGGTGTGCCAGCCAACCGGTCTCATTTGAATTCCAACCGGAGTGACGGCATCGCCTTGGCCCCCGGCTGCGGCTAACCTCATGGCATGGGAAGACTTGCGAGGCTGGCACCGGCAGCCATTGTGGTGTCTGTTCTTGGAATCGGCTGCAGCCCTCCACCAGGTACCGGCGGCGATACCTGCGTGGACTGGGTCCGATTTGAAACCCCTCAGGACCAATTCGACAACGCCAACCTGGTGGTGATCGGAAAGCCCCTGAAACGCAGTGGCGAGACCAGCATCTATGGCTACAAAGCCCGGTCGCATCAGGTGGAAATTGAGACGGTCCTCAAAGGTGTCCCGGGACAGGAGCCTCTTCTCGTCGCCTCCATGCCCCAGACCTGCGGCAAATCCTACCCGGAAGGCGATCCGCTCGACACGAATCAGAGAGTACTCATCTTCGCCTCCAAACAGGAAAATGAATGGTTCACCATCACGCCGTCCCAAGGTGTCCTTCCTCTCCAAGAGGGCACTAAGCTTCCCTTTTCTTAGCTCGGCGCCCGTTCCAGCCACGGGCAGGACAAAAAGCCGCCAGCGGCATGCTGACCAATTCAACAAGGAGATCCGACGGGACGAAAAACAAGTGCAGGGGCACCCCGTCACCTGGCGCTCCGGGACTTCCCTCCGCGGCGACCACGCCTCCCGCAGAGGGCACAAGGCCCTCAAACGCGTCCTGTTCCTCTCCGCCTTCGCCTCGCTCAAGGACCCGCCTGCCGGGCCTACTACGACCGGAAGCGCGGCGAAGGAAAACGCTACAACCAGGCCCTGGTGGCACTGGCCCGAAGACGCTTCAACACCCTCTACGCCATGCTCTGGGACGGCACCGTCTGCCAACCCCGCAGCGCCGCATTGACCCGACGGCCATTTTGCTGTCGGGCCTGCCCGAGGTGGCAAGGGCCAGACAGGCCAACGTCCGCTAGCAGCTAGCGGCGGTTGTCCGCCGGATCTGCAGGGTCCGGGCGTGTTTGGTGAAGACTTTCCTTGCTCCTTGCTCCTTGCTCCTTGCTCCTTGCTCCTTGCTCCGTGCTCCTTGCTCCTTGCTCCGTGCTTCCAGCTGGTGGCGTTCGAGTTTTTGTTCGGCGTCCTTCCGCCGTTGCCCGAGCGCCTGCAGCTGCTCTCTGGTCAGGGCTTCGTGATGGTGGCGGTTTCCGGTGCTGTCGGCGTAACCCCGGACCGGGCGGCGCGCAGCTTTACGGGAGCCGTTCTGATTCATGCGGGAATCCTCTCATACCGGACCGCCGCGATCCCGTGCTACCAGCATCACCGCAGCCGCCTGAGCGGAAGCCCGGGAACCGACTGCCGCGCCCGCACCAACGTGCCAGACCAGAGCTCCGTGCGACGACGAAGCACCCGCCGAAAAATCTTCGGAGGAAATAAGCGAAGCGCCGGAGAAGAACTTTCGGTGGCGCAGAGCCCGGAGGAACGACGGGCTTGCAGATCAGGGCCGGAGCGGGCTCCTAGAATCCGCAGCAGCAAAAAGACAAGGAGAAATGCTTGTGCTGTCCGAGCGCAGCGAGACCCTTTCGTTCCTTGTCGGGACCCCCGATCAGGCTTCGGCCACGCGTCGAGCCGGAGCCGCCCGTGTACGCGCGGTCCCGGGCCTTTCCCGGCCGGGATGCTTGCACGCGCCGGGCCGGCACCGTACGTTGGGGGGCAGCGGAGAAGGGTCTCCGCAGCTTGCGGCCAGTGAGGGCCGAGGTGACAGAGAATATGGGGAAGACAGATATGGCAACTGGAACAGTAAAATGGTTCAACTCTGAAAAAGGCTTCGGGTTCATCGCCAATGATGATGGCTCGGCCGATGTGTTCGCCCATTATTCGGCGATCGCCAGCAGCGGCTACCGTTCATTGGAAGAGAACCAGAAAGTCCAGTTTGATCTGGCCCAGGGCCCGAAAGGTCCGCAGGCGGAGAATATTCGCCCGCTCTAAGACATAACCGGTGCGTGCGGTCGGCCAGCCGCAGGACTGATGGTCCCGCGTCTACCGCTTCCCGGATCGTAGTGGGACCGGGCGCCGCATTGTGGAGGAAGACGTTGCCGGAGTCATCAGCCCGGTCTGCCCGTGGCGGCCACCTTCGGATCCGGGCCGGACTCTGCGGCGCCGCCGCGACTACTGCGGTGGACCCCCCGGTCGGGGCGTGGGTTCGGTCCGGCTGGTCGTGGCGGGTCCCGGCGGGACCGGCGGCTGGCCGTGCGGGTGGCGGCGTTGGCTTCTTAGCTGAAGGATCCGTGCTGCCCCGGCGATAGCGACCAGGATCCCGCCCGCCACTGCTGCGATGAACAGCGCCATGCCCAGGGAAAGCTCGCCGGCGACGCCAAGATAGTGCACGGTCACCCGATCCTGGTTCTGCAGGATGAAGATGATGAGCAACACCAAAAGGATCAGCCCCGCGCTGACGGCAACCCAGATCATTCCGGCCCGCGTCACCTCCGCGGCCCCGGCTTTGTCCGCGGACGGGTTCCGAACCGGGCGTTTTGGCTTCGAGGGCGCAGGCTTATTTACCGGACGCGGGGCCGGGCGTGGCCCCTTTGATGGACTCGGCGCTGGATCAGCAGCCACGTTTTTTCATCCCCTAAAACCGGAGCAGTCCGTCCGAGCCGAACGGATACATCACAGAGTACTCCTCCAGCAAGCCTGCGTCCCCTGCCCGGTCCCGCCCAGCGGTACGCCCGGTCCGGAACTGCTATTCCATGGTTCGATGCCCGTCCGGAACACCAGATCCCAAGGGTGGACGAGCTCATGTTCGTGCCAGGACTGGCTGTGTTCCGGTACCCAGGATGAACCAGCGGGCGGGGGTCTGCAGGCCGGATGCTCCACCGTCGGGCTGCCAGGTCCAGGCTGCTACCCGGACTCATGGCGGGAACGAAAGCCGCTGACGAACCAGTGAGCACCTGCAACCATCATGAGGAATCCCAGGGCGCCCAGGACCATGACCTGCACAATGATGCCCGCGATGACCAGCACGAAGCCGGCCAACACGGCCAAAAGCCCGTAGACGGTGAGGGCAGCCATGCCGCGGGGTAACCCGGACTTCAACTCAAGGTCCAGGTCCGGGTCCGTCGCGGCCAGGTCCTGTTCGAGCTTTTCAAGGCGGCGGCGCTCTTCATCCGAGAGCGGCATGGGAACCTCCTCTCCCGAAGAACGGCCCGGAGCCCGGAGACAGAGGGTCGCCCCCGGCACACGACGTGCCTTGCGTTCATTATCTGCCCCTTACCCGCACACTATCCACAGGTATTTCCACAGGGCGGCAGCGGGGCTCCCGACAAGGCCCCAGGCTCGAAGAACAGCGCAGGGGCGTCCCCAGGAGCTCGTTGGCATGATTACTGTCCGCCTAGGCTCAAGCCTGTATGTATGGAGCGTGTCGCAGGAGCCCAGTCCTGAATTCCTCCCCGGACCCGAGGTGCAAGACCGGCGCCCTGCTCATCCACGTCATCAAAGCCGGGCGAAAACTTGACATCGCAGAAAGGGACCAGACAGGTGAATAATACGTATAAGGCCAAGGGGCAACAGGACTGCTGAAAGCTGCCTTCGATTCTCCCGAAGCGGCGGGGGCGCTCCGTCGGCACGGCAGTTAACACCTTTTCAGGGTCCACGCCGTAAGGAAGAGAAAAATAATCACGGTCAGGGACGTGGCCGGGTTCCCGATCGACGCCCGCTCTTCCAGTGATGAAAGGGGCTGCTGTGTCTTCTTCAGGCGTTCCGGCGCATTATCCCCACCCCTGGGCCACGCTTGGCCGCCGGATCCTGGCCGGAGTGGTCGGCGGCCTCGCCGGCGGGATGGTGTTCGGCTTCCTGATGGCGCGGATGGGCATGTTCCCCATGATCGCGTCAATGGTTGGCTCCGACTCCGCCGGAGCCGGGCTTATCATCCACCTGATAATCTCGGTCGCGGCCGGTCTGGGACTGACGGTCCTCTTCGCGGGCAAGTTCCTCACCAGCTACGGCAAAGGCGCCGTCACAGGCCTGGTGTACGGGGTCCTGTGGTGGGTCGTTTGGTGGGGCGTGGGCGGGCTGCTGATCACGCCCCAAATGCTCGGCGAGTCCGTGTTCAGCCGGGAATTCATGGCGGCGATGACCCTGGTGGGTCACTTGATGTACGGGGCTGTCCTGGGTCTGACGGCCGGGCGGGTGCTCAAGGGGCGTACATGAACCAGGGTTGAGGATCGCTGCTGGGACGTTGCGACGGCCACCCGCACCATGGCCGCCCTTGCTCCGACGGAATAGGCTCTGTCCATGACCGAATTTGAGGTAGAGCAGTCGTGGTGGGAAAAGTTATCCGGGCGAACCCGGGCAAGGCTCCTGGCAGATCCGACAGGACCGGTTCCGGCGGACTTGGTATCTGAGGTTGTGGCGGCCGCAGGACTGGTAACCGGCACGGACTGGGCCGGAACCCAGGACCACGCGGAGGGGTTCGTGCTACCGGACAGCTTTCAGGCCTTTCTCCAAAAACTCGCTCCCGGACAACCCAGGATCTGACCCCGACCTCAGGTATTCCGTCCGTCCCGCTTACAAGGCGGTGAAGCCGGCGGTCAGGGACGTTGGTCGTAGACGATCACCCCTGTGCCGGGGGCGAAGGCGACGTGGCCTTTGATCATCCGGGCCAGGGGTGTCGGCCGCGGGTAGGACCAGGCCGCGTTCGATGCCCGGTGGTCCCCGGCGCGGACGTGGTGGTACCGCGCGATGCCTTTCCAGAAGCACAGGGTCCGCACCCGGCTGTCCTCCAGCGCACCGGGCACTATGGATTCCGGGGGAAAGTAGTGGTTGCCTTCCAGGTACACCGTCTGGCCGGAGCGGGCGATCACCTGGCCGTTGAACGTGGCCGTCATCATGAGGAGCTCCGGGCCAGTGTGCGCAGGACGTCGCGGTCCTGGATGACGATGCGTCCGCGGCCCTGGCGGATGGCTTTCCTTGCTGTGAGCTCGCCCATGATCTTGCTGGTGGCCTCCCGTGAGGACCCGAGCAGGCCGGCGAGCTGTTCGTGGGTCAGGTGGATGGTCCGGGCCTGCCCGAAGCGCGGCGGCCCCGCGGCGTCACCGAGTTTGAGCAGGGTGGCCGCCACTTGGGCCGATAGCGGCCGCAGCGCCAGGTCGGTGAGGCGTTCTTCGAGGCGGGCTACCTGTTCGCCCAGGAGCCGCGAGATCCGGATCGCGATGCGCGGGTCCGAGAGCAGGAACCGTTCGACCTCGTCGACACTGAGCTGGCAGATGGCCGAGTCCTCGAGGGCTTCGGCGTAGTTGTCATACATCCGCTGGCCCACGAGCATCATCTCCCCGAACACGGCGCCCGGTTCCAGGATGGCCATCGTCAGGGCCTTCCCGTCCTCGGCGACCCGGAAGATACGCACCCGGCCGGATTTGAGGATAAACAGGGCCTTCACGGGCTGGCTCTGACTGAACAGCAGCTCTCCGCGGCGGAACAGCCGGGCCGGCGCCATGAGGTCCATGGCCTCGATCTCCTGCGCGCTCAGGTCAGCGAACAGATCAACTTCATTCAAACAACTGAACGGGTCCGCGGGTCCTGCCATCAGCGGGTCCACCTCTCGTTGCCGCGGGGCCCACGGTCGCAGGTCCCCGGAGGCGGTGGCCGCCACATCGATCCGGCAGGAACCGGTCATGCCCGGCCCGTCAGGACGCGGACCGCCACCAGTCCCAGAATAACGCCATAAATCAGGTGACCCATGAGGCTCATCAGAGACATGAGATCAACGGCAAACAGGGGCATGCCCATCATGACCGGCATGATCATCAGCGGGCCCAGGACCCACCAGATGGCCCCGTAACCGAGCCCGACGAGGGCGCCGCGGCCATACCCGGTCAGGAACCGGTTGCCGAACAGCACCGTCAGGCCGAGGCCGATCATCACCGAAATCATCAGGTGGACGCCGAACCCGACCGCAGCCGAACTGGAGCCGACCATGGACGCGATGACGGGCAGTATGCCCATCATTGCCATGAGAACCCCGAACACGATACCGCCGGCGATGCCCCCGGCTACCCCGGCGGCGACGCGCCGTCCCACGCCAATGCCGGACGCGGGACGGGAAAGAGCTGATGCAGAAGCCATGACGGCGACCTTCCATAAGAGAGTTTCTTCCTGACCTCTTCAACGTATGGCCGGTCCATGATGCTGTTCAGTAATCTGCGCTACACAGCAAAAAAGATCGACAACTGCGCACGGCAGTCCGGCAGAGCCTCGGACGCGCCCCCGTGCGAGGGCCCTTCACCCGTGCATCAACTTTCCGGCCCGGATCTGCAGGTGACCGCCCCGGGCCGAGGCGTGGACGAGGTCGACGCACCGTTCTTCCACGGCCTGCCAGGGGGCGGCGGTGATGTCGGATCCTCCCAGGGCGCAGGCCAGCCGTGCCAGCGGAGTGAGCCATCGGGACCGTCCCACCGAGTCCTGCATGTCCACCACACCCACCCTGGCAGGCGTGGCCAGGAGCCCGGTCATGTTCGTCCACGCCTGCTCCCAGTTCCCCATCAGGGACAACGAGTAAGTCGCCATGGCAGCATTGGAGACCGCCGCTCCGCCGCTCTGCTGGATGCGGGCGGCAATTGACTCTGGGTCGAGCAGCACCATGTCGGCCTGGATCAGGATCACGTTCTGCCAGCCGTGGGACTGGACCCGGCGCCGCGCCTGCCGGAGCATGCCGGCGCTGCGGTCGATCCCGACGATGGTCCCCGATGGGCCGATGCGCTCCTGCAGCAGCGGAAAATTCAGCCCCGTTCCGCATCCGATGTCCAGCACCTGCTGGCCCGGCGCGGGGGCTAGCGCATCGATGCCGAGCACCCGCCCGGCATGATAGACAGGGTATTCGCCCGAAAGAAGATCGTAATACGGGGCAAACAGCGTGTATTTATCGCCGATGGCGGCCTCCTTCGGGTTCGTACTGCGCAGCGTCGCGGTCGCGGACGACCGCTCGGCGGCGGATGACATGTCCGGCATTCAGCGTCATTCAAGAGGAGTCCATCATGGCAGCCGAGAACCCGATCTTAGACCTCCTGGTCGTGGGCGGCGGGACCGCGGGAATCGTGGGCGCCACGACGGCGGCCGGCTTCGGAGCACGGACCCTTCTGGTCGAACAGGCCCGCACCGGCGGTGACTGCCTGTGGACCGGATGCGTCCCGTCCAAGACCCTTCTGTCGGCAGCCGCCCACGCCACGACAGCCCGCGCGCTGACCGGCCGGCCCACGGAATTCACCGCGGTGCGCACGCGCATCTTGGCCGCGATCACCACGATCGAACCCGTCGACTCCCCGGCGGCGCTCGAAGCCGCCGGAGTTGAAGTCATCAAGGGCACCCTGACGTTCCACTCCCCCGGGGTGGCCGAGGTTGACGGCAGGACGATCCGCTTCCGGCAGGCACTGATCGCCACCGGCGCGGCGCCGGTCAGCACCGGCATTCCCGGCCTGGACCCGGGAGCCACGGTCACCTCCGACACGATCTGGGAACTCGATGACCTTCCGGCGCGGCTGGCCGTTGTTGGCGGCGGTCCGATCGCCTGCGAACTCGGGCAGGCCTTCGCCCGCCTCGGATCCGATGTCACCATGATCGTCCGCACCCGGATCCTCCCCAAAGAAGATCCCGACGCCGCCGCCCTCGTCCGGGAAAGCCTGGAAACCGACGGCGTGCGCATCCTGGAGAACACAACAGTCCAGAACGCCGTCACCACGGACACCGGATCCCGGCTCCGGCTTCGGGACGGCGCTGAAGTGGATGCGGACACTGTCCTTCTGGCCACCGGACGCACACCCCGGACCGCGGGTCTTGGCCTGGAACGGGTCGGGGTCAGCCTGGACGAGCACGGCCAGGTGATCACGGACACCCGGATGATGACCTCCAATCCGCTCATCTGGGCGGCGGGAGATGTGACCGCGAACCCCCGGTTCACTCACCTGGCCGGCGTCCACGCGTCCGTGGCCGCCTCGAACGCGGTGCTCGGGCTCACACGCCAGATCAGCGGCACCGTGCCCCGGGTGACGTTCACCTCCCCGGAGGTCGCCACCGTCGGGCTCACCACAGCCGACGCCCGCCTGCATCACCGGGCCCGCACGGTCCGGCACACCCACGTCGACCGCGCCGTGACGGAGGACTCCACAGGCGGCTTCACCCGGCTGATCCTGGACCGGCGGGGAAGAATCCTGGGCGGCACCATTGTCGGCCCGCGGGCCGGGGAATCCCTGGCTGAACTGACCCTGGCAGTCCGGAAAGGGATGACAACATCCGACATTGCCGGAACGACCCACCCCTACCCCACGTATTCGGACGGGGTCTGGAATGCTGCCGTCGCCGATGTCCGGGAACGCCTGGGCTCACCAGTGGCACGACGGGCCATAACGGGGCTGATCTGGTTCCGACGCCGATGGCTGGACGGGCCAGGTTCTCACCGCAGGCACCGCTAACCGGCGTGGATCCGCTGGAGGCCACCAGCAGCGCCCCACACGGTCGCGGTTTCGGGGAATTCCCGCTCCCGCCGGAGTGGTGAGGCCGGAGCGGTGAGCAGGAGCGAGATGGTGAAGCCGATCCCCGCCAGCAGGGACACTCCCAGGACATCCATCCACTTGAAGGATCCGTCCAGGCGCGCCTTGCTGGTCTCGGTAAGCAACCAAGTGGTGCCCATGATCCCGACCGGCTTGCCCAGCACCAGGGCCAGAATGATGCCGACGGCCACCGGGTCCATCAGCGCCGAGCCAAGCCCGTCCCAGCCACCCACCGCCACTCCGGCGGAGAAGAACGCGTAAAGCGGGACGGCAATCGCGGCTGAAATCGGCCGAAACCGGTGCTCGAAGATTTCCGCCAGTCCGGATCCGGCCCGGCCCCGCCGCCGGCCTGGGAGCGGACCACGGGAAGAGCAAAGCCCAGCAACACCGGCCTATTCGCTTCTGAAGCTGAGTGTGTCAGTTCCACTCTTCCAGGTGAGAGTCCCGTTGCTGAAGGTCTGTTCGATAGGCCGCTGCAGGAAGTCCTGCACCCACTGCTGCTGCTCGCCCATATTCTTGTCGATGCACCCGCTCGCGCCGATCACGATGTCCCTGACAGTGAGCGTGGTACCAGTGATTGTCGCTGGCCCGCTCATGGGCGCGCACCTGGGTACCACGGCCAGCAAAAGTTCACCGTTTACGGCGGCCAGCTCCGCGCTAACGCCCCCCGACGCTACCCAGGGGAGGTCTTCGCCATTCGCCGTGCCCGAGATGCCCAGGTATTTCGTGCACGGGGCCGACGGCAGCAACGCCGCACAGGATGATTGGGGCGGTGAAGTGCTCGGTGAAGTTCTGGGACCAGCGCTGGTGGACGTAGGGGATTCGACGGGCACAGGTACAGCGGTTTCCGGCATCCCGGTTCTCACATCACCGCAAGATGTCAGCAGCACGCCAACAAATAAAAGAGGAACTATGTACTGCCACAACCCCGGTTGGCTCCGTCGCATTCTTGTTCCCCCAATGTCCGCCACCGCGTAAGGCTAAGCAAGTGCCCTCAGCATTCCACCCACCCATCCCTTTGTGAAGGTGTACGACGGAAACCCGCATCCACTGCAGAGAATGTCCGATGAGGGATCCCCTACCGGGCGCGTGGAGCATGGGCCGCCGGCTAGCGGGCAATGGGGGTGCATCAGTTGGAAGGGACAGGGATAGCCGGGTATCCGGTTTCATTTGGCGACAAGCCGGGGCAGCGGTATGCCTCACCAGGAGCCAGTGTCGGCGGGACACCCGCGCATTCCACTACAGGTGTGCCAGCGGTCCCAGAGCTCCCGGCCGCATAACTGATGACAAATTCACCTACAACCGTCTTGCCCGTCACGTCGTAAACGGGGATGGATAAGACCTTGCCTAGGCGGGCTTCCTGCCAGGCGAGGGCCTCTGCCGGACTCTTGAAGGTCTTGATCGCTGCCGTACCGTCCGCATCTTCAAGTTCTCTCCGGTGGACGTAGCCTCTGGTCCCGTTGGTTGCTACGACGGCGACCATGTCAGGGCTTCCGTTCTCGTTCATTGCGCCGTAAGTGTCTCCGTCGGCATTTAATGCCCAGTCGGTGATTTCGGTGTTGACGTACTGGGCGGTGATTTTCCAGCTGGCATCGGGGCTTGTTTTGATGGTGATGCTTTCTTCCCCGGGCGTGAGAGGAATTGTGTATCCCGTCCAGTCCTGGGGTGTCCCTACATCGTTGGGTCCACAGATGCTGCTGGCTCCGCCACCGTACTCAAAACGTCCAGGGGTTAGGCAGTGCAACTGCATTTCGATTCCCGTTGTGCCTTCCGGGGGTGGGCCGAGCTGCACGGTGGCCGTCCCGTGGTGGGTCTCCGTCACCGGGGACGCCAAGGGCGTCACCTGCGTGGATCCCGGGGTGATGAAAAGGCCGGCCGCGGTCGCGCCGACACCGCCTAGGACGCCGATACCGGCGAATACTGCAGTCCCGGTCCAAAGCCTGATGCGCTTCCGGGCGCGGGCAGGTGCGGCTTCCTTAACTCTTGTTATGAGTTCGGCTCGTAGCGCGTCGCTGAACACGTTGTCGACGTGGAGCTGGTTCATGGCCGTTCTCCTTCCAAAACTGGTGTTGGAGCGGTGGGAGGGTTCTGCGCGGGTGCCTTGCCATCGAGGGCGGCCCGTAGTCGCTGCCGGGCGCGGTGCATCCGGGATTTCGCTGCGGCTGGTGTCAGGTTGAGGACAGTGGCCGCCGCGGCGATGGTGTGCTCTTCGAAAACGATCAGGCTCACCAGGTGCAGGTCTTCGGAGTTCAGGGTGGCAAGAGCCTGCGCAAGGTCCTGATCGAGTTGGTTCTGGTATCTGCGGTACGGATCAGCTGAAGGGTCGTCAGCTTCCTGGTTACGCGGCAAGGAGTTCAGGAGCCGCTGGTAGCGGGCAGCAGCACGCGCGCGGTTGCGGGCTACGTTCGTGGTCGTGACCAGTAGTCAGGGGAGGATCGATCCTTCGACCACCCGGACGTGCTTTCGTCTCCGCCAAAGTTCAAGGAAAGCGCCAGCCATGATGTCTTCGCCATCGTGGTGGTTCCCGCACAACCGGTAGGCGTGGCGGAAAACCCTGTCCCGGTGCCGGTCGTAAAGGACGCCAAAGGCGTCGCCCTGGCCCAGAAGGCTCTGGCGCCACAGCCCCTCGTCCCCGGTTTGTATGTTCCCCATGCCCTTTAGTGTCCGGCAACGCCCAAAAGGTTTCGCAGAATCCGAAAAACTTTACATTCATCTCCAGACCTAAAGACTTCTCACCCAGGGTGCGCCCGCGAGCAAAGAGCTGGGCAGGCAGTGGGTGCTCGGTAAGGGATCCCCTTGAGGACCCATGGGCGCGCGACAAATAGCGCCGCCAAAACGCCGCCATTTACCGCTGAAAGTCACAGTCCCGTGCCGCGACATCTTCCTGCCGCCCCGTCGCTTTCGTTCCAGAAAACGAAGGATTTCGAGAACGGCCTTACTTGAGAACTGCGGCCTCCGCAGCTCATAGACACCACGGCGGCCGTGGGGGTTAATGGTCGCGGCCCGGTGGCGAGGACTTCAACCGCCTGCTCCAAGAGCTCTCGCAAAACCCTTGCCACCTCGGCCTCCACGCCCGTGGGGTCATGTTATGCCGGGGACGATCCCAACACCTCTGGGGAGGGACCAGCCTGATGTCGTCCCCTTTCCCGATGTTTCGTGAAGCACACGTCCGCGCGAGGCGTACCGCCCCGGACGGCGGACAAAGAGGGCTACCGCTCCGAATTCCCGTACGGGACCTTCTCCCGGACCGTGAGCCTTCTGTCGGCCATCGATCCGGGCGAGGTGAAGGCCTCATACACCGACGGCATCCTGGAAATCCGTGTGCCGCTGCCCGAACAGGGAACACCGGAGAACCGGAAGGTCCCCATCTCCCGCGGCTAAACCGTCGGGGAAAGAGCGGGCGGCCCGGACCCGGGGCGCAGCGCCTTGTACACCGGGGTTGCTTCGCCCTGCCGAAGGCCCCGCGGCCGGCCCCTGCCACCGCAGGGCACACGCCGCTTCCACTCAGCGCCGGGTCCGGGCAGCCGCCAATTCCCGTTCCAGCCGCACGTTAACGGCCTCAAGACGAAGGACCGCGCGGATGCCGGCCAGATTCAGCCCGTCCTCGAGCAGTGCGCTGATCCGGCGCAGGGTCTCCAGGTCCTGTTCACTGTACCGCCGGGTTCCCCCGACCGTCCGGCCAGGTTCCAGCAGGCCCTTGCGCTCATAAAGTCGGAGGTTCTGCTGCCCCATCCCCACCAGCTCGGCGGCCACGGAAATGGCATACACCCCCGTAGCCCTCCCGGTTCTTGTCTCCATCGGATACTCCTCAAAAACCCCGAAAAACCCCTTGCACCAGTTTCCCACCAGTGCTATAAAAAATCTATACCAGCCACCATAGATAAGCGGCTGGGACCGAATGACAGAATCGACTGCAAGGAGTGAGATGACCATGCTGATGCGTACCGACCCGTTCCGCGAGCTCGACAGGCTCGCCCAGCAGGTCCTTGGCACCACAGCCCGGCCGGCCGCGATGCCCATGGATGCCTGGCAGGACGGGGAAGAATTCGTCGTCGCCTTCGACCTGCCGGGGGTCGCGGTGGATTCAGTGGACATCGACGTCGAACGCAACGTCCTGACGGTCAAGGCAGAACGCAAGGACCCGGCCGGTGAAAACACCGAGCTGATCGCCGCCGAACGGCCCCGCGGCGTCTTCAGCCGCCAGCTCATCCTCGGCGATGCCCTGGATACCGACGCGGTGAAGGCCAGCTACGACGCCGGGGTGCTGACTTTGCGGATCCCGGTGGCCGAAAAAGCCAAACCGCGCCGGATCGAAATCGCATCGGAGAAGACCCCGCGTCAGGAAATCAAGGCCTAAGACGCGCCCGGGTCAGACCCGCGGGACCGGGAGCATTGGACCGGCCGCCAGTAACTAGATGGCGATGCAGAGAAGCCACGCCATTGCGCCAGTTGCGCACCGGAAAAACGGCCCCCGACGATGCCTCCCGCACCGATGGTCCCCGGCCCCCGCGGACCGGGGACCATCCCCGCCCCTCGCCGTACCCCAGGGGGGTTGGGTGCGGACAGGAAACGACCAACAGGCGGAACACCCGACCATGAAAGAGCACAGCCCGGATCCCTACGAGGTTCTCCACCTCGGGCCCGCCGCGAGTGCCCGTGAGGTCGCCCGCGCCTACCGGGCGCTGGTGCGCGCCCATCATCCGGACACCCGCACCCGTACCCCCGGAACAGTGGCCGCCGGTCCGGAATGCAGGAACTGCACGACATCATGGACGCCTACGCCGTTCTCGGCGACCCGGTCAAGCGGGCTGCCTACGACCGGCAGCGGCGGGGGTCGCCGCCGCCGGCACAAGCTCCCGCGCCGCGGCCGCACGGGCGCCCGGCACTGGGCCACCCGGCCCGTCCGGCCCTGCCCTGTTCATCGGCCCGGTGCGGTGGGAAAACCCCGGGAACCCAACCGCCGGACCGCAGGTCACCGGACGGCAGGTTACCGGCCGATGGGATCTGTTCGAGCGGCTACCGAACCGTGCAGCACGCGGTGAAGAACCCGCCCTTGGCGGGTACCGGATCCTATGGTGGATCCGCCGGTGAAAACAGCCGTGCCCAGCCCCGTTACCGTCACGCCGCGCGACCCTGACGCGACCCTGAAAGGAGCCTGCCATGAGCGACTGGCACCCGTACGACCACCTTCTGATGCCGGCGTTTCACGAACGGTTTGAGCAGCGCTGGGGCAAAGGAACGGCCCCGTTCCTGGACACCGCCGTCCAGGTCCACCTGCAGCCCCTGCCCCGGGCCCAATGGATCAACGCCGACACCGGCGCGGCGATCGCAGTGGTCCCGATCTGGGCAGAGGACGCCCGGCACCGCTCCTTCGGCGTCTTCTACCTGCCCCCGTCCGGGGGTATCTGGGTGCTGCACCCCGGACATACGGCCTACATCGAGCCAGGCAAGACAAACACCGAAGAACAGATCACCCTCCGCAACGACGCCTTCAGTAAAGCCGTATACCACGCCAAGGAATTCATCTACGGCACCCAACTCTAGACAAGCGCGCATCCCGCCGGCTGCCGCTTCGGAACACCGGTCACCCGGGCCCGAATTTTCCGGGCGCTGAACAGACGATCTTGGAAAGGAGACTCAGCATGTCCATCCTGTACATGGACGAAGGCTTCGGGCCATACGTGGAGCGTGCAGCGCACGCGCGGGCGGTGGCCAACGGCCGGCGGCCGGCGGACCCGTTGTGGTTTCTTCCCTGGGGAGTAGAGGAGCCGGAGACACATAGAATAGTGAGGAATTGTCCGGGGGGACCACATGAATTCACGCGGGATTTGCCTTGTCATCGAAGATGACCTCGATATCCGGCATCTGCTCTGCCTGATCCTCACCGGGGCAGGTTTTAAAGTCCACGCCGAAGCAACCGGCGCGGCAGGCCTTCGCGCGGCCAAAAGACTGGACCTGGCTCTGATCACCCTGGACCTGGGCCTTCCCGACCTGGACGGCCATGACGTGGCCCGCCAGATCCGGACGCTCTCGAAAGCGCCGCTACTCATGATCACTGCGTACACGGAGCCCAGTGATGAGCTCGACGGCATGTCAGCCGGCGCCAACGCATACCTGACCAAACCCTTCCGAACCGCCCAGCTCAGGGCCCTCGTACAGAAGCTCTGCCCGCCGTCACCTGTCACCACACCCGCGCCGGGCGCGGCAGGATTCAGGACTGATGGCTGACCCGTCCACCCTGGCCTTCGGCCTGACCTACACCGGCACCCTCGCGGTGGCCCTGCTGATGTTCCTCGTCCAGCTGGTCGCCTTCGCGATCCTCCTGGCCGTCGCCGGACTGGCCAGGCTTGTGGCGTATCCGTTTCGGGCAGTCCGGCGTCCATTCACGAAGTCGAACCAGGCAGACGAATGGCCCCGATAGATACCGGGGCCATTCTTCACTCCACCTGAGTGCGGCCGGGGGTTGCTTACCCGGCAGGACCAGCATGTTACGGGGCAGCTATCTTGATTTATGCCAGCGCCCGCGCCACGTCGTAGCTGGCCGATTTCAGCAGATTGTTCCGTGCCCTGTCATAGCGCCTCGTGGTCCGCGGATCAGCGTGGCCCATGCTGTCCTGCAAGGCGTGAAGTGAAGTGCCGCTGTCCAGGGCAATGGTCGCGAAAGTGTGCCGCAGGCTGTGCGGACTGATCTGTCCTTCTATGCGGGCCTTGCGGGCCAGCCGCTGCACGGTGCGGAATGCCTCCGAGCGGTTCCAGGGTTTGCCGGTGGCTGTGGTGAAGAGCGGAGAGCTCAGCGAATGTCCCAAAACCAGGTCGGCGCCGGAAGTGCCCAGATATGAATTCAGAGCGACGACAGCGGGTGCAGGCACCGCGACCTTGGCGGACTTGCCTCCCTTGCGCCTGATGTTCAACGTGCGGTGTCCTGCGTCGTGACCATAGTCGGCGGTGCTCGCGTTCAGCGCCTCGCTGATGCGGACGCCGGTGAACATGAGCAGGTTCACCAGGGCCGCTGACCTCAGACCGTCTCTATGAGCCACTGCCAGCAGAGTCTTGGCCTGCTCGCGGTTCAGCCCCTGGGTGGAACTGTGGTCCGCATCCACAGTGGGCCGGACGATCATCTCGACCGGGTTCCGGTCCACGACGCCCTCAGACATTGCGTACCTATAGAAGCTGGACACCGCAGCGAGCGTCCTGGCCACCGTCGTCGGCGCCCCCACGAGTGTGTGCCGGAAGCCGTCCACATGCACACGTCGGACCGTGAACAGATCCAGCGTGTGGCTGTCCAGCCAGAGACAGAACCCGGTGAGGTTTCGGGTATAAGCAGTCAAGGTGTGCGGCGAACTCTGCGCCAACTGCCACGCCGCAATAATGCTGGCGTGTCGTTCCCGATTACTGGCGGGCGCGGTGTTATAAGCGAGATCCATAATTGACCCTCTCACAAAATCCACATCATAAGCGACATTATGGTGTGGATTTGGAGCGTGTCGAAGAATCTTGGATTTTTCGGAAATAAGTGCCGATTCGGTGACAAATCGCTTGACGCTCTCAGTCGGTTTGATATAGGCGAAATCCGACGAACAGAAAGGTGTCCGAAAACCTTGCTTCATTTCGGCGCTAACGTTATGATGCGGGCGCCTACGGAACCTGCGGCACTGCCCCGGACCTCTGACCTGATCGGATCACATGCGAAACCTCCTGCCCGCCCCCGTCCATGTTCCTGTGGCGCCGCCGCACGCAGCCGACGCGGCGGTACTCCGCAACGGTAAGCGGCAGCTCAAGAACCTCACGCCCAGAGATATGCGCGTCCTTGGGGTTTTGGCCTCAGTCGACGTGTACCCGGTCAATGAAAATGTGCGCGGTGGCCACAGCCTCGACGTCGATGCCGGGCGATACACCTGGCCCGCATTGGATTACTTCACCCAGCTGGAATTCTTCAACGAGGCCAGCGACATGTTCGACCGGCTGGGCAGTGCCATCAGGCTGGACAAGCAGATGATGTTGTTCCGGGGCGTGGGGCTGCCTCTGGTCACTGATGCGTACAGCCTCGACATCGCCGGCCTCAGTGAGCACCTGTCCACGGAGACCACCCCCTGGCACAGCACCTTCACGGATGCAGGATTCGGATTCGCAGCCACCGACCCGCAGTCGGCACTGGAATTTGACGGAACGGAAAACGGGGCATGGTCTGGAAATCTGCGGCCGACACTCGTCGAGCTCATCGTCCACTCCGGCCTCTGCGTGCCTGAACAGAGGTACCGCAGCAGGGGGCTGCTCAAGCGCACTTCTCACAGCTCTATGCTCAATACCGACATGAGCCAGGTCATCTTCCCTCCTGGCACCCAGTGGAAGATCACCAGCGTCAACAAGACCTCTGGATACGGCGTCACCGATACATCTCCAGATGGCATTCCACTGGTGCGCATGGAGCAAATGTAGAGACCATTTGCAAGATCCGCCTAAGCCTAAAGGGGCAGAGGGTGGGTGGTTGTGTTCTGTAGTTCTGGCTTTCTCCATTGTTTGCAGTGTTCCCATTGTTTACATGGTGCTGCACGGCAGCACCGGGAACATATGTGAAACAAATTCAAAGAAATGGAGAGTGGTCGTTATGTTTTCAAGCTACAGAATGCAAAAGTTTTTGGTGCTCCTCGGATTGTACGGAGCTATCGGGTTTATTGTGTCGAGCGCAGTCGGGGATATATCCCGGGGCTTCGGCCTGACAACCGTAGGTTGCATCATGCTGTACGCAGTGGCAGTTGAGCTCACCAAGTGATGCTCAGCAAGCCCAACACAAAGCCCGAAGCGCCCTAGAGGACGCTTCGGGCTTTTTCGTTCAACATCCGTGCCAGCTACCGTCCGGGAACGGCCACCTGCGTCAGCCAGTAAGCGGCTCCCAGGATTCCCGCAATGAACAGCACAGCCATCCCGATGTAGCCGATGCTGACGGCGTTCCGGGCCCGGCGTGCAGCCAGCTCGTCGCTGCGGAACCAGCCGGCACGACCGATCTGGCTCAAAGCCACATGACCCATCACTGCGCCGGCCACGAACCCAACACCGGTGACAATCCCTGCGAGGGACACAACCAGCGATGCCGTCGCCAGCGTTCCGTGCTGCTGCGAAGAGTCCCCGGGCGACAGCCGCCGCGGGATTATGTCTGACTGGACTTCCACCTGGGCCCCGGCGTCGTTGTGCCCCCAGATCAGCTCATCGAAGGTTGGCTCGATCGCCGGCTCCTCGACATCTTCTTCTGTAACCGCCGGTGCCAGCTCCGGGGCATCCTGAACAACAGGTGCGAGCTGGTCAAAGACCTCCTGGTCGGGAGCAGCTTCCAACTCCGGCTCCCGGTCCAGCACCGCGGTGCTGGTAAACGACCTGAATCCCCCGCCGCCGAACTGCGACGGCGGAGGGATGTAACTGTCCTGCACGAGCATGCTTCTTCTGTGTCTCCGTGTCTCCGACATAGTCCCCTGTCCTGTGGCGCGCATCTGCGCTGTGTGCATCAGCCAGTGCTGCTACCTGATGGGCCTGCCGGCCCTGACCTTCTCTTCGCGCTGCTGGATCTTCACCCGCTTACGGATGTTGTCCCGGGACGCCACGGCACGCTTCTGCGTAACGTCGATCGTCTCGGGCAGGGCACCCTCGGTGTCCAGATGCGCCGTGCGTTCAGCCAGTGCATACGCCTGTCCCATCTCCAGCACGGCAGCGGTATCAGCCACTTCACCCAGCTTCTCGGAGATCTTCTTCAGCATGGCATCGGACTTCGCCTGCTGTTCCAGCAGGGTCGCCGTCCGCTTCTCGATCGCATCGGTCTTGGGATCGTTCGCCCGGAACGCCTTCACCGCTGCCTCGGTGAACTCATCAGTGGCGATCTCTGCGCCCATGGCTGCAATCACGAAGGCGGTCACGATGCTGACCTGGGAGATGTCCCTGGCAAATGCGTCGCCAACCTGCGACTTGAGACTCTCGCGCATCTGGTCGATCAGGATCCGGGGGAACTGCTTCAGGTACGCGCTCTCGCCCTCGAAGCTCAGCCCGCCGCCCTTGCGGGGAATCACTGGCTGCGGCGTGCTCTGCTGAACAGCACCACTGCCGGGCTGATCAGCCTCGGGTTCGGAGGTGTCGGAGTCTGTATCGGTGTCGTCAGCGTCACGCCCGTCGAGGGCCTCGTCTGCTGCGGCGGCTTCCGCTTCAGCTGCGGCCTTTTCCTGTTGTGCTGCCTGAACTGCTGCGGCTTCAGCCACCGCTGCTTCCTCTTCTTCAGCAGCAGCTTTGTCCTCCGCGTCGCTGCCCTCGGGCAGCTGGGGTTCCGGTTCCGGAGCGGTGCTTGCAGCCTGAGATTCAGCCGGCGAGCCCACCGGCGCTGTGCCATTGGTGCCACCCTTATCGCCGACAGATCCCGCTCTGGCCGGCAGAGCTATATCCACCTCACTCGGCTGCTCGTACTGGCCGAGCAAATCGTCAAAAGAACTCATGGCTGTTCTTCCCCAATCTCGCCGTCTTCGGCATCCAGCAGGTAGTTATCCCCACGGGTCAGGCCCATGAGCGAGTCGAAGCCGGTCACCGTCACGCGCTCCAGGTTGCCGACGTTCGTCGAGAGGGATGTCATCTGGTCAATGAGCTGGTTCAGCCGGGCGATCTCCAGTGTGGGCAGGTCGTAGTCGCCGTTTTCACGGCGGATCTTCTCCTCGACGGCCTCGACCATGTACTCGTTCGCCGAGATGTTGGCCTTGTCAGCCCAGTACTTGGCGCGCTCGTTCGTATCCGGATGGAGTCGCAGAGCCACCCGCACCCGTGGCGCCGATGTCTCCGAGCCCTTGACCACAGGCGCAGTCGGAGTGACACCAGTACCGCCGATGACGCCGTTGGAACCGCCGGCGCCGTCCGCGTCGGTAGATAGCGGGGCGGCAGGGAGCCCATCGACTCTCGCACGACTGGGAGTGTCTGCCATGGTTACGCTCTCGTTTCTAATTTGTCCTCATATTTCAAGACATTCTAACAGAGACACAGACGCCATGGGCAAGCCATGGCCGGGGGGAAACCCAGGTACTAACGCCACACATTCCTCCTGACCAGAAAAGAGCCACCGCCATGTCTACGACCATCAACATCACCAACAGCGAAGCCTTCGGCCGGCGCGTCGAATCTGTCCTGGAAGCACTCGCGGGCCAGGGCGTCACCGAAGCCGATGTTCAGGCTGAATTCCTGGCTGCGTGCACTGACCGGGAAGCCGCTCAGGCTGCCTGGAAGCGCCTGCGTCAGCTGGACAATCCCACCGCGGCCGAACTGGGGCTCTACGCGCGGGTCTTGCGGGTGAACACCACCTGGCTGATCACCGGCGATGTGCGCTTCATCAACCCCGCCCTCATGGGTGGCACCTGCTTGTGCTGGCTGCTCCCGGAGAGCCAGCACTTCGTCTTCTACGGAGCCACCGAGCCGGGCTCCACGCATGAGTACAACCCCGATTGCCTGGTCCACGGACCTGTCCTGACGCAAGAACGCCTTCAGCGCACCGCGCTGATGGATCTGATCCTGGGACGCAAGCTGCCCAAGCCCGCCATCGACCTGGACTTGTCTGCCCTGGTCCCGGCCGCCGCCAACTACTCAAAGGCCGAGGTCTAACCGTGACTGCTGAAACCCAAACCCAGAGCACCAGCCAGACACAGGAGCAGAGCCAGATCCAGGCACCCGCTCCGAAGCAGCACCGGGTGCTCGTCACCGGTTCACGCGAGTGGACTGATAAGAACCTGATCGAGCAGGCCCTGGACTCCGCGCTGGCCCTGTTGCAGGTCCCGGTCACCATGCAGGACACGGTGACGCTAATTCATGGCGATGCAAAGGGACTCGATTCCCTGGCAGCGCAGCTGGCGGGCGGCCGCGGCTGGAAGATCGAAGGCTACCCGGCACAGTGGCGTGAGCACACAGCAGCATGCCCGGCCTCGCACTTCACGCCCTCCGTCCAGAACACCTGCAAGATGGCCGGCCATCGCCGGAACCACGAGATGATCGCCCTCGGCGCTGATCTGGTGGTCGCATTCCCGATGGGTGAGGAAGCCTCCGGTCACTCCAGGGGCACCTGGGGCTGCGCCCGAGCGGCGATGAAAGCAGAACTGCCGACGGTTGTCCTGTGGAGGGACAGCTTCTACCCCTGGGGATCGAAAGCCCAGCAGCTCGTGATCGCCGAGCGCACTGCGTCTTTCAAAGATCCGGCCCAGCACACAGCGGCGCCGACCCGGTTGGACGCCCTGCTGCCGATCCCGTTCTAAGCAGCGAACTCCTGCCATCCCCCTGACAACTCAACGAAATTGAGGACCCATCATGACCAGCGCTACTGCCACCACCGCACAGCTGACCGATCTGGCCACGTCACTCGACAACGCCCGGACAGCTGCCAACGCCATCGAGGTGGCCGCGCCCCAAAAGGGCGTCTACGGCGACATCGCCAACGCTCTCCACAAGACCCTGGCCCTCCTCCTGGACGGCAGCGACTACTGGGCGGAGAAGGCGTACCAGGCGATTCTCGACGGCAACACTGTCGCCCAGGCGCTGGAAGTCGTCACCTCCGAGATCACCCTGCGGGAGACGAGCGACCGCTCCAAGATCCTCAGAATGGCCGCCGGCTCCTACTAAAAACACCCCGTGTGCTCTTGATGAGCCACGGGGTGTTTTTTCTGCCAGCCCTACTTTGCAGGAACTGCCAGGGAGAGTGAACGGCACCAAGTTTGTACGGCGTCATTCCACTTCCCCGGGGCGGCGTTCCACTCCAGGGTGTGATGGGCTTCCGGGAACTCGACCATGGAGATGCCATCAGGCTGCCGGGCTGCATAAATCCGCGAGAGGTCAACGGGTATGCTCCGATCGGCCGAGCCGTGGATCACCATCGTCGGCACCTTTGTATCCGTGGCCGGAGACGTTGCGGGCAAGTCCCTCCACCGGATGGCCGGCTCCCCCTTGGACCGAAACAGATTGAACCCCGAGAGCATCCACCGGGCCAACGGACGGGGCGCTCCGGCGGACGCCAGGGCCGAGAGGATAATGGCCCGCCAATCAAGAGCCGGTGAAACCAGCACAGCGCCGGCGACCTCAGAAGCAGGGGCATTGCGGATGACCTGGAGGACGATGGAAGCGCCCAGGGACCAGCCGACATAGATGATCCGCTTCGCCCCTCGGGACAACGCGTACCTCTGGACCGGCTCAATGTCCCGCCACTCGCTCAGGCCCAAGTGGCTCGCCGGCGGCGCTTCGGCGCCACCGTCCAGGGACGTCCGGTAGGTCGGTACCAGGGAAGTGAACCCCATCGAGGTGAAGGTAGGCACGCCACGTAAGACCTGGCTGCGCTGACTCCCGAGCCCGTGAACATGGATGACCCACACATCGGAGGACTTGTCCGCGTCTCCGAGGATCTCCCACACAGACTGCTCCCCGACAGTCACTGACGTGAACTTCAGGCCAAAATCAGCGGGGCTCTCCCCCAGATGCCCGCTCAGCTGGCCCTTCCGGTCTTCCCGCAGTCGAGCCGGGTCACCCTTCTCGATGACCCTGCGGATTTTGCCGCCTGACTCCTCCGGTGGACCGAGAATCAACAGGTCGCCGCCGCTGACCGCACGCATACTCAGGCGGCCTGGGTGGGCAACGAAGCCCGTGCCGTCGAACTCGACCCACTCCCTGTCCCCCACCGTACGAACCCGCACTGATTCGGCTCTGACCTGCTGGCGGGAGTCGGTGACTTTGCTGCGCACGTAACGCCCGGCCAGCCCAAGAGCGAGAACGTAACCGACTGCACAACCTGCACCGGCCACCCACCGGGCCCTGCTCACCGGAGGACTCTGCCGTGTTTGAGGCACAACGACTCCGCCTGACGTACGGTCTCCCAGTCAGTGTCGGAAACAAGGTCGCGGGATGATCGGTTGACGTTGGCCCAATCAAGAATCTCGATCACCATCCGGTGTATCCCGGCGGTGGTGATGTTTTTCGGCACAGCTTTGACTCCCGCTATGGGTGGCTCCATGGGTTCGACCAGGCTCACTGCCGGGCTGTCGGCAACAGTGGCGAGCCAAATCCTGCGAATTTGAGGCTCGATGGCCACTACCTCTCCACGCACAGAGAGCGATTTCAGCAGGCGCCCTACCGGCGGAATTCCAAGGCCCACGCAGAGCAGCACCATGGTGGCCAAGTAGAGGTAGTTGTAAATCGTTCCCAAGCTCCGGAGGACCGAATCGGACCCGAGAACATGGGCAATATCCATCCCGACCACCACGATGCACAGCAGCATTGCCACTGCACAGCCGACCCCGGTGATGCTGAACCCGAGACGAAACCGGCCCTGCCGCATCTTCGGGACGTTCTTCACGCAGGTGAACAGGGTCACCGACATGACAGCGAAGATGTAGACGTACTGGACGGCGGAGTAAATCCCCGCGGCCAGCTGGTCACCGAAGCTGAGCATGAACGTGGTTGATGGCCGGGGATTGTCGATGAACGCGAACGCGCACGCCATGACAACAAGAACTGCCGTCGATGCGTAGCGGGGCCACCGTGCCGCCCGCCCATTCTGCCGGGACCGCCTTGTTGCTCCCTTGATGATTGCCCGGGACAGATACGAGACCCCGAAGATCAACAGTCCATTGGCAACGAGGTCCAATAGGTTCGGCCAGGGCATCCAGGATGCCACCCAGAGGTAGACGGCGTCGACGTTGGTGGTCAGGGAAGCCGCAATGACAGTCGCTGCCACGAACATGGTGTTGTCGGGCCTGGTGCGAACGCGGAAGGACAGGGCGGCCACAAGCGCCCACATGAGCCCGGCTACAAGGAACTCGCTCACTCGAAGTACGCCTCGTAGTCGTAGATTTCCTGGCTGGCGTCCCGGATGGCGGCCGCCAGCAAGTCCGCCAGATACTCTGCCGTCACTTCAAGATCGCAGCGGAAGTCACCCCGGGCCAGAGCCTTCTTCACCACTTCGCCGGAGAGCGCCTCGAAGACCCTGATCCCCTGCCAGGCTGCTCCGTCCTGCTCGTCGTGGCGGAGGATCATGTGGCTCAGCTCATGCAGGATCATCTGCTGACGATGCAGCAAGCCTTCCGTGACCGCGTGATAAACCACGTCTTTTTCCTCGCGCGGAATCCAGAGACCGCAGATTTTCTTACCGGAAAGATGCTCCGTCTCGACGACCTCAATCTGCCGGCCGCGCAGCAGTTCCAGGCGTTCGACCAGGGATTCAAGGCTCACATTCGCCGGCAACTCAAGCTGTTGGAAGGCATCAAGCGCTGTAGCGCGCAGCTGATCATCCATAAGGGTCCTCGATCCGAAATTTTGTCCCGGACAAGTGTAGTTCGAGACATGTTCCCGTCACGCCGTAATCAACCGACGGCACTCCTGCGTGCCTGCGGAAGCGGAGTCATGGAGACATGACCACATTAGTACATGAATATGGACAAAAAGCCCTGATTTATGAAATAAACCGGGCCGTCACAGCGAAGCTGTGACCGGGGATCACGGTGACTAAGAAAACTCCGCATTCATGCGCCTGACTTCACCCGAAATGAGACCCGTCATGCCCAAGATCCCGGCAACTACTCTGACCACCGCCCAGGCCGTTGACCGCGCCCGCTCGATGATCACCTCGGCACAGAAACTCGTCGGGGCCGCCGAAGAACTCGCCGACGCCCAGCGCCAGCACAGTCCCGCGCGTGACGCGGCCGAGGCCCGCAAGGAATACCACCTGCTCAACTACCGGGTCACCACGGTGCCTGACGCACTGGAGCCGGTCCTGGAGGCACTGATCAAGGCGGCTGCTGCATCTGCCCCTGGCCGTGACACCTAAAGATGCACGCCTAAAGCCGCCAGCCCACGCTGTTCCCCACCACCCAGAGAGCGAACCACCCACCATGAACTGTGTCTTCTGCGAGATCCTCTACGGCAACCAGCCGGCCCAGATCGTCTATGACGGTATTGCGACCCTGGGCATCGTTCCCCTCAACCCGGTAACCGAAGGCCATGTCATCTTCATGCCCCGCAAACATGTGCGCGACGCCTCGGAAGCACCATCTGTAACGGCTGCTGTCATGGGCGATGCTGCGCAGTATATCCAGCACCTGCGCCTGCGTGCCGACAGCGATGGACCTAACAGCCCGGACTTCAACATCATCACCAGTATCGGGCCGGCTGCCACGCAGTCGGTGTTCCACCTGCACCTGCATGTTGTGCCGCGGACAGTGAATGATGCCCTGGCGCTGCCCTGTTACAGCGGCAAAACCGCCCGCACAACCACGCCGCGCTAAGACCGCCACCCCACCCTCAGAGAGCGAGAACTTCACCATGTCACCACGCACCAACGGCTTCTACGCCGAGCAGCCTGAATATACCGGCACCACCATCACCGAGATCACTGTCCCCTCGGGGCGGTTGATCGCCGCCGATGACCTGCGCTCGGTCGAGCACTTCAACATCGAGGCTCCGTTGTCCATCAACAGCGGCGTCGGGCTCGACGTCCTGGCTGTGCTGACGGCGCAACAGGCCAACACCGCATACGCGTTTGTCGGCAACACCTCCCCCATGGTCACCCGGCACGCAGACGGTTCCGTCGAGGTCGTCAGCCCCGATTGGCCGGACGACGCTGATATTCCGGTGTTCAAGGACGGGGAGAACATGGTTGCTGAAATCTGCACTGATCTCTGGGCGACCATGCTGACTGACTACCAGAACTGGCTGGACCACGGTGGGCCAGACATCAGCACAGCCAACGAGGACTTCGCGATCGAGAAGTTCACGGTCCTTGATGTCACGCCGGGCAAATACCGGTGGACGGTCTACTCACACGCTGACAGGTTCGATATTCATGCCCGGGGACGCGTCACCTTCGCCCGTCTGGAGCTCATCGAGAGCTACTGAGACTCACTGACACGTTCTGACCCAAGACCCCTGTGGTGCTCATACCGAGCGCCGCAGGGGTCTCTTTTTTGCAGCCAAAAGGGTCACAGCACAGCTGCGACCGGGTGTCGGACTAAGCACCGACCTACTCCGCACTTCTTACCCCGGAAAAGAGACCCGAAATCATGTTCAAAACCCTTATTGAAGCCCCCGAAGCTGAAGTGGCCCGCCTGGCGCAGGCCCCTGCCGGCTCCACCAGCCACGCACTGAGCCAGCTTCCAGTGAACATCCGCGGCAACGTTCAGGATCTGTTGATCGAGCTCCCGTCGTTGGCCGGCGATCCGCAGCACACGATCGTCGTGGTGCCCACGGAGAGCCACCGCTACTCCAGGGGCGAAGAGACCGAGACGCTCCCCCGGCGCCGCTACGACAGCACCTGGACCTGCATAGTGGTCGCTTCCGACCACGCCAGCTATCCCGTCCAGGGCTACCGGATCTCGGTCCCCGAGCACCAGCTGGTGCGCGGCACGCTGCGCACCCTCGCGCTCTGACGCCTCCAGAAACCGCACGTCCAGTCCCAGCACACCCCTACCTCCCGAGAGCGAGAACACCACACCATGAGCACTGCACCCAAGACCGCGTCCGTTCGCCTCACCGACGAAGACGTCATCAACCTGCTCGACTGCGCCGGCTACGGCATCGGTTACTGGGCCGCCAGCGCCACGGTCGATGAAGAGGCCAAGACCTACCGCGTCATCGAGGGCAGCGAAGAGCTCGCCGACGACGAAACGCCAGCCGACAAGACGCTCACCTTCGACCAGCTGCGGGATGCCTTCAGCACCCTGGCCAACAACAACCAACTGCCCGACTGGCAGATGCGCGAGATCACCGACGGTGATCTCTGCTTCGACTCCATGGTCGGCGACATCACCGTCCAGCAAGCCATGTTCGACAAGGTCGTCTTCGGCTGAGCAGGCTCTGCGCGCTGTCACCCCCAACAGCACCCATCGCTGCACCCACATCACCTGAAAGTGAGGACCGAAATCATGACCATCATTACCCGCGACAATGTCCGCCTGCCCCTTCACACAGTCGTTTCCCCGGACGAGAGCACCACCGGCCGCGGCCAGATCATCCACCGGACCTACGCCGGCACCTTGGTGTGGGACACCGGGAACGGCACGCTGGAGCTCGTTGATCCGCAGACCCAGGTAGTGCTCCTTGGTCTGTCCGAGAGCAATATCAGCAAGCTCGACCAGCGGCAGGTCCGGCTCCTGGACGTGGCCTACCCCGACCGGATCGAGGGTGTCCACCCCAAAGTGGAGGGCGCCTGGAGTGCCTTGCGCACCCTTGGCATCATCGCCAGACCCTCACCTCGCGGGACCTCTGACGGGCTCTCCACGATCGTGGAGCTCTCCGCTGATCTCGGGGTGGCTGCCCAGGAGGCTTTCACCCGGACAGCGGCTGTGACGCTCTTCAAGGACAGCGGCAAGTACTACACCCAGGAAACCTGGAAAGTGCCCGTCAACGCCATCGGACCCTCTGACATGAGCATGAGCCCTGACTTCCGCCGGATCTCCGGCGGCGCTGTGCTCATCGAGGCAGAGTCGCCGGCGGAGTTCACCGACGCCCAAAACTGGGGCTTCCCGCACCTGTTTCCGTCTGGAAGCAGCTAGACCGTGAGCTACGAGAGTTCAGTCAAGAAGTGCAACGCGATGCTGGCTCTGGCCCGGGCTGGAGCCAGCATCTGGTGGCGCCGTGAAGGCTTCCACACGGAGCCGTTCAGGGAGGTGGAACCGAAGTGGCATGTGCTCACCGGCAGGTTTACGCATCACAACAACCCGGAGATGCAGCCCGAAGACAATCCGGTCTGGGCGGCGCTCTGTGGCTACCAAAGACCCTTCGACGAACGCATCTTCGAGATGTTCCCGAACCTGCGCAAGACAGCCCCCAAAAAGGACATCCGTTGCCGCAAATGCGTCAGTGAGCTGCCGGCCCACCTGGAACAGATGGCGGGTCAGCTGGCTCAAGCAGCAGAGAAGTCCCAGGCAGATCACGAAACCCAGGAAGCACAGCCCGAAATGGAAACGACCCAGCCATGAGCACATTCACTGCCAAATATGCCGCCGGCACCTGTGCCGACTGCGAAACCCGCATCAAACCGGGCGAGGAAATCAGCCGCAATCTCGATCAGGACTACATCCACGTCGACTGCCCGGACACAGAGCTGGACCGCCTGGTCAACAAGCCGGTGTGCCCGTCCTGCTGGCTGATCGGACCCTGCGACTGCAACTGAGAAGCCAACAAAGAACCCTGTGGGGCATAGATCGTTCGCGGTCTGTGGTCCGCAGGGTCTTCTTTTTCCAAACACAATCCCAGCACAGCTGTGATCGGGAATGCCTGTGACAAGGACAAGCAACCGCACCTAATCCTGAAAGCAGAGTGAGCCGATCATGAGCGTCTCAACCCTCACCAAGAACAACGCCTCCACCCCCATGTTTGCGATCTTCGAGGAGCAAGAGGCGCCCGCAACGGCTGTGGCCACCAAGGATCAGAAGCGCGAAGAGCTCAAGGGCTACCTGAACGCCTGGGCCAACGGCTTCGGCTCGATCGGCCGCAAGGGCGACCCCGACTACATCAACTTCGCGAAGACCGCTGAAGAGTTCCGCGACTTTTGCTAACCACGAGAATGCCCTGCCGGCTTACACCGGCGGGGCTTCTCTTTGCCCGGCAATGACACAGAGCGCCGTTATCGTGACACAGAGAAAGTACACAAGGAGAAAACCAGATGGACCCGCTTGAAGACGTATGCCGTGCCGTCCACGCCCGTGGCGGGCACATCCGGAGCCTTGAAAAGGCAGAAACAGCCAGCACGATGCTTCCGTGGTACCGCCTGGGCGAACGTAGCCGTCTGCGGCTCGAAATAGCGTCGCTGCATACCTCGATTGCAGTCTGCAACGAGAAAATCGGACCCGACGGTGTGGAGCGCCTGGCAAACCGGGCCGGATCAAGACTGTGGCATCAGGCAGCTGAAAACGTCATCCCGAACAAGAACCCCTATGGTCGCGCCGCCCAGGAACACTTCGACGCGATCCTTGAATTGGCCTTGGAGGGGAGGAACGATCTTGTGCTCTTTCACATGCACCCGCGTTCCTCCAGGCTTTCCAGCCTGCCCGACGTCGCCGAGCGTCTATCTGGACCGTTCATCGAGTCCAACGTGCTCAATATTATTGCCGAACGCGCTGACATCGCTGCATCCACAGCGTTTGCCCATGAGCGCTATCAGAACAAGGACAACCAGCCGGCGATGATCGTCCAGCACATTGCCTCGGGTCTGCGAGCCATGTTCACGGTGATCAGGCCGGGAATGGGCGCGGTGTTTTCCAAGCCCTACAACATTGGATCCATTGATCCCGACAACCCGGGTACGGCCACCCAGTGGGAGAGCTACGTGGGTCTGGGAATTGGTGAACGGATCTACGCCGAGGCGCATCGCCTGGAACCCGACGTGCGCTGGATGTCAGGTGCGACATCTCCCTATTCCACGCGGCTGAGGGAAAAGCTTCACGCCGTAGACCCCTACATCTGGAGCGGTAGCTGCCAATGGTGCGAACAGAAGCTCGCACAGCTCGGCATCTACTCCTGGGACGCAGCAGGGAAAGAATTCTTCACCGACCACCCCTAAACCAACCGAAATGAGAGCCATCATGACCACCCAGAACACCGCGCAGGCCGTCGTCTTCCTCGAAGCCCTCGCCCGCATTGTCGAGAAGTCACCGGACACCTACAGCACCGAGGCTTCCATGGAGCTCGCCGCGAGCATCCGCAGCATGGCCGAGGTCGTGACCACGGACGCTTTTGTTGATCCGAGCCTGCTGGAGATCACCCGCCAGTACGCCACCCTGGACTGGCACAACGAGATCGCCGCTGTCCTGATCGCCAAAGAGCACCGTGCCGCAGTCCACTAACCGCCCCGGGCCGGAGGGCCTCGCCGTGGACATCAAGAAGGCCACGCTGGCTGATGCCTGGCATCTGGCATGGACCGGTTCGCTTGCCTTTGCCTGTGGGTCTAAGAAGCCGTGGCCCAGAGTTCGTGCAGTCCTCGGCTATCCGCGGCACATTGCCTACATCGTGCCCGCAGCCTTGGAGGGCAGTCTGTGGCACCGAAACCGACGCGTCGTTGTAGGCATTACAGGCATTGATGGTCAGCGCAACGGATACAGTCACTGGGTCCTGGCGGGGCTGCTCCTCATCCTCTTGGGTCCTCTGGATCTGACTGTTCTGCTTGTGGTGTTGGGGCTCCTCCTCATCGCCCTCATGTGCGGTCGCCCCATCCGCCGGTTCAGGGCTTCTGCGGCCGTCCGGTCGTGGAAGAAGGACCTGCACCACGAGCCGGTGTACGAGATTGTGTATCTGGCCAAGCACCCGTACGAGAAGACATACTCCGGTTTCGGTTTCGCCAAGGAGGTGCTGTCGGGACTGGTACCCGCTGGCAGCCGCCTCTGCACGATTGCCAGATCAGATCGTCATGTCCGCGGTTACCGGGCGAGAAGATTTCAGGAGTTGCCCTACAAGGGGAAGCCGACAGCAGGAATGGCCGGCGTCCTGGCTGAGTAAATGCAGATCCTCCCTCACCCCCAATAAGATGCCCTGTCGGTTTACGCCGGCGGGGCATCTATTTTGTGTTCAGCTCCATTGTTTGGAGTGCTGTGGTGTCTATCTGCCGATGAATATGCGCAGCAAATATGCGGTCGTGAGAATCCAATCCCAGCACAGCTGTGATCGGGAATAACCATGAATAGGCAATTCCTGACTACAGAAGAGAGAACATCATGAATGCGCAACCCATCACCGTCGCCAAGAATGCGTCCGTTGATTTCCCCGGCGTCAAAATCAGCGGCGACGTTCTCTACCTCGCAGATAAGAACGCCCTGGTACTCATCGACAACAAAACCGGCGGCCCCGAGCGCCTCAGCGTCAACCTCGATTCCTACGGACTCACTCCCCGCCCCGGCTTCGTCTTTATCAAGGACTGGAGCGAAGGCGCCGGCGTCGCGGCATCCCTGGCCAAAGACGGCCTGGTCGAAATCATCGGCTCGCACATGGTGGGTCCGTTCTCCACGACAGCGTACGAAGTGCGGGTCGTGCTCTAACGCCCCAAAAGCTTCCTGATCTCAGCAGAGCTGGGATCGGGAGAGAACATGCGAGGGATCTCAAGGAGGTCCCGCTCGGTAGATCGGTGGTTCACGGATGTTTGGTTTGGTCAGTCGACACGCGACCATAAACGCCCGCAGACGCCAGCACAGGTGTCCAGCTGTCCCAAACCCTGTGAAAGTCCGCTGACCGTCTCCCTGCGTCCTCCTCTTACCGTCTCTCCCCCCAGAGACGACGAGGAGGCCAAGCAGAGAACATCACAGCGCTGAAACTCACGCACGGTACATGGGGCCCTGACAGAGCAAGCAGGAACACCACGGGATGAATGGGTGGTTCGAGACCCCCTGACGGTACTGGTCCCCTGGCTAACAGCCCGGACCCACAACACATCAAACAGCAGCCACTCCCCCGGACGAGAGGAACCACCATGTCCAGAACCTCCCTGCAACAGCTCCAGCCCGGCGACGTGGTGGTGCTCATGCGCAACCTCAATCACCCCGCCTGGAAGATCCAGGGCCCCTACGACGAATACCGCGGTGCACACACCCTTGTGCCCGACCCGAGCATCAAGGAAGCCCTCGGCACCGCCACGATTCTGGAACGCCGCGACATTCCGGGCACCAACACCGGCTGGCGCGACCGCAAGGCACAGAGCCTGGTCCGACTCGCTAACAACTTCTGGTACGACCTCGCAACAGGTCTTCAGGACGGGTCCGGATCGACCCTGATCGAGCTGGGCTGAGAAGCCACAAAGCAAGAGATCAACAGCATTCGAGCAGCACAGCTGCTTCGGAAGAGGAACTGAGAGGGGAGCACAACGCTCCGCTCAAAAGAACACCAACAGAAAACACCCAGTCAGCACAGCTGTCTCGGGGAAGACCCTGAACACCAAAAATCACTGGTTACACGGAACTGATCCGTGGCGGCCGAATTCACACTCAAGGAGAAATCATCATGTCGAACGCACTCAACAACGGAAACCTCATCGGCCGCCTGGCAGCAGATCCCCGCGCCTTCGCCAACACTGACGGTTCCAAGAAGGTCGTCTTCACGGTCTACGCTGACCGCGCCTACCGCAACGCAGAGGGCCAGACCATCTCTGACGCCATTGCTGTGGAAGCCTTCGTCAGCAACAAGGTCGATGGCCTCGGTCCCTTCGGCCACATTCACCAGGGCGACCTGGTGGCCCTGAGCACCCACATCGAGCAGCTGTCGTACAAGGCCAAGAACGGCGAGACCGTCTTCCCGGCTGCCAAGATCGTCGTCGACAACATCAACTTCCTGGAGTCCCGCAGCGCAACCAACGCCCGTCTGGCCAAGCGCACCGTCGCTGCTGACGCTCCGGCTGCTGAAGCTGCTCCGGCCGCCGAAGAAGCCAAGGGTGCCAGCGCCTACGACAACGACGCTCCGTTCGCTGAAGCTGCTCACTAAGCAGCGTCAGCACAGCACGACCCACAACTGAATAGACAACTCCATACGAGAACCCCGAAGCCGGCCTAGCCAGCTTCGGGGTTCTCGTTTTCGTCGCAGGTTCACCCACAACCAACCACACCTTGAAAGGCAGAGCCATGACACGCTACAGCGAACCCACCAGCCGGCAGGTCGAGAGAGCCCGCGCCATGATCTTCCTCGCGGAAACGAAGAAGGCTCTGCACTGCGAGCACCTTTCGGGACTGAAGTTGGAGCTTGAAGTCCGGACCAACATTCACAACCAGAGCGTCTACCGCGTGCACGCAACCCTCAAAGGGCTCCGGATCGCAGGACCGGAAGGCCGCGACGTCCATCCCGTAACAGGCACACCATTCACCGTTGCCCGCCTGGTCCTCATCGACGCACAGAAAGCCGCAAAGCAGCAGTCCGAGGCCGCAGAAGCCACAGCAGCCAGCCACAAGTCCGCAGCCTAAAGAACCGGGTCACCACATCTCAAGGAGAAGCAAAATGACTCACACTCCAGTACCGACCGTTCCAATTGAGTTCACAGTGGTAGCCGCTGAAGGGCCCGGGCTTACCTGGGAATCGCTCCATGGTGTCATCGCCGCCGCCTTGCGCCACGTTGATCTGTCTGCGCCGCTGTACGTGGCTGCCGACGTCCTCACTGACGAGCTCCTCACGTCACTCAAAGGGGTCAGCCGACCCGCCGCCTAAGCACGAACAAATGAGAGACCACATGCCATGTGCACTCACGCAGCTCCAACCCTTCGCCTCGAAATCGAAGCCGAATGGGGAACCACCGACAAAGGCCCCTGGGACAACAGCCCCAGCTACCGCTTCACCCTGCAACAGGAAACCTCTTCAGGGTGGACATCGCTCGAAACAGCAGAAGGCTTCGTCTGCATCGCTGACGCCGCCAATGCCGCAGCCGAAGTCCTCCGCGGCCTTACCTAGAGCAAACACAAAGAAGCCCTTCCCGGGTCATCCGGGGAGGGATTCTTTTTTCACAGCTGCGGGAGCACTACACAGCAGCTCCTGCGAGCTCCTTGTCCTTTGAGCCCGTGCTGCGCTTACCGGATCGTGAGGCAGCCGGCGCTGCTGCTGGTGCCAGCCCAGCCTTGCGCTCCACGGTCTCGGCCGCAATGTAGAGGCCCTCGCGGTTCAGGTGTCTGGAGTAGGACGAGTCCAGGTACAGCGTCGGGAACGAGTCCTCCGAGTTCATCTCCGTGGCCTTGGCCAGCAGTGCCGGGTACAGGTGCTTCTTCACCGGCCCCGCGCCGCCGCCGTAGACGTATGCGACCTCGGTGGTCGCACCAACAACAGCCAGGACCCGGCCGAACTGCTCAGCGACTTCCTTGGAGAAGAACATCATCTCCTCCTCCACGAACTGGGCGACCTTCTCGTAGAAATTGCGCTTGAGCGGGGAAGCACCAGCCTGCAAGTACTCGGCCAACTGCTTGCGGGAGGTAAAGCCCGAAGAGAAGCCACGGTCTTCCATTGCCTTCAGCGCATCCGTGAGCACGCTGCCGTAGCCCTTGTTGTACGTGGTCGAGGCATCAGCGTTGAACGCTCCTGCGGTGAACACCGGGAAGTTCACAGTGCCCTCGCCGATGTCGATGCCGATCGTGTGCTGAGCGGCCAGCACATCCCCCGAGGTGATGCCCTCCAGGGCCAGGCCGCGGCGGCGAACGTCAGCGAGCATGGCATCCATCAGCGGCTCACCCTTGGCAGTGATCGCATACTGTGCTGATGCGCCTTCAGGGATCACCTGAACATCGGCAAACTTGAGCTTCACGGTGACCGGAGTCTCGAAGTTGTGAACGGTGACCGTGTGCGTGCCCGTCATGAATTCGGCTGCGTAGCTGGTGCGGTGGGACATGTACTCGTTGATCGGCAGGGCCAGTGCCACCCGGACCTGCACGCTCAGAGTCTCATCCGCCGGCGGCAGCGAGCTGTGCACCCGAACGTAGTCACGAAGGGCTTTCGCCGCGAACGCACCCATGACCAGGACCTTGCTTAGCTCCTGCTGGGCCTTGCTGCGGCGTCCGACGACGTCGAACTCGTCAAAGGCACCCTGGGCACTCAGTGCCCGCGTGCCAAAGAGCCTGCGGTACTGGTCTCCGATCAACGGGGATGCGAAGCTCACGTCCAGCTCGTTGTAGAAGTTGCCGTCCATCCGGGCCGGTGCCTCGTTGTCTGCGACCGGCAGCGAATTGGAGCGCGTAATCAGCGCCACGCCGCTGGGTAGGTCGATCTCGTCGACGTTGATGGCGCTGGATGCCCCGGAGCCCCGGATAAGACCCTTGACGTAACCATTGCCAACGTCGATTCCGCCGGTGAGATTGATCGAGATGGTCATGAGGGTGATCCCTTCGTAGAAAGTGTGTGGTGTGGCTGCTGGCTGATCCCGCTGCGGGAGCTACCGCAACGTCGAGAAGATGTCGTTGACTTCGAGCTGGCCTGACGAAGGCTGCTCCGGTTCGGAAGGGACGGGAGAGGAATCGGGCGCTGCGTTCTGCTGTGGTGCTTGCTGCTGTGACGGTGGCTGCGTGCGGGCGAGGACCGGGTCCTCCAGGGCAATGCCCAGGAGCTCGGGGGCCGTACGTTCTTTCTGGCGGAGATCCAGGTCAGCGGGAGCAGCGGCCGGCTGGTGAACAGGCAGCGTCGGGGCGGCTGCGCGAGGTGCGCCTGCCTGCTCTGCTGGATCTGACAGCTCTTCCTCGGAGCCCGCGGGCCTCCCCCGCTTGGGAAGCTGGACCACTGGCCTGTTGATGACATCGACATAACCGTTGCGTTCGATGTTCTCCCGGATCAGCATCCGCATGGACAGGGAAGGATTGTCCTGCAAATCCATCCACGCCAACACTGCCTCGTCGGCTGCGGGGACACTCACACGGAAACGCTGGGGCTGCTGTTTGGCAGCTTTTGCGGCGCCGCCCTTTGCCTTTGACGGTGCTGTGGTCTGAAGATCAGCCATGGGCCCCTCCTCTCATTCTTTGCTCTGACAACGGCCCGATTCTGCTTGTTTATCAGCATATACGGCCGCCACGTGGCAATCAAGCCGTATGGGTCTATATTGGGCCAATAGTGCGCATATCTGAGCATCTACGGGCCGGTTATGGTTATTGCATGACCATACACGGACATTTGCCTTCGCACATACCCGTCGCGCCCGCCATTGGCCCGTTCGTGGTCAGCGTTCGCCCGGAAGTGACCGGGCGGGATACAGCCTGCGCATCCCAGCACAGCTGCGATCGGGAGATCCCCTGCGTCACCACTGCCCGTCTACTGCATAACTACTGCGTCACCAGTCCCCCCACTCCCCCACCACTTGAAGGAGACCCGCGAAAAATGACCGCATTCATCCAGACCGACAACGGTGAGCTGCTCAACGTCGCCGGCATCGCCAAGCTGCACATCGACTACGCCTCGACCAACAACAACGAGAAAGCCGTCTACGCCGACCGTCATCGGATCGGCACCGCTGCCCCGGGCGGCAATCTCCAGAAGCTGCTGGAGAACTTCGCGGTCCGCACTGCCTGCGACAACGGGGTGTTCGGCATCGAGAACGGCTCGATCTACCGCCGCTACAACGTCACCGAAACGAACGCCCAGCGCACGATCCACTACGGTACCGGCGAGAACATGAAATGGGACGAGGATGTCTGACGCGCGCGCCCCGAAGAACGTCCGGGCACTTCCATGAACATCCTTGCGGCCGTCTGTGTCCTCTTTCAGCTGATGCTGTTCTGCCTGCTCCTGACCGGAATTACGCTGATTTTCATTGTCTGGCTCTTCGGACTGCTGCATCAGGCGACGTCGCCCAGGAAGCAGAGAATCTGAACCTTTCAGTCGGGGCCCACGCACCGTAGAACACCCCCCACCGGGATCATCCCGGTGGGGGTGTTCATTTTTCAGTGGAACAACGTTCCCGGCTTACGTGTTTCGTCTTTCGTTTCGTTATCGTCTTTCGTAACAAGGGACGGTAGTATTTGCGCATGACTGAGAACATCACTCAAGAGCGCACCTGCCGATTCCCGGGGTGCCAGCGCCCCGTCATGGCTTCCGTGGCCAGCACCGGCCGTCCTCCCGAGTACTGTGACGATCCCGCACACACCAGGGCGTCCGCCTGGCGCGCCCGACAAGGGCTAAGTGAGGACGCCACCCGCGCCGCCGAGACAAGGCCCGTGGATACCGCCCGCCAGCGCGCCAGCGAGATCACCGGCCAGGTCACCGGGATGATCGAGCACCTCGGGCAGCAGCTGACAACGCTGGTCGAGGAGCTGCGCACCGTAGGAGACCCCGAGGCGGCAGAGGCACAGATCGAATCAGTAGCAAGCGAAGCCGCCGAGCAGGTGGCTACCGCGAACGCCCGGGCCGCCCGTGCCGAGCAGGCTCAGCGCCGGGCTGGCGCCGAGAAGGACGAAGCGGACGCCGCAGCCGAGGAAGCCACCCGAAAGAGTGAAGAACTGGCTGAGGCGCTGTCCGGCGTCAACGCTGAGTTGACCACCGAGCGCGAGGAGAAGAGCCGGCTTGCGTCAGAGCTCGCCGAGGCTCGTGAGGCTGCCGCCACAGAGCGGGAGCGGGCTCAAGCCGAAGCTGAGCAGCTACGCAGGGACCTGGAGTCCACCCGCGCTCACCTGGGACAGGTTGAGCTGGAACGTGATGCAGTGACACAACGGGCTGAGGCTGAGGAACGCTCCCGTGCGGAGGCAGAGCATCGTGCAGGCGCCGCCGAGAGCCGTGCCAGGGCTGAGGAGGCGCGAGCCGACCGCGCAGACGCCGCCACAGAAGAGGCGCGGGGCCAGCTTGAGAGCGCCCGGACCGACGTCGGGCGCGCCCGTGACACAGTAGCCGAGCTGCGCGGCAACCTGGCAACGGTAACCGCCGAACGGGAAGCGGCCAGAGCCGACGTTGAGCGTGAACGAGCCCATGGAGAGCAGCGAGTCCAGGACCTCCACACCACCTACGGCCGCCAAGTCGACCAACTACGCGACGAACTGATCCGGACCCGTGAGACAGCGGCCAAACAACGCCGTACCCCGCGCCAGCGACCCGCGGGCGAAGTCGAGGGCCCGGCTCGCGACACGTAGGGCGGATCGTTACTCGGTAGCCTGCTGTTCCTGTTGGAGTTGCCCCCGGTACGCAGTGAGAACTCCCACGAAGAAAGCATTCCTGTTGTCAGCCGTCCAGGTGCGGGCGAGACTGATGATCACCTGCATGTGGTCTTTACGGAATCGTATTGGCCTGGTCGCGGGATCAATTGACCCACGGGCAAGCTTGGGGATCGCAGGTGCCCGTCCGAAGATGTCGTTGGCCGGGATCGGGCTGTCCACGGGCGCGAAAATCTGGCCGAACCGATTGTCGCCGGCGGCCCAGCTGATCGCGTTCAGGACAATTCCCGGATACGAGATCCCGGTGCTGTCGTGGTGCTCCCCCAGCCACTGGTTCAGGTCCTTGGGCAGGTAGAGCGTGACGTGCCCTGAATGTTCCTCTGCGGCAGGTTCGATCGTCGCTGTGTTCGCTGGAGCGGTGGCGGCAGCAACAGGTGCAGCCGACTGGTCCACGGAGCCGCCCTCGGGCTGCTCGGGCTGCACTGCTGACGCGACCGCCGCAGTATTCGACCCAGGCTCCTGTGGAGCGTCTGGAACCTCCTGTACAGGCTCAGGCACAGCTACAGGGGCTGTTTCAGGTGATATTGCAGGCACTTCAGGTGCAGGTGCCAGCTGTTCGGGCTCAATCGGGGCGGCATCCACAGAATCCGGCACCGGACGCAGGGCGCGCTTCTTCAGGCCACTGAGTGCGCTGAGATCCATCTTTCCCGGACTGGAGGGCATACTCACTTCGCGGCCACCTCAAGGTCCTCGTCAAGCGCTTCCTCCTGAGCCTGGAGCTCGTGGACGATCTGCTCCGTCAGCCGCATATAGTCCTCAGCCAGATTGCCTGCCGATTGTGCGATTCGGGGTTCATCAGAGGTGCTCTTGCCTTTGTTGCGCAGCCGCTGCCAGAACGGTGACTGAGTCGCCGCCCTGGCGGCTAGCTCATGGGCCGCGAGACCACGGAAGCTGGCGTCTGCGTCAGCAGCCACGACGTCGCGGATGCTGCCCTCAAACACAGGCGCGATGCCGTCCAGGGACTCCTGCAACAGAGTCCTGGCCTGCTTGTCCACGTTGGTGGCGTTCGTGGGAATGCCAAAGAGGATGACACCGAGCAGCGAGACGGCTGGATTGTCATTCCGAACGCTGAGGATACGACGGGCAAGAGACTGAAGACCACGGATTGACTTCGGCTCAGGCTTCACCGGAGCCAGAATCCAACGAGAAGCCAACATCGCTTCTTCGATGGCAGTCCAACCAGCCTCAGAAGGAGGGGTGTCGATCAGGACGATGTCGTAGTTCGGGGCGATCTTGGCCAACGTCCGGGCCACTCCCCCACGCATCTTGCCCTGACGGGAGGCGTCTCCCTGGAAGGCGTCCATGAGCTGTGCTGTGAACTTGCCGCCGGCAAGAACATCCAGGCCCGGCCGTACATCCTTGATTGGCGCTGGAACCTTGTCATACCGGACTGCAATGTCCAATGCTTCGCCATGGTCGTATCGGTCATCGTTGATGATGCCAAGGTTGGTCGACGTGTCGCCCTGGGAGTCCAGGTCCACGACAAGCACCCTGTAGCCGGCTTCCGCCAGGAGAGCAGCCAGATTGGTGGTCACGGTCGTCTTGCCAACGCCGCCCTTGCCGTTGGAGATGCAGATGGTGCGTCGCGACGCCAGGAGAACGGCGGGCGACAACGTGTGGGAGGTAGTTGTCGAATCCATAGTGCAAATCCTAAATGCAGCCAATGCAGCTCAGCAGTACATTCGCTGTGGTGTCGCACCAAAGTCACAGTGATCCTACTGTGCACCTGTTCTGCACTGAAGACGCTGTAAGAGTGCAGTAGCTATGCGTTAGACAACCAGCAGGCGCAGACCAGCTACGGAGCATAAGCAAAGTAATCAGACGCTAACGGCGCATTAGCTACATAGCTGAGTCGCGCATTACACGCTGCACTTTGATGAAGAGTTAGCGCAAAAGTTGCGACGTAGTAGAGAGCGAGTAACTACGCACCTAACAACCGCAGTTACAGCGCACCTGAGTC
This sequence comes from Arthrobacter sp. UYNi723, assembly GCF_054057635.1. NCBI lineage: Bacteria > Bacillati > Actinomycetota > Actinomycetes > Micrococcales > Micrococcaceae > Arthrobacter > Arthrobacter sp. UYNi723. Next base: position 197,629 of record NZ_JBSRZM010000005.1, read on the forward strand.
GGGCAGTAACGACGCATCAGAGACGAAGTAAAGAGCGCAGTAGAGAAATCGTGCTGCGTCAGTGCCAAACCTCAGCAGACCAACAGGGGAGCCCGCGTAGCGTTGGGACCATGGAAAGTGTGGATGTCAGCCCAGCGCCCGACGGCGTTCCGCTGTCGTTTGTGCTCCAGGGGCGCACTTGGCAGGTGGCAACAGACGCTGTGCGGTGGTTCGAGCGCACACCCTGGTGGGAGCTGGTCACATCCATCCCGCGGGGACAGTCGTTCAAGATCGACATCGAGGTGTGGCAGCTCCAGGCCCACGAGGGATCGAACGCTGAAGAAGCAGAATTGGTCACGTTCGTTCTGGTACGGGACCAGAACACGGGGGAGTGGACCGTGAGATCCATGAACGACATCTCCACATAAGGCTGTGCCACCGGCCGGAGAATGCTTCTCAGCGAAAAGTGCGACCCGGCAAAGCCGGGTCCGGGAGAGAAAGTGCGAGAGGTACCGGGCTGGACAGCTTCCCCCCATTGGCTCTTGGCACGGACCACCTCCGCTACAACTAAATAGCTCTCAAACAGCGGGAGAAACCCCCTGCGCTTCGGCGCAGGGGGGTTCTTTTTTTCGTTTTGTCCCCCCGGCGCTGGCTACACCTTCGGCGTGAACGTGTTGGCGATGGCCTTGCCGGTGCCGTCCACCATGCCGGTGACGCTACAAAGACTGCTGGCCGTGTCGTAGTACATCTGGACCGACCCTGACTCTGTTGCGGAGTACCAGTGAGTAACGGAAACGATCATTGAGCCAAGGGTTGCGTCCTTGACCGTGTACGTCGCAGACTCGCCGGGCTGAAGCACGAAGTACCCCCGGCTGGGGACGCCCGGCGGTGGGGCCCAATCGTATTCACCGTACGTTTCGATGGCGGCGATCTGCCCTTTGCTGTCCAGTCCGTCCAAGTCGGGAACGTCGTATTCGGAAATCTTGATGGCAGCGCTGGTTCCGTTGTGGAGCGTACCCCGTCCGACGACGGTGACTTCATTGGGAAGAGTTGAGTAAGGCCATTCGAAAGTGATGGAGTCCAGACCCGCGGTCACGGCACCGGAAGGACAGGTTGCCCGCGGCGGGGCAACCGACGCGCGGGGAGCAGCGGGAACGGCCGGGACCTGTGCCTGAACGGTTTGGGGGATCTCGGGGGCATATGCAGTCGGTTCCGGGGCCGTGTGGCTTCGTGCCGTTGTTGGCACAGGAACGGCAGAGGCGGTCCTGGGTACCGTTGTCGGGCGAACCACCTCAAGGGATGAAAAAGCCGTCGGGCGCGTCGTTGGTACGGTCTTCTGCGACGCGGAGCTTCGTTCCGATTCAATGACCCCGGCGAAGATGGCAGCAAAGCCGACCGCTACAACCACAATGGACGCCAGTGCGATCAGCGTGATCTTCAGAATGCGGTTCATCCGCCGTGCAGCCATACGGGAAGTGTACGCAGTCACCGGCAAAGCCGGTTCCGGGGGAACCAAGGCAAGCAGCTGCCCTCTACGAAATGAGAAGCCCATGACACACAGATCCCCGGCCACTGACACTTTGGCTGAACTGACGCCCTACGACACCGGTGACCGCCTGGAGCCACATCCCTGGCCCCGGAATACGCCCGAGGACTACGGCAAGGTCGACTTCGACGACGAGGAAGGCGCCACTGCGCTGACGCTGCACGTCGACCGCAACAAGGACGCCAGCGGCGGCTATACCCTCCACATCGAGAACGTCAGCGTCGGGCTGACCGTGGAAGGGGACGAGACAGCGCCCATGATCGAGGCGCCCTCCAAGGAGCTGCAAGAGCAGGTGCAGCACATCATCGCCGGCCTCCGCACACCGATCGAGCAGGAAGAAGCCGAAGTCTTTTGGAACTACCGGCAGGCGGTCATCATCGTGCCTGGCGAGCAACACCTGCGCGAACAGCAGGTCATCATGGTCACCGAGGGCGGGGGAGTCCTCTCCGCCAAAGTGGGCGACTGGCGCAACGGTGTCAGGGACACCAGGATCGACTGAAACGAAGAAGCCCCATCCGGGTCATCCGGGTGGGGCTTCTTTTTTGTCTGTGTCCCTAGTGGGTGATCAGAGGGTTTTGGTCAGCTGGGTTCGTTCTGATGGTCGGCGGCAGTTTCATGCCAGCCAAACGCTTCACAGTGATGGAGGTCGGCCTGTGAAGCTGTTGATCAAGAGTGACCTTCAGACGGGCCGCAAGGATTTCGCGACGCAGCGTATCAAACACCTGGTCCTTACGCTTCGGATCGTACTTCCTGCGAATAGTCGCCATCTTCTTCCTCCTTACTGTCCTTCATATTATTATCTGGACTCGATGAATCGTCTACGGGTGCTGTCGCCCGGGGCCGGCGGAACCTTCCAAGAAGCCCGCGGAATCTGCCAGGAAGCCCGCCGAACCCGCCTGGAGGCTCTGAGGGCTCAGGATCATCAAGAACCTCTTGCTCGTCTTCCTGATCGTTTATGGCTCGGTAGTGCCTAAGAACGTTCTCCATGTCCTCGACTGAGATGTTCTTGGCTTGCTCTTTGAGGTGCTCTAGAGCGGCAACATCTTCCGGGCCAAAACTCATCAACGACAGCAGTTCTTCGTACGTGAGGTCTTCCTGCTCACTGGCGTCCTTGATGAGCTGCTCGATGTCCTCGTCCTGCATCTCGGTGTCCGTGCCTTCCCACACCGCATCCAGAAGCTCTTTGTCCTTGGGGCCTGCCAGTTCACTCTGGGCCAGGAGATCGAGCATCCCGGCGCCATAGGCGTACATTCGTGGATCGTCTGAGGCTGCGGCTTCCAGGGCCCATTGCGTGCGCTTCCACCATTCACTGCGGGCGTCAGCCTGGCGCTTCTGATTCAGACTTCTGGCGTTGCTTTTCACGCTCTCTTTCAAAGCGCGTTGCTGCTGATTCAGGTTCTTGTAGCCAACAACGGCGGCCACGATAGCGGCTGTCAGAGCTGCGAAGGGCGTGAGCGCGGCGATGTTGGCGAACACCGACGGTTCCGCAGGCGCCAGATGCTGTAGAGCGGCAATAACCTGGTCGGCTATGTCCTGTATCTGTTTTTCATCCATCGGTTCGTAGCCTGGGGCTAGCTCTCATCCAGGATCTTGGCGATGGCCCTGAGTGCTTCAGGGTCTACTGGACCCAGCGCGCGAGCGGCGAAGTTGCGCACTTCTGCACGCCGCAGGCTGCGCAGCAGCTCCAGCTCGGCTTCCACCCGTTCGGGGAGCTTGCCGTCTTCCTGGATCAGGTACTCGGGATCTACATCGAAGACACCGGCGATGGCCCGCAGTGCATCTTCAGGGACGACTTGTTCTTTACCGGACTTGAGGAGGGTCCACCTGGTGCGGGAGAGGTAGTAGCCGGCTTCCTGCGCAGCGTCCCGGATCTCCGGGTACTCGAAGGGCTTGCCTGTATCGGACATGATGACGTCCAGAAGAAGATTGATCTTCCTGGCAAGCGTTTCAGCCCGTCGTATGCCCGCAGCACGCTGCGGGGAAAGATCAAATTCGTTCACGAAATTCAACTCCAAGTAGTGGCCACGAGAAAGCAGCAGAAAGTTGCCAGCCCGAGTGATGCGCCGGACATCGCCTCCCGCCAGGTGTGTTCCCCGAGGGACACCCGACTGATAAGCATTATTGGCGATAATAGCAATAACGCAGACCAGCCACTCCCAAAGTTCGCGATTATCCACAGAATGCCGAAAGAAATCACGGACACATGTGCGGACACGTTGAGCCAGCGGCGGAAGAAGATGAGGCCAGCATTGCCCACGAACAGTGCTCCGACCGTGGCGGGAACCGGCGCCGGTACAGCGATCAGATAGCAAACCACTGTGCCCACGAACATCAGCGCGGCCACGAGGCTGGTCCGCCAGTGATCAGCAATGCCGCGGTCCCGGAACAGGGTCTTGGTTCGCTTGTAGATGAGCCCCGGGACTACAGCGATGCCCAGCAGCAGCACTGTGACGCTCAGCAGATCCAGCCCGGCTTTGATTCCGGAAAGGACAACCACGACCGCCAGCACCAGGGCCGGCGGCAGGAACTTTGAGACGTAGCTAGACGCGAGCCGCGGTATACCGGGTCGTTGATCCGTGATGTTCAATTCTCTTGCCTATCTCGTCAATCATTTGGGTCTCCTGCGCGGAGAGCAGATCGGGGTCAAGCACCCTGATGTCGCCGATGAAGATGAACCAGCGATACACCTGGACCTTGGACGTGCGGGCCTTCAGGTCGATATTGGCGGCCTCCATCGACCGCTTGCCCTCCGGGGTCTGGATCAGCCGCCGCACAATGGGCCGCAGCGAATCCAGGGCCTTCGCTCGCTGGCTCCGTGAGGCGAAGGCGTCTTTGATCCGCCCGTAGGACGGCAGCATGAAGCCCAGCGCGAAGCCGAGGATCGTCAGCGCGATGAGTACGCGGTAGGCGAGATAGAGCGCGGACATGTAGCCGGCGTGGACTTCCGCCAGTTCCAGCCCGATGAGCAGCATCTTCACGGAAATGGCCAAGAGACCAGCCAGGCATCCCAGGCTGAGGATCTTGAAGCCGATCGCGAAGGATCGGGATTCGCCGCTGTTGTCACGGCGCAGACATTCCACACCCGTGTATCCCAGGACGATCGCTATCCAGGCGAAAAAGGTTGCCGAGTACAGGGCAACAGTGGGAATTGAGCCGAACGTGTCAGTGAAATTGGTCGCGGAGCCCTGGGTGCCCGAGACAGCGAGAAGCACCACCTGCACCGCGGACAGCACCAACCCCGTCGCGAACAGGATCTTGACGTGCATATTGGAGCGGCCGGCCCGGCCGCTTGCCTGGAGCAGCAGGCGGCTCAATTCGGTCATGCCCGCCCCCATGAGCAGGTGGACGAGCAGATTGAGGATGTTGACGCTCCCCAGGAGGGGATCGACGGCCAGGTACACCTCGTCGATGTTCAGGGTCGCGCCCATGGCCACCATTGTCATCGCCGGAAGAATGCCCAGCTGCCAGCCGAAGCGCAGGCCAATCAGCCGGATGGCCACTACGATCCACAGAACCAGAGCCGGCAACGTTTGCAGGGAGATCATATGAAGGTTCGCTCGAATTCGTTGGGGCTCTGGGGTTCTTTCGGCAGAAGCGCCAGGCACAGCAGATAGGCAACGCGCTCAGCGGCGCGTTCGGTGTCGTTCCAGTCCAGGGACCGGGCCAGCATTCTCTTGATGCCCGTACGGCCGCCTATGTGTTTGAAAATCGAGGGCATGGTTACTTCCGGGCCGCCACAGCCGTCGTGCCCCAGGAGCATGTGCCCGAACTCGTGGCACGCGGCGTGGATGCGGTGCAGCTTATGGTCGCCGGAGGGCAGGAGAATGATCGACTTCGTATCCTTCTCCACCCACAGACCCGTGACCGTGGGGATCAGGGAATTCTCGATGTCCTTGAGCACGATCGGTTTTCCGTGAGCCTCAGTGACAATAGCCAGCAGCTCCTCGAACGTGACGTTCTCGCCCAGGTTGAGTGCCTCGACAACCGCTTCGGGCGTTACCCGCTCCCCGCTGGGAGGTTTCCTAAAACGCACAGACATGTTTCCCCCCAAACTCGGGTCACGCATGTGCCACGCATGAGTGAGTAGACTGGTCCCCAGAAGTTTATCCCAGAGTCTTGAGTATCCAGACTGACATGTGTTCCGCCCAAGCATCTAACCGGTGCACGCGCAGCACCAAAAATTCATCTGAGATCCGAGCGCAATAGGTTGAGAACACAACCATGAAGTGACCCTAAGAGGCACTCAGTACAGCATCGCGCCAGACGCGGTCGCCAGAACCCCCTGCCCTACGAGGAAGCACCACAGTACGCGGGGGAGTGGTGGATGAACTCGCCTGCCTGTGCTTGACCTGTATCGTCATTCGGTGAACGAAACTATCAACCGATTTAGGTTGACATAATCGCTGTTATCGGTAGTTTACTATCACTTATGACCGTGGAGAATCGTTCCGTTCACTCTTCTCGGTTGACGTGGTTTCCGCCTGGGAACTCGTGGTCGGACAAGTGGCGCAAGCGGCTAGGCTGGGAAACAGAGAAGCTTAGGATGTTCCTCTAAGAAGTGGCGGGCCTTGTTCCTTCGGGAAGCAAGGGTCGCCACTTCTGTGTGCGCCTGGACGCTGTCAGGCGCCGGCGCGATCCAGGAAGCCGGAGTGCTTGGGATCTGTCGGTTCGTAGGCCAGGTCGGCGTCTTCATCTATGAAGGCTGCCGGGCGTGCAGATCGGTAAGAGTCCAGCTGCCTCTGATACTCGGCTTCAACAGCGCCCTCGAACAGCTGCTCTGCGAGGAACTTCCCGAGATAAGGTGCCTGGTCGGCCGTGAGTTCGCCGACCGTGTCTAACGCCTTCAGGACGTTTTCATCATTCGCGGCGGCCTGCTCTACGAGTTCGCGGTCTCCTTCGCCCCGGAGGTCCTCGAAGGCTTCAAGGCAATCTGCAATGGCCTGGCGGCCGGCAGCCGCGCGCTGGGCGGAAGTCGTTACTGTCGGTGCGGCGGCTGTTGTGGCGGTCATGTGTGCGGCAAGTGAAGAACCCTGCACCGGTGCTGGTTGGGTCCCCAGGTAGAAGTCCAGTGTTTGTGTGAGTTTCGTGTCCGAGAATGGACACAGGAGGAAATTCACGAATCATGGCACGCAGACACACCCCCGAGCAGGTCATCGCGAAGGTCCGGCAGGGCCAGAAAATGCTCAATGACGGCCACCCGATGGTCGAGGTCATCAAGGAGCTCCAGGTCACCGAGGCGACCTGGTACCGGTGGCTGACCCAGTACGGGTCCGAGAAGAACGCCGAGGCGTCCAAACGGACGAAGGAGTTGGAGAAGGAGAACGCCCGGCTCAAGCGGCTGCTGGCGGAGAAGGAACTGGCCATCGACATCCTCAACGAGGTGGCCAAGGGAAAATTCTGAGCCCCGAACCCCGCCGCCGTGCCGTGCGCATGGCGGTGGAGAAGTTTGGGGCTTCCGAACGCTTCGCCTGCAAGGTCATCGGTCAGAACCGGTCAGCCTTCCGCAAGAAGAAGCCCGACATGGGCTTCGAGGAAGCACGGCTCCGTGCAGCTTTGCGCGCCGTCGCGGTGACGCACCCGGCGTGGGGATGGCGGAAAGCCCGCTGGCACCTGCTCGCCCAGCCGGAGTGGGCTGGCGTGGCACTGAACAGGAAGCGGGTGCGCCGGCTCTGGCGCGACGAAGGACTCACCTGCAAGCCCAGGGCGCGGAAGAAGCGGCGGACCGGGCCCGGAGCCGGGGAGCAGAAGCGTCTCACGGCCGAATATCCGATGCACGTGGTCAGCTTCGACTTCCAGTCCGATGTGACTTCCTGCGGCCGGCACATCCGCTTCTTCAACGTCATCGACGAATACACCCGCACCGCCCTGGCCATCATCCCGCGCAGGTCGTTCAAGGCCGCCGACGTGGTCGCGGTACTGGAGAACATCATCGCCGAAACCGGCACCACCCCGACCTACGTCCGGTGCGACAACGGGCCCGAATTCACCGCGGCCGCGCTGATCGACTGGTGCAACACCGCCGGCGTGGACACCGCCTTCATCGACCCGGGATCACCCTGGCAGAACGGCTTCATCGAATCATTCAACGCCCAGTTCAGAAGGGAACAACTCGCCGGAGAAATCATGGACACCATGGCCGAAGCCAAGTATTTGGCCGAGGAATGGAAAGCTATCTACAATCATGAACGGCCCCACGGATCCCTGAACGGCATGACGCCGAACCACTACTGGGAAAACTGGACGCAAGAGAACAAATTAGCTATCGCATAGACGCTGGACTGCTAACGGGGGCCCAATCAGTGCCACGCACTGGCTCTGCCGCCGCTTCCAGCGGAGTGCCTTCATGGAGCTATTGTGCGCCGGAGGGGCCCACACCGGAAGTGATGCGGGCTTTGCCGGTGGGCAGTTCGAGGTGTGGTCAGGGCTTCCCGGAACGGTCGATCGGGGTGTGCTCCAGGCTTGCAGGCGCTTCTCGGCGAACTCTTTAGTCTTAGGTCACCAGCGAGTTTGCTCGTCAGCATCCGATGGGGTCACTGTTTCCGGGCATGGGAAGCCGTGGGTCAGGGTGCGACTGGACTCGGGTAACCTCCAGCAACCAGCCTGAAAACGAAATCCTCTACTAATAAACCCCGCCAAGCTCACGGAATAGCTGCTCGATGGCTTCCTTGGATGTTGCCTCGGCCAACTTTTTCTCTAGAGTGTCGTCGGTTTGGCCGGATAGCTGGATGGCCAGCAGTACGCCCCCAGCGTCCTTGATGACAATCGCAGCTCGGCGGAAATCCCCATCGTGCTCTCGGACGTACCGCGCCAAGGCAGCCCACTTTGGTGCAGTGTCCGCCAACGAGTGATTGTGCGGGTCCACCAGGTCGATGGCTACCCCGTCATCACCGTCATCGTGGAAGAACAGAAAGTCCGGGTATAGGTTTTTGGACACCTCGGAATCCAGATAGTGCACAGACAGCGCGTGGCTGCCGCCAACAGGGTTCCGGTACCAGCCCAACAGCGTGCCAGAAGCTTGCTCTGCTTCCAGGACACTCTCCTCCCATCCGGTGAAGGTGTCCGGGAACAGCTTGGTGTCTGGCAGCGCGTAGAGATGATCCGCATATAGCGGGAGCTCCTCGACCAGCCCGGTGTCCTTGTTCAGGATCTCTGTTTTCTGGGAGATCGTCTCCGGCATACCGAGGGGGTTGGTCAATGCCGAACCGATGGGGGCGAAGATGGTTTCAAATTCGTGGCGTTGCGTCGGCTTCAGGCGGGCCACCGAGCCGGCCGTGTTGCGCCGCCAGGATTCCACGCGCGAGCCGCACTGGGCTTCCAGCGCTTCCCGTGCTTCGGCGGACCGTGCCAGGGCGACAGTACGGACGACCACCTCATCCCACTCCAGTTCCCCGGCGATAACCAAGGAGGTGCTGTACCAGGCTGCGGCGGCGTCGGGGAGCCGTCGTTTAGCCTCCTCCAGGAGCTGACGCAGGTTTTTCTGGCTGGTAGCAGCCGTACGTGAAATGGTCCCGGTGTTGGCGCCGCTGTACTGGTCGAAGGTGGCCATTTCAAAGCTCACTTCGAGCAGTGAAGCAGCGACCTTGTCGATGGCCACCCTGTTCTGGCTGAACACAGAGGCAAGGGTCTCCACGACCACGTTGCGTGATTCCTCGGTGTAGGAAGACCCTCCGGGGTGCTCGAAGTCGGAGTTGTCCAGCAGAGTGCCCAGTCGCACCAGGCGATTCACGTTCGAGCTGAACCGGCGTACCGGCTTCTGCTCCCGAGTCAGCCCAGCGATGGCACCCCAGACGGCTTCAGTAACATCCGGATTTCGCGTCATCCGCTTGGGATTCAACTGCACCGGAACCTCGATGTCCGCCGAATCCATGAAGGATTTCACGACCATCGCCACTTCAACCTTGTTGAAGTGCGGCAGGTAGAGATCCACCGCATTCAAATCGTCGAATTCCGGCTCTTCGATCTTCTTGGCCAAGGGGTTCCGCACCATCCGACCAATGAGCTGGGCGATCTGCGTGTGTTCCTGCGCGGTCCGCAGCGACACCATGACCTCGGCCCTGGGGCAGTCCCAGCCGGTGGTCAGTGCCTGCTTGAAGATCACCGCACGCAGATTCCCTGACTGCGAGATCGAGGTCGGGGCAATGTACTGGACCACCCTGGGCATCTCGACACCGCTCAACCAGGTGGTGGTCGTGATGGGTGCGTGCTCGCCGAACGAGTGGGCCACGGAATCTGCGTCGTCAAAAGCGTCGGAGGCGTCGGTGAGTGTCTGGACGATCTCGCCGATCTTGGCGGCCGACGTTAGGTCCGGAACCTGGATGGCCAGGAGCGGCACCGGATAAGACGAAGCGCCCGTGGCACGGGCCCATTCCTGCCACTGCCGGTCGGAACGGTCCAGGTCAGCTACAGCCTGACGAATCAGGGTGTCATCGCTGGGCTGGTCGTCCACAGCGTAGCTGACGTTGATGCGCTCCTTGATGAGACCGGAGGCGCGTACCTTTTGGACATCGGCCACCACTTGCACCAGGGAACGACCGGAGGCACCGCGCATGGCCTCCTCAAATTTCTTCGGCGTCGCCGAAAGCCCGATCACGACGGGCGCCGGCGGGTTCACGATCGTGCGGAAAGTGTCGTTGCCTCCCGGCACCTCGATGGTGGCGCCGTCAAGGATTCGTCGCAGGATCGTCGGCCGGCTCCGGTCTGTGGCTCCCCGGTGGGCCTCATCGACCAAGATGATGAAGCCGCTGCCGCGTTGCTTGATGGTGTTTCCGATGGTTTCCCACAGCGAATACCGGCGCCCGTCGCCAGTCTGGATATGACGCGTAGCGCCGGTTCCGAGCTTTTGGACGTTCAGGAAATAGATGAGCCCGGGGCTGAACTCAGCCTGGTCGAAGCCAGCTTCGACGGTCCGGAGCATGTTCATGTTGATCCGGTCCGAGGACGCCTTGATCTTCTTGCGGGACTGCTCGTTGAGTTCCGCATCATCGGTCAGCCACAGAATGGTGGTTTCCGACCGCGGTTCGGAGTCCTCCCTTCCGAAGAACAATCCCTCCAGAACAGCCGATGCAATCACAGTCTTACCCGCGCCGGTCGGAGCACTGATGCCGATCGCCGTCTTGCGATCACTGTTGGAGCGGAGCCGTTGGGCGGCAATGCTGATTTCGTTGAGCGCTTCCTCAACAACGTCGGCCTGGTAGTCGGCAAGGGTGAAATTCACGAATCGCTCCGGTTGATCTGGAAGGCGTCAAGATAGGAGCCATAGATGGGCTCAACGGTGATCTCGTCGCCAAACGCCTCCCCGGCGAGGTCGCCCTGCTCGGGAGAGTCGGTGATGATGAAGACGTGTTTGACCCGGTTCGGTTTGGTGGCAAGGACCTCTGCCAATTCAGTTGCCTTCCCGGCATCAAACAGGACGGCCATCGAGGACTCCTCGTTCCATTCATAGGCTGAATCTTCGGTGCGTTGCACCACGGTGCCCACTGCGCCGGACTTCAGCCAGAACAATGGCGCGAGGCGTTCGTACTCCAGAGCTGCGTGGACACGGCTCTCCTCCAGATAGGCGAGCTCAAGGAACTCCACGTTGGCTGGCAGACCATCAGAGTAGGTAGAGCCGTCCTGGCGCACTCCTGTAACGACTGTCTCGACGCGCGGCTTGGTGACGTTGTGGAAAACGCCCTGGGCTTCGTACTCGGCGGAGCCCGGGCCGTGGCCGGCTTTGCGCAGCGCGGCGTCATCCTTGGCTGACAGTTCATTGTTCGTGACGAGAATGCACTGGCGGGCGCCTTGGTCCTCGGCGTTGAGCCGGATGACGGCCTCGGCGGTTGTGCCCGAGCCACCGAAGAAGTCGAGGATCACGGCGTCTTTGGGGGCCACCATGCGGAACCAGCGCATGAGGACCTCAGGGTCTTTGGGATTGGGGAAGCGTTTGTCTCCAAGGATTGTTTCAAGACGCTTTGAGCCAGGCATTCGAGTTTGCGTAAAAGTTGGGTAGGGAACTTGGGAGCCCTGGTCCCGGAGGTATCGTTTGAAGCGCGGTGCAGTCTTTTCGTCTGAACCGAAGAGGATTTTCCCTTCCTCAATCAGCTTGTCCATTGCGTCGCGCGAGTAGCGCCAGCCATTTGCATGTGCTTTGACAGGCAGGCCAGAGACGGGATGAGCTATGTCGTATCGAAGCGTCGGCCGGGGGTTGGGGCTCGTCAAATCAGTCGGCTGATACGCCTCACCGTTGTCATCAATCTGGTCATATCGAAAGACTGCTGGCTCAAGCTGTCCTTTTAGTTTCCTCAGAGCAGACCGGAAAAGACTTGTCGCAAGCTGTGTATCACCATCAGCCTGCGCCCACGCCGCGGCTGCTGCCTCTTCGGAAAGTTCGATTCCGAGTTTAGACTCCAACCAACGGGTGTCTGCGTCGGTCAGTGCACTCTCGCTTCTGGAGTACGCGAGCATGTAATCCACGCCACCTCCCGTGTACCGGGAATCATTTTTTCCACTTCCCTGCCAGATGATGTTGGCAAGGAAATTGTTGTCGCCGAAGACCTGGTCCATGAGCATCCGCAGCCGGTGGTGTTCCTCGTCGCCGATGGCCACGATGATGACGCCCGTGGACTTGAGCAGCTTCTTGGCAAGCGTCAGCCGGCGTTCCATGAAGCTCAGCCACTTCGAGTGCCTGAAGGTGTCCTGCTCTCCGACGTAATGATCGTTGTACTGCCAAGTCTTGTTGCCCGTGTTGTAGGGCGGGTCGATGTAGATCAGATCCACAGATTCACGGTGGGTGTATCCAAGCATTTCGAGGGTGTGGAAGTTCTCTCCGTTGATCACCACATGGGCGGGATCTTCGGTATTGCCGGTGCGCACGGAACCCACGGTCTTCAGACCTGGGAAGACCACTTCACCGAACTGCCGAGCAGCGGTTACGTTCGAGAGCTTCTCTTCGATCACGTTTCCGTGCTCGTCTGCAAGAGTCACAGCGTCGCCGCTGATGGCACGGACCTTGTGGAATGTGCCGTCCGCTTCGCGGATGACTGTGCGACCTCGGCGAACCTGGGCCTGGGGCATCCGAATGCCTTCTGGAGAGTGCCGTTCAAAGACGAGCCCGAACTTCTTGGTAGTGCGCTCGAATTCGGCCTTCAGCCTTGCTCGGAGCCCTTCGTCCGTCACCTCGTTCAAGTAGACCTCGAACATGCTTTTGGACATGACACTCCTAGAAAATCGCCGCGGGCACGGGCACCAAGTCTCATTTCTATCAGCAAACGAGGAGGGTACCGGTCAGCCGCAGAGTCACTGGTGCAAATGTCGCACTATTCCGGTCGGCGGGTGGCGCACCCGCCCGGCCACATAGTGGCCACTTTGTAGCCTGATTCTTACCGCCGTGGTCCCACCAGCCCATTTAGGGTCACAAACGGCCTATTTTGGGCCGAAAGTGGCCGCAATCTGGTCGGCTGAATCAGCTGTAACCAACAGCGGGCGGTTTGTGGGCAATTTCTGACCATCGGCGGGCCAAACACTGGCCGATTCCGGGCTAACCGCGCTATTTCGCGCCTGGCGGCGCTGGTTCTGGTGTACTGCGCTGGAATCGCGGTGTTACTCGCCCTTTCACTGCCCGTTGCTGGTCATTCCTGGGCGCAAGGTGGCCACAGTTGTCCAGAAGATTGCAGCCTGTGGGCTGCATTTTTTTCATCACCGGCACTCTGACGAGCGCCATGCTGGGCTGGATGCACGGTGCTAAAAGGAGTG
>NZ_JBSRZM010000006.1:0-172678 GCF_054057635.1 Arthrobacter sp. UYNi723
CGCTGTCTGTCACGGGCCGGCCGGACTGCTGAACGTCGAGTTGGCCAACGGCTTTCGGCTGGTCGAGGGCAGGAAGGTCGCTGCCTTCACCAACGCCGAGGAGGTTGCCGCAGGGAAGGACAAGGTCATCCCGTTCTTTTTGGCAGACCGGCTTGAGGAACAGGGTGCCACCCACGTCGCCGCTGGTGTCTTTGAGGAAAAGGTCGTGGTCGACGACCGGCTGGTGACCGGCCAGAACCCGGCCTCAGCCGCCGGCGTGGCGAAGGAGATGGAGAAGCTCCTGGCAGAGGTCATCCACCAGGAAAAAGCCGAGGAGCAGCACGAGGCGGAGGCTCTGCGCGCCGAGAAGGATGCCGAGAAGAACGCCAAGAAGGCTGCTGCGGCAGGCACCGAGCACTAACGCCCGCAGCGCACTGAAACTGGCGGCCGCCCCGACGACGGGGCGGCCGCCAGTCGGCGTACGTGCGCCGGCAGCCACGCTGTCCAACGCATCGCCGACCTGCTTCCGGTTCCGCGCTCCCACGATCTACGGCCACCTCAACAAACAAGCATCGAACGACGGCCCACGCCTACTGGGGTCCGGCCAAGACGGCAACCATTATGGCGGCGCGCACGCTGGTCATCACCTAGCCCAGAGCCTTGAATTGAGCAGGCCCAGTGGCAGGCCGCTGATCCAGACACTGACTAGCCCGGCATTTGCTGGACTCGGAGCCGGAGACTTCTCATGAGGCTGCTGGAGACACGGCTCATGGGAACCACCAACCAGGCAGAAGGGCCTGACAGTGCGTCCTCAGTTGCGCGGTTTCGTCAGGGCAGAGACCCGGCCCGTGCCGTCGTAGCCCCCGACCGGGGCCTTGAGGCCGTAGATGATGCCAACTGTGGGCGCGACGTCGACAGTCCGGGCAGCTTCGGAGGATACCGAGCCTGTGACCACTGCGGGGCTGCCGCCTGATATGAAGAAGGGAATGGGCTCTGTGGCGGGGTGACCGTGGTTGCCAGGGATCGGGTTGGACGCCACGTATGGGTCGGAAAACCGCCAGCCTGCGCGGCAGTACGCGACGAGGTCGCCGGCCTCGCCCCCGAGTCGGAGGCTGGCTGGCTTGTTGACCGAGAGAACACCCTCATGCGCTGTAACAAGCTGTTCGACGGCGGCCAGGCCTGCCGCACGGTCCACAGCTGTCCCCGTCCAGTACAGCAGGTCCGCGCCGCCGTTCTGGGCAATCATGATGTTCGACTGCAGCTCCGGACGGGACTGGAGGATGAGGTTGATCGAGATGAGGTTGCTGGGGATGGACCAGTCCATGGAATGGTCGGCGAGGACCATCACCACGCTGGAGTCCCATTTGCCGGTGTTCTTGAGGTGGTCGATGAAACGCCCTACCTGCATGTCTGTTTCCGCCAGGGCAGCCTCGCGCGCCGCCCGGAACGTTGTTCCGGAAACGTCCGAGTGGCCCACACGGTCGATGTCGCCCAAGTTGGTAAACACAAAGTCCGGGTCCGGGCCGCTCACCATGGCCAGCAGGGCGTCCATGGTGGCGGCATCGGGCGCGTGGCCGGTCACCGGAAGCACCGGCTGGGGTTCCCACCGGTAGCTGGCGCGGGCACCGAAGATGCCGTAAAGGTACTTCTTGCTGAGCACCGACCCGGTGGTGAGGCCGTGCTCCTGCAGCCGCTCGAGGAGGGTCGGGAAATGCAGGTCCGTGGACCGGTCGAGGTCGCGGACAACGCCGTCGGTCCGGTCGAAGATGGAGTTGGCCGGCACGCCCGAGCGGTCCGGGCGGACACCCGTCATCATCATGACGTGGTTGGGGATGGTCTCCATCACCGGAAGCGAGCGTGCCGCGGGGAAGTTCGTGCCTGCATCGCGCAGTGCAGCCAGCCTCGGCGTCAGCGCGGGCGTAATCTCGTCCGGCCGGCAGCCGTCCACCACCAGCACGTAGCTTCGCGTTCGTCCAGCGGCGGGGGCAGCCCAGGCGGTGCCCTGCGCTGCCGAAAGGACGACGGCGGCCCCGCCGGCAGCGGCGATTTGCAGAAACTGCCGGCGTCCCGGCGTCGAAAGCGTGGTGCCCGCGAGCGCGCCCGGCTGCGGTGAACGGCTCACTGGAGTCCTCCCTGCGTTTGCGCGACCTTGCCGGTGTTGGCTTGAACATTGAATGATGTGGACAGTGTGGCGCCTGAGCCGGCGGAGGTGCGTTCGGCGAGGACGTACCAGTCCATCCGAACGCCTGCGGCGGTCACGTCTAGGACGGAGAAGCCGTGCGAATCGAAGTCCAGGTATTTCACGTGCGGGTTGGCCGCCTTGATAGCGTTCTCCACGGCGACGGACCCGGTCCGGGGCGGAACGTTCAGGATGTCATCGAGATTGTCGCTCGTGACGGAGGTGCAGACGAGTTCGGCTGCCACGGAGTCGCCGGTGGCCGGGTAGCTGGCCGGATCGGCGGGGATGTCGCAGGCCCAGCCGGAGTGGATGTCGCCGGTGAGGAACACGGTGTCCTTGACGGCGTTGTCCCGCAGGTGGCGGACCACGCGGTTGCGGTCCACTTCGTAGCCGTCCCACTGGTCCACGTTATAGGGCACGCCGTTGATGGTTGTCCCGCCCATCAGCTTTTGCACACCGGCCAGCTCTGCGGTGCTCAGCGTCGAGGGAACGCGGACGGGCGCAATCATGACGGGGTTGCCCACGAGCTTCCACTGCGGGCCCGCGGACGTGAGGTTGCCCAGCAGCCAGTCCATCTGCGCGGCGCCCGTGATAGTGCGGGCGGGGCTGCTGACGGATGGATCCGTCCCGTTGGCGGCCTGCTGGTCGCGGTAGCTGCGCAGGTCCAGCATGGACAGGCTTGCTAGGGAGCCGAAGTCCAGCCGCCGGTAGATGTGCCCGCCTGGCTCGTAGCGCACGGGCATCCATTCGGCGTAGGCCTGGTGCGCGGCGGCGATCCGTTCGCTCCACACGCCTTCGGCGCCATCGGTGTGGTTTTCGGCGCCGCCCTTCCAGGTGTCGTTGGCCGATTCATGGTCATCCCAGGTCACGATGAACGGGGCGGCGGCGTGCAGGGCTTGCAGGTCAGGGTCGGTTTTGTACTGGGAGTGACGGCGCCGGTAGTGCGCCAGCTGGGTCATTTCGTGGGCGGGTTCGTGGGGGCGGACGACGACGTCGCGGGCCTGGTATTCGCCGGGTGCGTATTCGTAGAGGTAATCGCCGAGGTGAAGCACAGCGTCGAGGTCGCCGCGCGCGGCGAGGTGGCGGTAGGACGAAAAGTAGCCCGCCTGCCAGTTGGCGCACGAGACGACGCCGAACTTCAGCCGGTCCACAGCCGCACCCGCTGCCGGGGCGGTGCGCGTGCGGCCCGCCGGCGATACGGACTGTCCCAGCGTGAAGCGGTACCAGTAGTTGGTGGCGGCGGCCAGCCGTCCCGCGACGACCTTGACCGTATGGTCCCGGGCCACGCCGGTGGAGGCAGTACCCCGGGCCGCGATCTTCTTGAATCCAGGGTCCGCAGCGATTTCCCAGCCAACGGACACATCCGGGCCCAGCCCGGTGCCTGGCAGCGCTTCGGGCGTTGGCGTCACACGGGTCCACAGCAACACGCTGTCCGGCATCGGGTCTCCCGAGGCGATCCCGTGGCCGAAGACGCCACCCTGGGAGGCGGAAAAGCCACTCTGTGTGGCGCCGGTGACCATGGCTCCAGCCACTGCAGCGACCCCTGCTGAGCGCAGTACTTGACGACGAGTAAAGTTAGTCATGCCTTCCAGTATCCGCACGCTCGAAGGGTCAAGGGGCGGCTTTTTGACCTGGTTAGCCAGACGTTCACCCAGTGTTTTCCGTGGCGCAGTCCGCATCCGGAACTACCGAGCGTTAGGGAATCGAGAAGATTTCCACCATTTCCCCGCGTACGACCACGCAGACATCACCGCTCTCGCGGCCGCAACCCTGGTCTTTGACCTTCTCGGGCTGATGGTGAATCGCTCCAAGGGAGCGACCATCAGAGGCGCCGAAGCGCTGGAAGCCGCAGCGGTTTAGGCACCACGCCTTTGCTGGCCCACGGACCCCTGTGGGCCAGCAGGGGCGCTGGAACGGGCCCTCGAATACGAGCCCGTGGCGGTTTCGTTGCAACTGCCGGACGATGGCTGGAACGTGGGTATAACCGACCGTTGCCAGTTCCCGGGGGCGAGGCCTAGACTCGGCGCACAACCCCTGCCGGGGGAGAACTCCAGAGCCCTCACTCATCCTCTGTTCTGGGCGTGCGGATAGGTTCGTGTTCTATTTTTTCCAAGCAAATTATGTGGGCCAGGGCATCAAAGGCCTGATGCAGGAGGGTGGGTCCAAGCGTCGGGACGCGGTTGTTAAGGCTTTGGAGTCGGTTGGGGGTTCGCTGGAATGCATCTACTACGCGTTCGGCGAGACGGACGTTCTGGGGGTCTTCGACGTTCCCGATCAGCCGAGTGCTGTTGCCCTTTCCCTGATGATCAATTCCACGGGCGCCGTGGACCTGCACCTCACGCCGCTCATGACACCGGAGGATATTGACGCAGCCGTGGGCAAGACGCCTGCATACAGGGCCCCAGGTCAGTAACGGCTTCGACTGGGCTGCCTCGTGCAGCGCCAGTCGAACCTTCGGTCACGAGATGGGACGGCCGGCAGGATCCAGCAGAGTGCAATGAGTTCTTCAAAAATATTCTAAAAAACGCGCTCTGGTTGGCGCCGAGCCCTTAGGATCAGAAAAGTGCCGCTAGGCACCACCTGACCGGCGGATTTCCAAACCGCCTTGCCGATTGCGGGGACCGATCGCCATGCTCAGAACTTTGAAATCCATCGCGACAGTGGTTGGGCTGGGTCTGGCTTTGGGACTGATGCCGGCCCAGGCAGCCCAGGCAGCGCCTGCCACAGGCCGGATTTCCCTCAGCCCGGCCACTGGACTGGCAGGATCCGCCGTCACAGTCAGCGGAACGGGGTTCAAAGCCTCCACCACGGGGGCGGTGATCGCCGGTGCTACGACTTTTCCCTTCAAAACGGCGGCCTCGGGTGCCTTCAGCACCTCGATCACCATCCCTTCCACAGCCACGGGATCGTTGACCATTACGGCCAAGACGTCCTCCATCCAGGCCTCGTCCGTGTTCACAGTGACCGCGCCGGCCCCGACGCTCCCTCCGGTCAGCACCGCCGCGCTTCGGTTCGGGGTGGCTACGGCCGGCGGCCCGCTGGCCAGCGGCGAACTGGATGAAGTGGCGCAACTGGCCGGCGAAAGCCCGTCCACCATTCTGTTCTACAAGGACTTCCTCCAGGCGCCGCCCATCGCCGAGATGAACTCCGTCCGGGCACGCGGCGCCGTCCCGCTCATAACCTGGGAACCTTGGGCCTGGGGCGGCGGAATGGCACAGCCCGCCTACTCCCTGGACCGAATTGTCGCCGGCGACTTTGACGCCCACATCACGCAGTGGGGCCAGGCACTTGCGGCCTGGGGCCAGCCGGTCCAGCTCAGGTTCGCCCACGAGATGAACGGCAACTGGTACCCGTGGGCCGAAGGCGTCAACGGCAACCAGTCCGGCGACTACGTAGAGGCCTGGCGCCATGTTCACGACGTTGTTGCTGCCACCGGTGCCGGGAACGTGTCCTGGGTTTGGAGCCCGAATGTTCCCTATTACGGTTCCACCGATCTCGCGGGCCTCTTTCCCGGTGTCGGATACGTGGATGTTGTAGCCCTCGATGGGTACAACTGGGGCACTTCAGCCTCCTGGAGCGGCTGGATATCGCCGCAGGATCTCTTCGCTCCGGGGATAGCCCAGTTGCGTACTCTGGCACCGGGAGTTCCCATCCTGATCAGCGAGACGGCTTCCAGCGAAGCAGGGGGCAACAAGGCTGCCTGGAACACTGAGCTCGTGTCTTATCTGGCGGCCCAGCCTGATGTTATGGGCTTCGTGTGGTTCCACCTCCAGAAAGAAACCGACTGGCGCATCAACAGCAGCGCCACCTCCGCTTCCGCATTCAAGTCCGCATTGCAGGCACGCCGGACTCCCTGACACGGTATTCAGGGACGCGCCTTGATGTCCCGGCGGCCCAGCCCCAGCAGGGCCACACCTATGAGCATCACGCCAAGCGCGGTCAGCAGGGCGGCCATGACGTCCAGGCCGGTGTAGGCCAGTCCGGTAGCGCCCAGAGCGGCTCCGGAAGCGGGTAGGGCGGTGTTCATTCCGTACATTGTTTAGTTGATTTCCTCAGCTGTGTATTGCGCTTCCCAGCGGTCTATCCGCCGCTGGGTGATCTTTGCGGTCAGGACTGCGCACCAGGAGGCCAGGAACCACCCGGACCGCAGCCACATAAACAATTCCTGTGGGAAGAACGTGGCTGCCATCAGGACGTCCTTCCAGCCGCGGTGCGGAATCCGTAGCGCCCGTTTGATGTCCAGCGCCACGAACAGGATCGGCACCAGCCACCAGAACAGGACGACGCGAAACACTCCCAACGAGAGTGAGAGGACAATGACGGCGATCCACAGGAGCTTCAGGAACACGCCCAGCAGACCCATGGCCTGCTGGCCCCAGTCGCGCAGGGTCAGCCGGTTGATTCCCAGGTCCAACAGGTCTTCCACGGTGCCGACCTGCCATTTCATCCGCTGGCCCCACAGTGCTTTGACTGTCTTCATCGAGTCGGTGTAGGCGCGGACGTCTGGGGATACCTGGCAGATAAAGCCCAGTTCGCGGATGCGATAGGTCAGTTCGAAGTCCTCGACCTGCGAAGTGTAGACCCACGGCCCTTCACGGTCGTCCCGGGCCGCGATCTGCCGGAGGACGGCGTTATTGATGGCGCAGCCGGTTCCTGCGAGAACGCTGGTCCGGCCCCGCCTCAGGGCCGTGTCGGTCCACGTGGCGAATTCAGCCTTCTGCAGCCGACTCAGAAATCCGGGGTCCTGCATCGTAAATTTCGACGACGAGCCACCGAGGAGCGTGCCGCTTTCGGCGCTGAACTCCCGGGACCAGGCTTCAACTGCGTCCGGGGGCAGGACCGTATCCGCGTCGAGGCAGATGACTACGTCGGCGTCGACTGCGTACTTTGCCCATGCCCGGTTCAGGGCCTCGGATTTGCGGTGTTGCAATCGAGGAAGTTCCATCACGGTCACCGGGTACTTCCGCGCTTCCCAGGCCGTTGCATCGGTGCAGCCATTGGGGATGACCACGATGAGGTCCGCGGGACGGGACTGGAGCATCAGGCCATCGAGGGTTTCCCCGATCGAGCCGGCCTCGTTGTAAGCGGGCACCAGCACGACTACGCGCAGGCCAAGTGATGCTGGGGTAGCCTCGCCGGAATCGGATGCGACGCGGGCTGCCCGGCGGGTGGGATGAACTACAGACGAGCGCGTCACGTCGGCCGGCGGGAGGGGCAGTGCGGCATCCACGGCGGCCTCCTTGGGTGGTTTCGCAGACCCCAGCGGCCTGCGAACCCATCCTGCAGGCGACTTCTCAGATTTCGCCCCCGGATGCCCTCAAGATTCCATCAATTACCCCGTCTGCAGAGGGCGAAGCGACGAAATCTGTCTGGTTGGCCACACTGTTGCCCAAGTAGCGGCATAATGACCTAAACTGCTTCACTGAGGTGCCTGAAATGGTGCCGTGCAGCGACGAAAGTGAACATGCCATGGCTACCGATTACGACGCTCCACGCAAGACTGACGACGAGGCTTCTGCCGAGTCGCTGGAGGCCCTGCAGGCATCCCGCAGCGGCAGTGCCCAGACCGCTGTCATCGACGTCGACGAGACCGACACCGCCGAAGGCATCGACCTTCCCGGAGCCGATCTCTCCGGCGAAGAACTGACCGTCATTGTGGTTCCCGAACAGTCCGATGAATTCACCTGCGCATCCTGCTTCCTGGTCCGCCACCGGTCCCAGGTTGCACGCGAAAAGAACGGCCTGAAGTACTGCATCGAGTGCGAAGGCTGAACGCCCGACGCCGACACTCCGGTGAGGCGCGCCGGCGTCGTTATTATGCATAACGGCAGGGTGCAGAAACGGTGTTAATAGCGTTTCGATGGCCCCGTTAAGTGCTTCAGAATTACGCCCGCGTGACCGGAACCAAGGCCGATTAACGGTTCCGCGCCGAAGCGGCAACAACCCTGTTGAGTGGCTCCGGAGGCTCCTACGCTTGAGCTACCTAATCACTCGAAGGGTGGCCCACAATGAAAAAGATTCATACGTGGCTGACAGTCATTTTGATGGCTGTTGGATTGGGTTTCCTGGCTCCGGGGCCCGCCTCGGCAACCACATCCTATTGCGGACTTGCATGGGGATCGCTGGCCGAATCAAATCCGGCGATGAGCACCGCATCAGTAACCAACGTTCGGACGGGGCAGCACTACTGCTTCGACCGGATGGTGGTTGATCTCAACGGCCCTGTGGCCGGCTACACCGCCCAGTACGTTCCCGTAGTGGTCCAGGACGGTTCAGGTTTCAGTATCCCGCTGCAGGGCAGCGCGTTCCTCCAGGTCACTGTGAACGCACCGTCCTACGACAGCAACTACAACGTCACGTACAGCCCGGCAGCCAAGGCCGAACTGTCGAACGTTTCGGGATACCAGACCTTCCGTCAGGTAGCGTACGCAGGCAGCTTTGAAGGCTACACCAGCCTCGGCCTCGGCGTCCGTGCACGGCTCCCGTTCCGGGTGTTCACCCTGGACGGCCCCGGATCCGGATCGCGCATGGTGGTGGATGTAGCGCACTTCTGGTGACCGGCGGTTCGCTGCTGTACCGCAGTTGAGACAAGATCAGGAAAACCAAAGAACGGCGCCCTGCTCCGGAGACTTTCCGGGCAGGGCGCCGTTCTGTGTGCTGTGGGTGGCGCAACTACTCGGGCACCACCAGCGCGGGGGTATCGCGGCGAATGGTCTCGCCCCGGAAGAACCCGGGGCGGAGGCGTGCCATGATCACCATCAACACAGCCCCGAGCGCCAGGATTCCGATCCCCAGGACAAAGACCAGTCCAACCCCGAAGACCTCGGAGCCGCTGCCGAATTCCGGCGCCCAGCTGTCAATGGCTGTCTGCAGGAAAACCACAAACAATCCGACACCGCCCAGCACCGGGCAGAGGAGCCGCAGCACGAAGTTGCGGACGCTGCTGAACACGCTGTTCCGGAAGTACCAGGCGCAGGCGATGGCGGTCAGGCCGTAGTAGAAGCAGATCATCAGGCCAAGAGCCAGAATGGTGTCGTTCAGGACGTTTTCGCTGATCACATGCATCACTGCGTAGAACCCAGCGGACAGGATGCCCGCCGCCACTGTTGCGAAGCCCGGCGTCGAGAAGCGCTTGCTGATGTGGCTGAACGGCGCGGGCAGCGCACCGTAGTGGGCCATGGCCAGCAGGCTGCGCGACGGCGACGTGAACGTGGACTGCAGGGACGCAGCGGAACTGGACAGCACGGCGAGGGACATCAGGATGGCGAACGGCCCCATGATCGGCGAGGCCAGCGCCGTGAAGAGGTTCTCGTGGTTCTCAGTGTTGTTCAGCCCCACACCCGTATCTCCGACGCCGGCGAACATCATGGTGGCGATGCTCACCAGCAGGTAGATCCCCAGGACAGCGACGGCGGTGAGCGTGCCGGCGAGCCCCGCGGTCTTTTTGCCGTTGGCGGTTTCCTCATTCACCGTCAGGCACACGTCCCAACCCCAGTAGACAAAGATCGACAGCGAGATGCCGGCAGCGATCTGCCCGAACGTCTCGATCTTGGTGACGTCGAACCACTCCCAGCTGAAGGGGATGGCCGTTTCCGACGTGGACCAGTTCGCGAACGCCATGCCGACGAAAAGTCCCAGGACCAGCAGTTGGAATCCGACGAGTCCGTACTGGACCAGCTTGGTGGTGTGCAGGCCGCGGTAGCTCACCCACACGGCGAGGGCCACGAACACGAAGCACGTCAGGACGTTCAATGGCTTATTGGCCGCGAGGTCCGCGAGTTCAGGCGCACCCGTCAGCTGTGAAAGGAAGAGGTAGAAGAAGTCGACGGCGACGCCCGCCAGGTTGGACAGGACGATGATGTTGGCGGCGAGCAGTCCCCAGCCGCCCATCCAGCCCACCCAGGGGCCGAAGGCCTTGGTGACCCAGGTGAACGTGGTGCCGCTGTCCGGGGAGTCGGCGTTGAGTTCCCGGTAGGCGAGTGACACCAGGATCATGGGGATGAACCCGATCAGGAAAATGACGGGCAGCTGGAGCCCGGCTTCGTTGATCGTGGGGCCCAGGGCGCTGGTCAGCGTGTAGGCCGGTGCGATGGTGGAAATGCCAAGAACGATGACGGCGAGGAGGCCCAGCTGCCCGCCCTTCAGGCCCTTGGCCGTGATGCCGTGCGCGGTTCCGGCCGGGTCAGTCCCGGCCGGCTGGCCGGCGGGCGTGCTCTTGCGGGTGGTTTGTGTCATTTGTCCAGCGCTTTCTACGAGGCAGCAGGCTGCTGTTGGGTGATGCAGTGGATTCCGCCGCCGCGGGCGAAGAGTTCCCGCGCGTCGATCCCGACGACACGCCGGCCGGGGTAGGCCTCTGCCAGGATCTGCAGCGCCTTGTCATCGTTGGGGTCCGCGAAGGTACAGGCAATGACGCCGCCGTTGACCACGACGTGGTTGATGTAGCTGTAGTCGACAAAGCCTTCGTCATCCCAGAGCACTTCAGGGGCGGGGACTTCGATGATGTTCCACTCCCGTCCGGCCGCGTCCCTCGTGGTGCGCAGGTGCTCGATGATGTCGCGGCTTACCTGGAAGTCCGGATGGCGGGGGTCCTGCTGGGAATGCACCAGCAGTGTGCCGGGGGAGGGAATGGCGGCCACGATGTCCACGTGACCGCGCGTGCCGAACCGTTCCGAGTCCCTTGCCAGTCCGCGGGGGAGCCAGACCACCTGTGTTGCGCCGATGGTCCGGGCCAGTTCGGCTTCGACGTCGGCCCGGCTGAGTCCCGGGTTGCGGCCCGGATCCAGCTGCACGGTTTCGGTCACCAGCACGGTTCCCTGGCCGTCCACCTGGATGCCGCCGCCTTCGTTGACCAGCGCGGAGACAATGTGCGTGGCGCCGGAGCGGCCTGAGACTTCGCCGGCGATCAGCGCGTCCTTGTCCCAGCGCGCCCAGTCCTGGGCGCCCCAGCCGTTGAAGACCCAGTCGACGGCGCCGAGGCTTCCGTCCCGGTCCAGCACGAAGGTGGGGCCGATGTCCCGCATCCACGCATCGTTGAGCGGGGCGGCAAGTACCTCGACGGCCGGGTGCAGATAGCGTGCGGCGATGCCGACGTCGTCGGGGTCAACCACCACGGTGACCGGCTCAAATTCGACGGCGGCGTTGGCCACCGCTGCCCAGGTGGACCGGGCAGCGTGGGCGTCTTCCTCCGTGTCGCCCAGCGTGTAGCCGCCGGTCGGAAAGGCCATCCACAGCCGCTCCTGCGGAGCGGTTTCGGCGGGCATGCGCCACGTGCTCATGCGGTCACCTGCTGACGGTTGATTGAGCCTGCGTACCCGGTGATTGAGCCTGCGTACCCGGTGATTGAGCCTGCGTACCCGGTGATTGAGCCTGCGTGCCCGTTGATTGAGCCTGTCGAAATCCCTGGCTCTTCGCCGCCGAGCGGCTGGTCACGGCGTACGGGTTCCGTAAGCCGGCCGTAGGTATCGGGGCGGCGCGTGGACAGGAAGGGGAAGAGCGTCAGCCAGTCCCGCCGCTGGTTCAGGTCGAGGTCTGCCACCAGCACTGCGGAGGCGTCACGCGGGGCCTGCACGAGGACGCGGCCATAGGGGTCGGAGATGAAGGAGGAGCCGTAGAAGTTCAGCGTTCCTTCACTGCCCCAGCGGTTGGGGGCGATCATAAAGAGCCCGTTGGCGATGCCGTTGCCCACAATGACCTGCTGCCACAGCGGCTGGGTGTCGAATTCCGGGTGGTCCGGCTCTGAGCCGATGGCGGTGGGGTAGACCAGGATCTCTGCGCCACCGAGGGAGTAGAGCCGGGCCACCTCCGGGAACCATTCGTCCCAGCAGGTGGGCATGCCCAGCCGGGCGCCGCCCAGTTGTGCCGGCGCGTGGACCTCGTAGGCATCCGCGGCCGCCGGCCCCTGGCGGAAGAACTTGTCTTCGTAGTAGCCGGCGGTGACCGGGATGTGGAGCTTGTGCGTGCGGGCGAGCAGTTCGCCCTCGGACGACACCAGGACGGCGGTGTTCAGCCCCAGGCCGTCGTCGCTGCCGTCCGGGTTCGGTGCCTGCTGGTACAGCGAGGCATGGACAGCCACGCCGTGGCGGCGGGCCGACTCGGCAGCAAACCGGAAGGTGGGTCCGGTGAGCAGGTCCTCAGCGATGTCCGACGGCCGGGGCCGCACCGCTCCAGGGCGCGTGGTGTCATTCTCCGGGCGCGTGTCCGCGGGGTAGCGGGAGAGGGTGAGTTCGGGGAGGAATACCACCGTGGCACCGAGCCTGGCTGCGCGGCCGATTCCTTCATCGAGTTCCGCCTGCAGGACGGCAGCGTCTGCATGCCAGCGGTGCTGCACAACGCCCACCCGAAGGGCAGGGCGGACGGACGGCGTTGTCCGGGCCAGGGACGTGGGTGAGTCGAGGCAGGAAATTTCAATCATGTGCTTACTTCCAGTGAGACGACCGTCACTAAATGAATGACGTTCATTTAGTATGAAGGGTCGACGACTTTCGCGCAATGGTTTAAATGAATTCCATTCTTTTGTCTCGCTCCGTGAGATTAGTAAGCTCACTGAGAAATTTGCTTCCGGCCTGCCCCGATCGATCCCGTGGCTGATAGCGTCGGGACTACTGGACCAATCGAGGAGGATTCATGAAAGCTTCACCGACCCTGACCAATAACCTGCAGGCCGTACTTGCGGACCTGATCGAGCTGCACATCCAGGGCAAGCAGGCTCACTGGAACATTGTGGGGACCAACTTCCGGGACCTTCACCTGCAGCTGGACGAAATCGTGGATGCCGCCCGGCAGTTCGCGGATGATGTGGCCGAGCGGATGCGCGCCCTGCATGCCCTGCCGGACGGCCGCAGTGCCACCGTGGCCAAGTCCACCAGCCTCGCGCAGTTCCCCGAAGGCCTCATTAACACGAAGGACGCCATCGAGCGGATCGTTGCCGCGCTTGAGGCTGCCGTGGGCACCATGCGCAAGGTCCATGACGAAGTGGACGAAGAGGATCCCACCACCGCGGACCTGCTCCACGAATTCATCGCCAAGCTGGAGCAGTACGCGTGGATGGTGAACGCCGAGACCATGAAGGCCTCCGCCAGCGTCACCGCCCCTGACGCCAAGTAAGCCCCGTCAGTCCTAGTCCGCCGTCGGAACTTTACGGAGTACGACGGCGGCAAGGACTGCCGCGCTCGCCATCAGTACCAGCGCAATCGCCGCAGTAGTGTGGACACCCGAATCAAACGCCAGGCGCGCTGCGCCGCGGAGCGCTTCGGCCAGCGGAGCAGGAAGGCTGCCGGCCAGCTCCACGGCGCCCGCCAAAGTTTCGCCGGCCTGGTGCACGGCAGTGCCGGATGCCGTTTCCTCCACTCCGGCCGGCAGCAGGAGATTGCGCTGGTAGGAGGCAGTCAGGGTGGAGCCCAGCACCGCCGTCCCCAGCAGGGACCCCACCTCATAGCCCGTCTCCGAGATGGCGGCCGCCGCTCCTGACTTCTCCGCCGGAACGGAGCCCAGGATGAGGTCATTGGAAATGGTTTCCGCTGTGCCCACCCCCAGGGCGAGGATGAGCAGCGCGGCCAGCAGGAGGGCCGGGCCGGAGCCGTGATCACCAAAGACCACGATTCCGTAGCCGGTGGCGCTCAGGGCCAGGCCAGCCGCCACCACAAAACCCGGCCGCACTTTCCGGACCAGCGGCACCACGGCCAGGCCGGCCAATACTGTGGCCACCAGTGCCGGGATCATGGCTATTCCGGCGGCCGACGGTGTCATCCCGTCCAGGAGCTGCAGGTGCTGGGCGAGGAACAGGATGAAGCCGTTGAAGGAGAACAGGGCCAGCACGTTTGCCGTAATGGCGGTGCTGAAGACGCGGTTGCCGAACAGGGACATGTCCAGCAGGGGGCTGGCCAGCCGCTGCTGGCGGCGGACAAAGACGACGCCCATGGCCAGGCCAAAGGCGACAAGCCCCACCGGAGCGGCCCCGAAACCTTCGGTTGCCAGCTCCTTGATGCCATACACAACGGGCACCATAACCAACAGGGACAGGGCGATGCTGGGCACGTCCACCCGTCCGGGCCGCGGATCTTTTGATTCCGGGATGAACGCGGGGCCGAACGCCAGCAGTGGCAGCATGATGGGCACAGCGACCAGCAGGATTGCGCCCCACCAGAATTGCTCTACCAGCCAGCCCCCAAAGATGGGACCCAGGGCGGCGCCGCCGGAGAAGCCGGCCGCCCAGATGGCCACGGCCAGCCGACGCCGGTTTGGGTCCGGAAAAATGTTGCGGATCAGCGACAGGGTGGAGGGCATCAGCATGGCGCCGAAGAACCCCAGCAACGCCCGTCCCGCGATCAGCCACTCCGCGCTTGGGGCGAAGGCTGTTACTGCTGAGACCGCGGCGAATCCAACGCTGCCGGTCAACAGCAGCCGGCGGCGCCCGGTCCGGTCACCCATGCTGCCCATGGCAACAAGCAAGCCGGCAAGCACCAGGGGATAGGCGTCCACAATCCACAGCAACTGGACTCCGGTAGTTTCCAGGCTGCTCGCGATGGCCGGAAGCGCAAACGTTAACGCCGTGTTGTCCACCGCAACCAGGAGCACCGGAAACATCAGCAGGGCCAGCGCGAGCCAGTCGCGCCAGGGCGACTTCCTGGGGCCTGACGGCGGGAGACCGGCTGCCGTCGCGGAGGTGCTTCGGGTGTTCTGGTTGGACTGTGCGGACAACGTCATGTCGATAACTATACCGTCTGGACGGTATAGTTAAGAAACGGAGCCCGGAACATGCATGATTGAAGCCATGCCCAGAAAACCCGTAGCCCGAGATGCAGTCCTCGACGCATTTGAAGAACTCCTGATTGATGTGGGGGAGCGGGCTGCCACTTTGGACGCGGTGGCCAAGCGGGCCGGGGTGTCCAAAGGTGGCCTGTTGTACCACTTCCCCAATAAGGAAGCGCTGATCGCTGCGGTGCTGGAACGCCTGGACCGCCTGGCCGTCGAGGATCTCGCGCTGATGGCCGCAGCAGCCGAAGGTGCGGCGGCCTACTTCATCCGTTCCTCGCTCTGGTCCGATTCGCCCATGGACCGATCCTTCGTGGCCGCCACACGCCTGGCTGAAGTGGCCCATGAAGAGGCCCGGCGCCGCTTTGCCGCCATCCAGCAGCAATGGTTGGACCTGATCGCGGCCGACGTCGGCACGGCCATGGCGAAAGCCGTGCTGTATATGGGGGACGGGCTGTATTTCAACGCCATGTGGGAAAGCGGCACCACCGGGGACGGCCGGGGCAGGCATGGGGACATTGAGGAGCTCCTCGCTGCCGTGGAGCGGCTTCGCGGCTGATTCTGCTCAATCATTCGGCCAGCCTTCTGGTGCAGCCCGCGTCTATCCGAGCGCGCTGGAGCTCCACACCGGAATGATTGAGCAGAATCCGACGACTTCATTTGCCCGACGGCCCGGGGCATAGGAGAATTGGACCGCGTGGCGACCATCTGCGGCCGCCACAAAATTTGAATATGCCTTTGATCTGCGGCGGGAGAGTTCTGTTAGCAGGTACAACAGGCGCCGTAGGAGCAAATCCTCCCCAGGAATCTCTCAGGCCCACGTACCGCCGCGGCCAGGCAACTCTGGAAAGTGGCAGGCCGCCCGCCTGAAACATCCCGGATCACTCCGGAATGGCAGGACCGCTGTGCCCGCCGACGGTGCAAGCGTCAGCTTTGCGGAAGCAGGCTGCGCGGAAACTCCCAGGTCCCGGACAGAGCGGGGAGGAACCCGAGTCGATGTGGCGTACCCTGCGCCGCCCTAGTTATGGAGTTCCTTGTGAGTGTTAATTCGGCCTCGGCCACTTTCGTTGACCGGCACATCGGCGCCCGCCGCCAGGCCGATATCGACACCATGCTCAAGGCCGTTGGCTACAGCACCGTTGACGGCCTCGTGGACGTTGCCGTCCCCGACTCCATCCGCCAGGCCAAGCCGCTGGCACTTAAGGACGCCCTCAGCGAGGTCGAGGTCCTTGCCGAGCTGCGGAAGCTCGCGGCCAAGAACAAGACTGCTGTGCAGATGATCGGGCAGGGCTACTACGACACCGTCACCCCGGCCGTGATCCGCCGGAACATCCTCGAAGCCCCGGCCTGGTACACCGCCTACACCCCGTACCAGCCGGAGATTTCGCAGGGCCGGCTTGAGGCGCTCCTGAACTTCCAGACCATGGTCCAGGACCTGGTGGGCCTGCCCATCGCGAACGCCTCCCTGCTCGACGAAGCCACCGCGGTGGCAGAGGCCGTGCTGATGATGCGCCGCGCGAACAAGAACAAGGAGGCCCGGGACGGCAAGACCGTCCTGGATGCTGACTGCCTGCCGCAGACCATCGCGATCGTTAAGGGCCGCGCCGAGGCCCTCGGGTTCGAGGTGGAGGTCGCCGACCTGTCGAAGGGCCTTCCCGACGGCGTCATCAACGGCATCGTCCTGCAGCAGCCGGGCGTGTCCGGCCGGGTCTTCAACCACGCCGCCGTGATCGCGGCAGCCAAGGAGCGCGGCGCGCTCGTGACCGTGGCCGCCGATCTTTTGGCGCTGACGCTGATCACCCCTCCCGGGGAGCAGGGCGCGGACATCGCCGTCGGCTCTACCCAGCGTTTTGGTGTGCCGCTGTTCTTCGGCGGCCCACACGCCGCGTACATGGCGGTGGCGAAGGGCCTGGAGCGGTCCATGCCGGGCCGCCTCGTCGGGGTGTCCAAGGATGACGCCGGGACTCCGGCGTACCGTCTGGCGCTGCAGACGCGTGAGCAGCACATCCGCCGTGAGAAGGCCACGTCCAACATCTGCACCGCGCAGGCGCTGCTGGCCATCGTCTCCTCCTTCTACGCCGTCTACCACGGCCCCGACGGCCTCAAGGCAATCGCCGAGACCGCGCACGGCCATGCTGCAACTATCGCCGCATCCCTGAAGGCTGCCGGTTTGGACGTACTGCACACAAGCTTCTTTGATACCGTCACGGTTTCCGTGCCCGGCAAGGCCGCCGCTCTTGTGGCGGCCGCGGAAGCCAAGGGCATCAACCTGCGCCCCATCGACGGCGACACCGTGGGGCTCTCCGCCGACGAAACCACAACCCCGGCCATCGTCGCCGGTGTGCTGGAAGTCTTTGGTGCCGCAGCGGTGGACGCGGCCGCCGGCACTGACACTGAGTTCGCGCTGGATGCCGCCGTCGAACGTTCCTCCGGTTACCTGCAGCACCCGGTGTTCAACACGCACCGTTCCGAGACCCAGCTGCTGCGTTACATCCGCAGGCTTTCGGATCGGGATCTGGCGCTGGACCGCACCATGATTCCGCTTGGTTCCTGCACTATGAAGCTGAACGCCACGGCCGAGATGGAAGCCATTTCCTGGCCGGAGTTCGCCTCCATCCACCCGTTCGCCCCGGACGCCCAGACCGTGGGCTGGCGTGAACTGATCGCCGACCTCGAAGACCAGCTGACCGAGATCACTGGCTATGACCAGGTGTCCCTGCAGCCGAACGCCGGATCGCAGGGTGAGCTTGCGGGCCTGCTGGCGATCCGTGGCTACCACCTCTCCCGCGGCGATGACCAGCGCACGGTCTGCCTGATTCCGGCTTCGGCGCACGGCACCAACGCCGCCTCGGCTGTTCTGGCCGGCATGAAGGTTGTTGTGGTGGCCACGGCTGCGGACGGCAGCATCGACCACGCGGACCTGAACGCCAAGATCGAGGCCAACAAGGACGTACTCTCGGCCATCATGATCACCTACCCCTCCACCCACGGCGTGTATGACGCCGACGTGACCGAGATCTGCGACGCCGTGCACGCTGCCGGCGGCCAGGTGTACGTCGACGGCGCCAACCTGAACGCCCTCGTGGGCCTGGCGCAGCCGGGCAAGTTCGGCGGCGACGTCTCGCACCTGAACCTGCACAAGACGTTCTGCATCCCGCACGGCGGCGGCGGACCCGGTGTTGGCCCGGTCGCAGCCAAGGCCCACCTCGCGCCGTTCATGCCGGGTGATGCCAACAAGGCAGCCCACGAAGCGGGCCACGGCGTGGCCATCTCGGCGTCCAACTACGGTTCCGCCGGTGTCCTTCCCATCTCTTGGGCCTATGTGAAGCTCATGGGTGCCGAGGGCCTGACCGAGGCGACGAAGTCGGCGCTGCTGGCGGCGAACTACGTCGCGGCCCGGCTGAACGAGTACTTCCCGGTCCTCTACACCGGTGAAGGCGGGCTGGTGGCGCACGAGTGCATCCTGGACCTGCGTGAGCTGACGGCGAAGACCGGCGTCACCGCGGAGGATGTGGCCAAGCGCCTCATCGACTACGGTTTCCATGCCCCCACCCTGGCGTTCCCGGTTGCGGGCACGCTGATGGTGGAGCCCACGGAGTCCGAGGATCTGGTGGAGATCGACCGGTTCATTGACGCGATGATCACCATCCGGAAGGAAATCGACCAGGTGGCCAACGGCGACTTCACGGTGGAGAACAGCCCGCTGCGCCACGCACCCCACACCGCGTCCGCCGTCGTATCTTCCGACTGGACCCGTCAGTACCCGCGTGAGCAGGCCGCCTTCCCGGTCCACCACCTCAAGCAGGACAAGTACTTCCCGCCCGTAGGCCGCATCGACGGCGCGGCCGGGGACCGCAACCTGATCTGCTCCTGCCCGCCGCTGTCGGAATTCGAAGACTAAGGTCCCCGGAGGGATGGCTCGGCTCGGCTAGCGAGAGGTGAACGCGGGCTGGACCAGCCTGGATACGTGCACCGGATTCCCCCGCAGGGCGGCTTCGGCGAACTGCCACAGGATGGCACCAGTCGGGGCATGCACCACCATGTCGTGGCGCAGCGGCATCTGAAGAAGCGGCTCCCCGGCAGTATCCTGCCGCCAGCGCGGAACTCCCGGTTCGCTGAGCCGCGAGAGGGGGACCGGGTGGATGGACGCTACCTCTGACGGGTTTCGCCGCAGGGCCACCGGACCGGTGACGGCGGCAACCACCGGCGAGATGACAATGCCGCGGAGGGTCCGGAAATCGTCCAGCATACCCAGGACGTCGTCCGGGCCGCCGCCCACCCCTGTTTCCTCGCGCAGCTCCCGCAGGGCGGCCTCCACCGGGCTTTCGCCGGCTTCGAGCATGCCGCCGGGGAGCGCCCATTGGCCCGGGTTGGAGCCGCGTGCCGCCCGCTTGATCATCAGGAACGACGGAACGCCGCGGTGTTCGAACAGCAGGACGACGACGGCGGCGCGCTGGGCAGCGGAATCCGCGTGCAGGGCGCCGGCTGGGTCTGCGGACAGCCTGCCGCCGAGGCGTGTTGCGATCAGGGGCCGGAGCGCGGCCAGTCCGGAACCGGGCGTCTCATGCGACATGTGACGACGCCAGGCTGAGTTCCTTCTCCACGATGGTCACCAGCATGGTGCGCATGACATCGATGCTCATGTCCGGGGCGCCGGTGAGGATCTTGATCGCGGCACCATCGGTGGCCGAGCTTAGGAGACGGGCAAACTGGACCGGATCGACGTCGCGGTAGATGCCCTGGCGCTGGCCCCTCTTGACGATGCTGATCACGGCGTCCATCCATCGTGAATAAAAGTCGTTGTGGACAGGTCGCAGAGCCGGATTGAGGGCGGTCTCCGACCAGAACTGGAGCCAGATGGACCATTCATTCCGGACCTGCACCCCTACGGGAAGCTGCATCTCAATCAGGGCCAGCATCCGCTTGTGTGCATTGTCGATCTGCCGCAGCACCAAGCCCTGCCGCGTGAACGCCTGGTCCACGCAGTAGCGCAGGGCCTCCCGCAGGACATCGTCCTTACCCGGAAAGTAGTAGTGGATGGTGCCGGTGCTGGTTCCGCAGATCCGTGCAACGTCCTGGACCCGCACATGGTGGTAGCCACGTTCGGCAATCAGCTGCCAGGCGGCCTCGAGGATCGCGTTCCTGCGTTCCTGCGATCCGCGGGTCTCTGCTGGGTCTGTCATGGCGGATTCCTTCGTGGATGTGGAGCCTGACTCGGTATCGCTTGACTATAGCTTACGTCCAAAACTGACGCGTCAGTCAAAGAAGTATTGGACAAATCTCCCTGCTCCGACGATGGCCGACGGATTGTGACCGGACATTTAGCCCTGAAAATAAGGGAATCTTCGACTTTTCTGAATACGGCGCTTGACAGTTGTGAGCTGAGACACAAAGCTAGGGAAATGACCGACGCGTCAGTCAGACACGATTCGGTCCCCAACTTCCTTCATCGCCGCAGGAGGCATTGCCAATGACTTCGCACTACCGCCGCAAGGTTCGTCTCATCACTGCATTGGCCATGAGCGCATCGCTCATGGGTTTGTCCGCTTGCTCACCCGGTGTCTCGGCAGGCCAGTCCGGCGCCGCAACAACGTCGGCCCCCAAGGCCGGCGGGAACCTGCGCGTCGGCATCGTCGGCGGTTCCGCCAAGGACACCCTCGACGCCCACGCCCCCGTGACCCACCCGGACCAGGCCCGGGCCATCCAGCTCTACGACACCCTCGCCAGCTACGACAACGAACGCAAGATCCAGATGACACTTGCAGACTCCGTCACGCCGTCAGCCGATGCCCGCACCTGGACCGTCCACCTGCGTCCCGGCCTGAAGTTCAGCGACGGCAAGCCCATCACGGCAGAGGACGTCATCTTCACGTTCCAGCGGATCACCGACCCCAAGGCACCCCTCGGCGGTGCCACTTCCCTGGCAACGCTGGAACGCGACGCCATCAAGGCGAGCGATCCCTCCACGATCGTTTTCACCTTCACCGCGCCGAACTCGATGTTCCCGGACACCATCGCCCAGTACGCCCTCGGCATCGTGCCTGTCGGCTACGACCCGAAGAAGCCGGTCAGCTCAGGGCCGTTTGTCCTGGAGAGCTTCACCCCAGGCCAGCAGAGCGTCTTCGTCAAGAATCCGAACTACTGGCGCACCGGTCAGCCGCTTCTGGATAAAGTCACCATCATTGACTTCCCGGACGACACCGCCCGCGTCAACGCATTGCTCGGCGGCCAGGTGGACGCGATCGACCAGCTTCCGCTTGGCCAGGTCAACGTGGTGAAGGCCAACCCGGCCATGAAGGTCCTGGAATCGGCCACCGGCTCGTGGATTCCCTTCACGATGCGCGTGGACCAGGAACCGTTCAACGACCCCAAGGTGCGTGAAGCGTTCCGCCTGATGGTGGACCGCAAGCAGATGGTGGAGCAGGTCCTCGGCGGCCACGGCACCACCGGCAACGACATGTACGCCCCTCTGGACACCTGCTACCCGTCCGATGTTCCGCAGCGCGACCAGGACATCGACAAGGCGAAGGCGTTGCTGGCCGAGGCAGGCAAGAGCAACCTCACCGTCGATCTGGTGACCTCCCCGGTGGCCGCAGGCCTCGTGGAATCGGCCCAGGTGTTCGCGCAGCAGGCAAAGGCCGCCGGCGTGACCGTCAACGTCAAGAAGGTGGACCCGGGCGAGTTCTACGGAGACCAGTACCTCAAATGGACCTTTGCTCAGGACTTCTGGTTCACGCGTGACTACCTCTCCCAGGCCGCCAATTCCGGGTTCCCGACATCCCCGTACAACGAGACCCACTGGGATGACAAGGAATGGGCGGCACTGGTCACCAAGGCGCAGGCCACCACCGACGAAGCCGCACGCTGCGGGCTCATCCAGCAGGCCCACAAGATTGAATTCGAGCGCGGCGGCAACATCATCTGGGGCTTCCCCAACAGCGTGGACGCTTACAGCGCCACGGTCCAGGGCCTGACCCCGGACAAGAGCGGCATCCCGCTGACGTCGTTCGGCTTCCGCAACGCCTGGCTGAATAAGTGACAGGCGCCAAAGGAGGGGGCATGCGCCGTTTGCTCGTCCGGCGCTCCCTGTTCGGGGTCTTCACCCTGTGGGTGGTTTCCTTGGTGGTCTTCCTCGCCACCCAGGCCCTCCCCGGCGATGCGGCCCAGGCCATTCTGGGCCGTGAAGCCACCCCGGAGCGCCTCGCCGCGCTCCGGGAACAGCTCCACCTGGGCGGATCCTTGCCGGAGCAGTACCTGGCCTGGCTCGGCAACCTCCTGAGCTTCAACCTGGGCACCTCCCTCGCCGGGGGACTGCCCGTGGGCGACGTGGTGGGTCCCATGCTCCTGAACTCCAGTGTCCTGATGCTGTGCGCCGCCGTCGTCGCGATTCCGCTCTCGATCGGCATCGGCACCTGGACCGCGCTTAAGAAGGACACCGCCGTGGACCACGTCACGGGCCTCATCACCCTGGTGCTGGCCTCGCTGCCGGAATTCGTGGTGGGCGTGCTGCTGGTGCTGATCCTGGCCACCGGCCTGTTCCACCTGTTCCCGGCCGTGTTCGTCCTGGTTCCCGGCGAGCAGGTCTGGAGCAACCCGGCCCAGCTGGTGCTCCCGGTGCTTACCCTCGTGGTGGCCGTTTCCCCGTACATCATCCGCATCATGCGGGCCACCATGCTCGAGGTCCTGGACAGCCAGTACGTCCAGCAGGCCCGGCTCAAAGGACTGCCCGAGCGCACCGTCATCCTGCGCCATGCCCTCCCCAACGCCATCGGTCCGGTGGCCCAGGTGATCGCCCTGCAGCTGGCCTGGCTGATCGGCGGCGTCGTGATCGTGGAATACCTTTTCCGCTTCCCCGGCGTCGGCTTCCAGCTCATCGACTCGGTCACCAACCGGGACATGCCGGTGGTCCAGGCCCTGGCCGTCATCATTGCCCTGTTCTACGTCGTCGTGAACCTGTTCGCCGACGTCGTGACGCTTGCCGCCAATCCGAAAGTGAGGACCGCAGCATGAACAACACAGTCACCGACGCAGCCACCCGCCCGGTCGAAGCCGTCCGCGCCACGCGCAAGCAGGGCCTGTTCCGCCGCGCACTGAAGTCCAGGCGCACCGTCATCGGCGTGGTGCTCACCGCCGTCGTGCTGGCCGTCGCCTTCCTGGGCCCCTACCTCGCGCCGCATCCGCCCACCGACTTCGTGGCACCGCCCTTCTCGCCAGCCGGCGTCGGGGGCCCCTTCGGCACCGACAACCTCGGCCGGGACGTCCTCTCGCGGTTCCTCGCCGGTGGCCAGACCCTCATGTTGCTGTCCCTCCTGGCCACCGCCCTCGGCGTCGGCCTGGGCGCCCTGGTGGGTGTCCTGGCCGCGTACCGGCGCGGCTGGCTGGACGAGGTGCTGATGCGCACCGGGGACGTCGCTCTGGCGTTCCCGCAGATCGTGCTGGCGCTGCTGTTCCTGTCCATCATCGGCCCGCAGCTGTGGCTGCTGGTGCTCATGGTCGGGCTCGGGCACCTGCCCCGCGTGGCCCGCGTGGTCCGCGGCGCCGCCCTCTCCGTGGTGGAACGCGACTTCGTCAAGGCCGCCGAGTCCGTCGGCATCCCGCGCTGGCGCATCATGCTCGGCGAGATCGTCCCCAACATCAGCTCCACCCTGGCCGTGGAATTCGGCCTCCGACTCACCTACTCGATCGGCCTCGTGGCCGGCCTGAGCTTCCTGGGCCTGGGCATGCAGCCGCCCACCGCCGACTGGGGCCTGATGATCAACGAAAACCGGATCGCCCTGACGGTCTCGCCGTGGTCCGTGGCGCTGCCGGTCATCGCCATCGCGGTCCTGACCGTCGGCACCAACCTGGTCACGGACGGCCTGGCCAAGGCATCAATCGGCAGCGACGAAGGAGTCAAGGCATGAGCAGCCCATCACCCACCCTCGTGGTGGACCACCTGACAATCGTCGGCGTGCCGTCCCTGGCCGGCATCATCGAGGAACTCTCCCTGGAGGTCCGCCCCGGCGAAATCCTGGGCGTCGTGGGAGAATCCGGCTCCGGCAAGACCACCCTGGGCCTGGCCCTGCTGAACTACTGCAAGGAAGGCACCCGGGTGGGCGGCGGCAGCGTCAGCGTCGCCGGCAAGGAACTCGCGGGACTGCCCTGGTGCGAAGTCCGCCGGCTGCGCGGCCAGACCGTCGCGTACATCCCGCAGTCACCGGCGTCGGCCCTGAACCCTGCCCTGCGCATCGGCACCCAGCTCAAGGAATGCCTCGCAGGAAGTTCCGCAGAGGTCCTGGAACGCGTCCGGGAGGTGCTGCGCGAAGTGGCACTGCCCGACGGCGACGAGTTCCTGGCGCGGTATCCGCACCAGCTCTCCGGCGGACAGCAGCAGCGCGTCGCCATCGCCATGGCCTTCACCGCCCGCCCGGCTCTGATCGTCATGGACGAGCCCACCACCGGTCTGGACGTCAGCACCCAGGAACACGTCCTGAAGACCGTCCGCGGGATGTGCAAGACCTACGACTGCGCCGCCGTCTACATCAGTCACGACATGGCCGTGGTGGCCGAACTGGCCGACCGGATCGCCGTCATGTACTCCGGCAGGATCGTCGAGATCGGCAGCACCGCCCAGGTCCTGGCCAACCCCAGCCACCCCTACACCGGGCGCCTCCTGCTGGCCGTGCCGGACCTGGAAGCCCGGCGTCCCATGATCGGCATCCCCGGCCACGCGCCGTCGCCGCTGGCTCGGCCGGCAGGCTGCGCCTTCGCCCCGCGCTGCCCGCTCGCCGACGAGGCCTGCACCACCACCGCGCCCGGAACCACCGACGTCGGGCCTCGCCACTCGGTGCGCTGCTTCAAAGCCGAGCTGCCCCTTCCCGCCGTCCCCGCCCGCAGCTGGGCGGTCCGGCCAGCACGGCCCGCGGACGAGAAGCCCGTGGTCCGGATCGACGGACTCAAGGCCGGCTACGGCAGCAACACGGTCTTGGAGGACATCAGCGTGGACGTCTACGCGGGCGACTGCGTGGCCCTGCTGGGCGAGTCGGGCTCGGGCAAGACCACGCTGAGCCGCTGCATCGCCGGGCTCCACCATGACTTCACGGGTTCGCTGACCCTTGACGGCGAAACCCTGGCCGCCAGCAGCTTCAAGCGCAGCAAGGAACAGCGCCGCCGGGTCCAGTACATCTTCCAAAACCCTTACGAGTCTCTGAACCCGCGCCGGACCGTGGAAGAACTGATCCTCCAGCCCGTCACCGCCGTGCGCGGGAAGGTCCGCAACGGCGAGGAGATCGTGGCCACGGCATTGGAACGGGCCTCGCTCCGCCCGGACCACGCCCTGCGCTACCCGGACCAGCTCAGCGGCGGCGAGCGCCAGCGCGTCGCGATCGCCCGGGCCCTGGCCACCGAACCCGAAGTGCTCATCTGCGATGAGATCACCTCGGCCCTGGACGTCTCGGTGCAGTCCTCCCTCGTGGACCTGCTCCGGAGCCTGCAGGCCGAGATGGGCCTGACCCTGCTGTTCATCACCCACAACATCGCCCTGGTGCGCAACATCGCGCAGCAGGTGGCCGTCCTGGAGCGCGGCCGGATCGTCGAATTCGGAGAGGTGGAGGGCGTGTTCGCCAACCCGCAGCACCGCTATACCCAGTCATTGATCAAGGCCACCCCCAACTTCCAGCTTCCAGAGAAAATGGTGACGCTGTGAACGCCGCCGCCGTGAATGCCGCGCAGCCCCGGCAGAGCTTCCATCAGGAGGCCCTGGCCGGCAAGGTAGTGCTGATCACAGGCGGAGGCACCGGCATCGGCCGCGCCACGGCCCTGTCGATGGCCCGCTGCGGCGCCAGGCTGGTACTGGCCGGCCGCCGCGAGACACTCCTGAAGGAGACGGCCGAACTCATCCGGGCAGCCGGCAGCGAAGCCCACGTGGTGGCCGGGGATATCCGCGAACCCGAACACGCCACGGATCTCGTGGACCAGGCCCTGGCCGTCTTCGGCCGCATCGACGTCCTGGTCAACAACGCCGGCGGTCAGTTCCAGGCGCCGGCCGAGGATATTTCGCTCAACGGGTGGCGGGCCGTGCACCGCCTGTCTGTGGAAAGCGTCTGGAACCTCACCCGCGAGGTGGCCACGCGCAGCATGATCCCCAACCGCTCAGGCCTTGTGGTCTTTATGGCCTTCTCGCCGCGCCGCGGCATCCCCGGCATGGTGCACGCCACCGCAGCCCGGGCCGCCGTCGAGAACCTCGCCTCGGGGCTCGCCCTGGAATGGAGCCGCTTCGGGATCCGATCCGTGGCCGTGGCGCCGGGCAGCATCATCAGCGAGGGACTCGAGCAGTACCCGCCCGGGGCCCGCGCGGAGTGGGAACAGGGTGTGCCTCTGGGCCGGCTCGGCCGGCCCGAAGACGTCTCGGAGGTCATCACCTTCCTGGCCACCGACGCCGCCCGCTACATCACTGGAACCACCATCGCCATCGACGGCGGTGCCGACGCTTGGGGGTCCGGCCGGCCCGTCCCCGCAAAGGAGTACTAAAATGACCGTAACCCTGGACCAGTCCGCGCTTGACGACGCCGGCAACGCCGCCGCCGCGGAGACAGCCTCCGCCAGCCTGGACGCCCTCTTCTCACCCAACGCCGTCGCCATCATCGGCGCCAGCGATGACACCCGCAAGTACGGCAACTGGATCGCCGTCCAGGCCCTCAAGGGCAGCATCCCGGTCCACCTCGTGAACCGGACCCGTAGCACCGTCCTCGGTCGGCCCACGGTGCCCAGCGTCACCGCCGTCGGCAGCCCGGTGGAGCTCGCCGTCGTCGCCGTCCCCGCGGCCGGTTTCGAAGCCGCCGTGGACGACGCCCTGGCCGGCGGCGCCAAGGCCATCGTGGGCATCAGTGCCGGCCTCGGCGAAGCCGGCGAGGAGGGCCTGTTGATGCAGGAACGGATCACGGCCAAGGTCCGGGCCGCCGGGGCCCGCCTGCTCGGCCCCAACTGCCTGGGCGTCCTGGACCACACCAGCTCCCTGATGCTGGCCTCCAACGAATTCCCGGTGGGCAACATCGGCGTGATCTCCCAGAGCGGCAACCTGGCCCTGGAACTCGCCGGGCTGCTGGTGGACCACGGTCTGGGCGTCTCGCGCTTCGCCTCCCTGGGCAACCAGGCGGACCTCGACGCCGCCGACCTCATCGACGCCTATGTGGGTCACGAAGGCACCGCGGCAATCGCTGTTTACTGCGAGGACTTCCGCGACGGCCGCCGCTTCGCCCGCGCCGCCCGGCGTGCCGCGGAGGCCGGAAAACCCGTGGTCCTGCTGACCGTCGGCGCCACCGATGCCTCGGTCCGCAACGCCAAGTCGCACACCGGAGCCATGGTGTCCTCCGGGATCGTGGTGGAGGCCGCCTGCCGTGCCGCCGGGATCGAACAGGTCACCTCACCGGCCCAGATGGCCCACCTGCTCCAAGCCCTCGTCCGTAGCCGG
Organism: Arthrobacter sp. UYNi723; assembly: GCF_054057635.1. NCBI lineage: Bacteria > Bacillati > Actinomycetota > Actinomycetes > Micrococcales > Micrococcaceae > Arthrobacter > Arthrobacter sp. UYNi723. Next base: position 27,357 of record NZ_JBSRZM010000006.1, read on the forward strand.
GTGCCGCAGGGCGCCCGCACCGCCGTTTTCGCCGACGGCGGCGGCCAGGCTTCGGTCGCCAGCGACAGCGCCGCCGCGCAGGGGCTCGACGTCGTCGAGTTCGGCGCCGAGCTGCAGGCCGCGGTCGCCGCGGAGCTGCCGCCGACGGCCGCGGTCAGCAACCCCGTTGACGTCGCCGGCGGCGGGGAACAGGACATCATGTGTTTCCAGCGCGTGCTGGGGCACCTGACCACCAGCGACGACGTCGATGCCACTCTCATGAGCGGCTACTTCGGCGGCTATGGAAGCTACGGGCCGGAACTGGCCGAACGCGAAATCGAGGCCGCGCGGCAGATGGCGGCCGACACGGCAGCCCATGGCGGAACCGTCGTCGTGCAGACCATGAACTGGCAGTCCGCGGCGGCCGATGCGCTGCGCGACGGCGGCGTCCCCGTCTACCGGGGCATCGAGGAAGCCGCCTGGGCATTGGGCAGGCTGGCCCGCCGGCACAGCGAACCGGCCACCGGCATCCCGGAACTGCCCGCAGCGGCGGCGCCCGTGCGGGACACGGGCTACTACCAGTCCCGCGGGCTCCTGGCCCAGGCGGGAATCCCATTCGTGGCGGCGGCCGAGGTCTCCAGTGAAACCGAACTCGTGAGCAGCGCGGCAACACTCAAATACCCGCTGGTGCTCAAGGCCCTTGGCGACGAACACAAGTCCGACCGCGGCGGGGTCATCCTCAACATCGCCGACCAGGCTGCGCTGCTGTCGGCATGGCGGGACGTCAGCGCCCGGCTGGCACCGCCGTCGTGCTCCCTTGAGGAAATGGCTGACCTGTCCGGCGCGGTGGAGCTCCTGGTTGGCGTGCGCCGCGACCCCCGGTTCGGACCCCTCGTGCTGGTGGGACTCGGCGGAGTCTTCGCCGAGATCCTCCACGACGTCCGCTGCGCGCTCGGACCCGTGACCCGGCAACAGGCCAAGGGGATGCTGCTGTCCCTCCGCGGAGCGGCCCTGCTGACCGGGGCCCGCGGCCGGGCGCCGGTGGACCTTGACGCGGCCGCCGACGTCGTGGCCCGGTTGTCGGACCTTGCCGCGGCACATCCGGAAATCAGCGAGATCGAATGCAATCCGGTGGCAGCGACGCCGTCCGGAGCAATCGCCCTCGACGCCCGGATCGTGCTCGGCTGAGCCGGTCCTGACCCACCAACCCCACCTAAGAAAGAGGACCCCATGGATTTCCGAATGACCCCGCAGCAGATCGAACTCAAGCAGCGCGCTGCCGCCTGGACCAACGAAATGATGCAGTATGAGCTGGACTGCGAAATGAACAACGGCCTCACCGAGGATCAGCACACCAAGGTGCGGCAACTGGTCCTTAACCACGGCCTGGCCGCCATCAACATGCCCGCCGAATGGGGCGGCGCCGGCCTCAACGTCCTGGAACACGCCATTGTCTCCGAAGAGGTCGGCAAGCTGACAGGCGCCCTGTGGGACACCCTGTGGCGCCCGGCCAATGCCCTCAAGGCCTGCACCCCGGCCCAGCGCGAGGAATACCTCATCCCCGAAATCCTCGGCCAGCGCCGCGACGCCGTCGCCATTACCGAACCCGATGCCGGCTCGGACCCGCAGAACATCCAGACCACGGCCGTCAAGGACGGCGGCTCCTACCTCATCAACGGCGAAAAGCTCTTCGTCACGGTGGGCGACGCCGCCGACTTCATTCTGGTGCTGGCCAGCGTGGACGGGGCGCCCACAATGTTCCTGGTGGACAAGGACCTGCCGGGCGTGTCCGTCACCCGCACCCCTCGCTACACCCACACGTTTGTCTACGAGCACCCGGAATTCCTCTTCGAAGACGTCCGCGTCGGCGCGGACAAGATCCTGGGCGAAATCGGCCAGGGCTACGAACTCACCCGCGACTGGTTCGTGGAGGAGCGCCTCATGATCGCGGCCCGCACCATCGGGGCCGCTGAGCGCGCCACCATGCTGGCCGCCGAGTTCGCCAAGGAACGCGTCCAGTTCGGCCAGCCCATCATCGAGTTCCAGCTGATCCAGAACATGCTGGCCAAGAACACGGTGGACATCATGACCAATCGCGCCCTCACCTACCAGGTGGCCTGGGAGGCCGACCAGGGCATGGACCGCAAGCTGCTCAACGCCAAGGCTGCCGTCATCAAGCTGGGCGCCTCCGAGGCTTCCAACCGCTGCGTTGACAACGCCCTGCAGATCTTCGGCGGCCGTGGCTACATGCGCGAAAACCCGGTGGAGCGGCTGTGGCGTGAACTGCGTGTTGACCGGATCTGGGAGGGCACGTCCGAGATCCAGACGATCATCATCGGCAATGAAATCAAGAAGCGCGGAGCCGAAGGCCTGCTGGCGTACGCCGGCGCGGTGCCCCAGTGACGTCCATGGTTGGCACATCACCGGCAGGGACGGCGGCGGACAGTGCTGCATCGGTTGAGCCCCCTGCCGCTGACCCCCTGGTGAACGTGCAGCACCATGGGAACGTGGCGGTACTGCAGCTGAACCGGCCCGGCAAGCTCAACGCACTCTCCACTGCCCTCGAACAGGAACTGCTGGATGCCCTGCGCTCGCCGGCAGTCTCCGGGGCGGCCGCCCTCGTCTTCGCCGGATCCGTACGGGCTTTCTCCGCCGGGGCGGACACCTCGGAATTGCCGGAGATGACGCCGGAGAGGATCTCCGCCTACTACCGGGGCAGCGGATCGCTTTATGAGACGGTGGCCAGGCTGCCGCAACCCACGGTGGCCGCCGTGTCCGGGTATTGCCTCGGTGCCGGTTTCGAGCTGGCGCTTGCCTGCGACATCCGGATCGCGGATGAAACGGCGGGCTTCGGCCTTCCCGAGGTGGGACTGGGGATACTGCCCAGCTCCGGCGGGCTGACCCGGCTGGTCCGGGCTGTGGGACCGGCCATCGCCAAAGAGATCATCCTGTTTGGCGAACGTTTCACGGCCGCCGAGGCACACCGCCTCGGCCTGGTCCGCGAAGTGGTCCCCGCCGGAGAAGCCCTTCCCGTGGCGCTGGAACGGGCTGCGGTCCTGGCCGGGAAGCCTGCCATGGCGGTGGCCTGGACCAAGGCCGCCATCGACGCCGCCGCTGAGTCCTCGGCCTCCGCCTCGCGCCTGATCGAACAGCTGGCCTACGCCGCGCTAAACCGCCCCGCAGGGGGCGGGCAGTGAGCGCCGGAGCAGGCGGTTTCGAACGGGTCGGCGTCCTTGGCTGTGGGCTCATGGGTTCGGGCATTGCCGAGGTCTGCGCCCGCTCCGGCGCCGGTGTCGTGGTGGTGGAAGCGAACGACGACGCTGTCGCCGCCGGCCGCAAACGCGTCACCGCGTCGCTGGAGAGGGCCGTTGCCTCGGGCCGGCTGGACAGCGCAGTCCGCGACGACGTCCTGGCCCGGCTCAGCTTCAGCACGGACATCGGCTCGTTCGCGGACCGGCAGTTCGTCATCGAGGCCGTCCCGGAGATCCTTGAACTCAAGCTCGATGCCTTCCAGCGGATCGACGCCGTCGTGCAGGATCCGGACGCGATCATGGCCTCGAACACCTCCTCCATGCCGGTCGGCAGGCTCGCAGCGGCCACGCGCCGCCCGGACCGGGTGCTCGGGGTGCATTTCTTCAACCCCGTGCCCGTGCTGCCGCTGGTGGAACTGGTCGCCGGGCTGCAGAGCAGCGACGACACGGTGGCGCGTGCCCGGGCCTTCGCCGAGGGCCTGGGCAAGAAGGTCATCGTCGCCAAGGACCGCGCCGGATTCGTGGTCAACGCCCTGCTCATCCCGTACATACTCGCCGCCATCCGCATGGTGGAGGCCGGCCACGCCACCGCCGCGGACATCGACACCGGCATGGTGGCGGGCTGCGCGCACCCGATGGGGCCGCTGAAGCTGACGGACCTCGTGGGGCTCGACACCACCCTCCACGTGGCCAACTCGCTCTACGAGGAATTCAAGGAACCGCATTACGCGCCGCCGCCGCTGCTGCTGCGCATGGTGGATGCCGGGATGCTTGGCCGCAAGAGCGGCCGCGGCTTCTACGACTACAACTGAAAGGACACACACCGATGGATGTACTGGCTGCCGTGGACGGGATCCAGGTCCGGAACTCCGGCTTCGACCCGCTCGGCCCCGAGGTGCGTAGCGCCGTCGTGGGGTCCGGCCGGACCGTGAACTATATCGACGACGGCGACGCCGGCGCAGTGCCGCTGTTGTTCCTGGGCGGGGCGGGCACCACAGTGAGGGCCTTCCGGCTGCTGGAGTTTGCGCGGTCCTTCCGGCAGGAGCTGGGGATCCGGGTGGTGTCGGTGGAGCGCAACGGCCTGGGCCAGAGCGAGTTCGACCCCGCCGTCGGCTTCGCGGAGTATGCGGAGGATGTCTGGTCCCTACTGGACTCGCTGGGCATCGGCCAGGTGTCGGTGATCGCCATTTCCGGCGGCGGGCCCTACGCGGCCCGGCTGGTTTCCTCCCGCCCGGACCGGGTCCGGTCGCTGCACCTGGCCTGCGCCTTTGGGGAACTTATCGAGGGTGCGGGTGCCCGCTTTGACGTCGGGGCGGTGGCGTCTGATCCCGTGGCCTGGTGGCGGTTCCCTGCGGAAAGCTCTGTGCACGCTATCCCCGGCTTCGACGATTCCGTGATCGAGGAAGCCACCCGTGGCCTGTTCGCCAGGGGCCGGGACCAGGTACCGGAGGGCCTGCAGCAGGCCTTTGAACTGTATGCCGCGACCCGGCTTCCGGACCTGTCGGCAGTCCGGGCGCCGGTCTTCCTCTATTGGGGGAGCACCGATGAGCTCGTTCCGCTTGTCCAGATGGACCTCTGGAAGGCAGCATTCGACGTCGGGAAATCCGGTGCCGGACGCACGCTGGTGGAACGGGTCTATCTGGGCGAAGGACACGATGTGCAGTACCGGCACTGGGACCAGATCATGGCGGATGTGGCTTACCTGGGCAGCAGGATTGTGGCGAGCCGCGAGGGCCGGACACTGCTGATTGATCCCGCCCACGAGCAGCAGTTCGTGGCGGCGGGCGGAACCCTGGGCCTGGCGGGATGGGAGGACGTCTAAGCCCGCCTCCAGCCCCCGAAAATACTGGAAGATCGCAGAGTGAACCAACGATGCCGGGCCGGGCCTGGCGGTATGGCTGGAAAGCCCGGACCAGATCAGGCTTTAGACTTGGGACTACATGCCAGCACGCCGCCGGACCCACAGAACCGCGCACAAACTCCTGAGATTGGACACGGCCCCCTTGCGAGAATTCACCGCCCGCTTTGCCACAGCGGAGGAAATTGAGAACTGGGACAAGCACGTCACGGCCAACCCGAACGGCGGCAACATGTTGCAGTCCGCTGCCTACGCGTCCGTGAAGAACGGCAGCGGCTGGACCGCCCGCTTCCTGGTCCTGGAGTCTGCCGGGACCGCCAGCTACAACCTGGTGCTGGAGAAGAAATTCCCGGTGCTGGGCCGCCTGTGGTACCTGATCAAAGGTCCTGACCTGGGGGCTGTCGAGGACCTGAAGCCGGTCTTGGACGCGTGCGCTGCATTCGCCCGGAGCCGGAAACTCAATGTCTTCACCATCAAGATTGAACCGGACGTTGTGTCCACCCCGGAAGCCCGGGCGCAGCTCGCCGCCGCCGGCCTGGTGAAGGCCCCGAACATCCAGTCCAACGACTCCACCGCGCTGCTGGACATCGCGGCACCGGAGAACCAGGTGTTCCGGTCCATCTCCTCCCGCGCCCGCAACGCGATCCGCCGGGCAGAACGCGAAGGCTGCACCGTGGTGCAGCAGGAGCCAGGCCCGGAAACGTACCGGGCGCTGTATGACCTGATGGCAGACACCGTGAACGCCAAGGGTTCAATGCCGTTGCGCAGCCTCGAGTACTACACGCGGTTCTGGGACGAATTCTGCACCCGCGGCCAAGGCAGCTTCTTCTTCGTCTATGAGGACGGCAAACCCAGTGTGGGCGCCTTTGTGATCAACTATGGATCCAAGGCAACATACAAGGACGGGGGCTCCACCCAGAACAGGAAGCAGTACGGCGATTCGCACCTGGTCCAGTGGCAGGCCATCCGGAGAATGCAGGAACTTGGCTGCATCGAGTACGACTTCTGCGGGACGCCGCCGTCCGGCCTGATCAAGGACAAGAGCCACCACCTGTACGGCATGGGCATGTTCAAAACGAGCTTTACCAAGACGGTGACGGACTTCGTCGGCTGCTACGACTACGTGCTGTCGCCCATCAGGCACACCCTGTGGGTCAAGGGCGCGGAACGGGTCTTCCGCCGGCTTGAAACCGCACGCACCGGCCAGCAGTTCTACTGACAGCCCACCAGCCACTCTCACCATCCACACCACGAAGGCCAGAGCCTGCCCCAGGCGGCAGCCCAGCCATAGATGAGGTTATTTCTGTGAATCCAACCAAGGCCGGAGCCGGACTCGAGCTCAGCGTCCTCAGCGATGCCGAGTTTGAGTCCTTCTCCCTCAAGCATCCGCAAAACAACTTCATCCAGTCCGCTGACTTCACCCGTTTCCAGCGCGCCCGCGGTCAGTCAGTGGAACTGTTCGGTGTAAGGCGCGACGGCGATCTCGTCGCTGCCGGCAAGCTGAACTACACCACCAACCGCTGGGGCTACAAGGTGTGCGAGTGCGCCAAGGGCCCCCTCCTGGACTACACGGACGCCGCACTGGTGCGTGACGTCGTCGGACTCCTCAAGGAACGCGCCGCGGAACGCAAGGCCGCCGAGCTGCGGATTTCCCCGAACCTGACGTACATCGCCCGCGATGCCGACGGCGCCGAACACCCCGAGATCGTGGACAACAGGCCGCTCGTGGCGGAACTGGCGGGACTGGGTCTTGAACACCAGGGCTCCGACATGAACTTCGCCAACGTCAACTGGATGTTCATCAAGCAGCTCGGCGGCATCACGGACGCCGAGGAGCTCATCATGGGTACCAGCTACCGGACACGGAAGGCCATCCGGAAGGCTGAAAAGAACGGTGTGTTCCTGGAGCAGGCCACTTTGGAGACCCTTGACGAGTTCTACGATTCGCTGAGCACGGCGGGGGACGAGAAGGGCTTCTTCTACCGGGAACGCGAATACTACGACCAGCTCCTGCGGACCACCTCGGCCGAGTTCACCAAACTCATGATGGCCAAGATCGACATCCCCGCGTACCGGAAGTCCATCACCGAACGCCTGGAAGCGGAAGCCGCGTCCGCAGCCGAACTCCGACGTGAAGTCGAAGAGACCGGCAGCAAAAAGAAAGCCAACCGGCTCAAAGTAGTCCAGGACCTCGTGGACAGCTACGAGCGCAGCCTCAAGGATATCGAGCGCTTCCCGGACTCGGTGGGCGTGGCAACAGTGGCCGCCATCCACTTTGTCTGCTTCGGAGACGAGGTGGTCTGCGTCATCGGCGGCACCAAACAGGACTACATCTACTTCAACGGAGCCACCTCGCTGTACTGGGGGATGATGCTGCACGCGCTGGAGAAGGGCTACTCGCGCTACAACTTCTACGGCACCTTCGGCATCCAGGGACAGGACGACGAAGGCCACGGCGGCTACGAGTTCAAGAAGGGCTTCGGCGGCGACGTTGTCCAGCTGTTGGGTGACTTCGTGATGCCCGTGCGGCCGGCAGCCTTCCAGGCCAACCGCCTGGTCCGCGCGGCCATCGCGGCGGCGCGCACCCTGCTGGGCAAACTGCCACTGAAGCGCCAGGCCTAACACCAAACCACGAACTGCCAGAAAGGGAGGAGCACCAAGGTGAACGATCGACCTGAAAACCCAAGGCGCATGCCTCCCACCGACGGTCTGCCCAAAGCAGAGCCGCTCACACCCTCCCAGCTCCGCCAGGATGCCGCGGCCAAGAGAATGCTGCGGCGCCTGGTGCGGGGGGAGGACCCGCCGACGGCGCCACTGAGCATTGTGGACAGGCTCGCCGGCAGCCCCTACGCCAACCCCATGATCCAGGTGGGAGGCGTGGACACCTCCGCCCGCAAGACCCTGGACTTTTCCCTGCACCTGGCCGAGACCATGTTCCGGTACGGGGCAGGCGCCCTGGAAGTGGAGACGAGCATTATTGCCGTCACCGCGGCGCTGGGGCTGAAAAACATCGAAGTGGACATCACCAACCAGTCGGTGGCCATTAACTATGCGCCCAAGGACCAGACGCCCATCTCGCTGCTTCGGGTGGTGCGGTCCTGGACCAACAACTATGCCGGGCTGGCCAAAGTACACCGGCTGGTGACGGACATCGTGGCCGGGGGAGTGGGCCGCGATGAAGCCATCCGCCGGCTGGACGAGGCCATCACCAGCCCCAAACCATTCCCGCGCTGGATGGTCACCATAGCGTTCGGCGTCTTCGCCGCAGTCTTTGTGGGTGTGCTCGGCGGCGGCCCAGTGTCCTCGGGCATTGCCTTCGTGGCCAACATCGGCGTCAGCCTGCTCGCCCGCCAGCTGGGCCGGTGGCGGGTTCCGGACTTCTTTACGACGGCGGCATGCTCCTTCGCCGTCACACTCACCGCGCTGCTGTTGTGGCGCTTTGACCTCACCAACGCACCGGCGATTGTGGTGGTGGGCGGCATCCTCCTGCTCCTGCCCACCGGGCGCCTGGTCTCCTCGGTGCAGGATGCCATCAACGGGTTCCCCGTGACCGCAGCGGGCCGGTTTCTGTCCACCTTGCTGACCTTTGGTGCGATTGTGGCCGGGATTGCGGTGGCCTTTGTGGTGGGCGCGATGACCGGAATGCAGCCCATTAGCGTTACCCAGACATTCCCGCCAGCCTACGACCTCTGGGCCCTGGTGATCTTTATCGCCGTCGCTGTGATGGCCATCGGCGTGACGGAGCAGACCTCCTGGGAGCTGCTGCTGCCTACCGCGGGCGTGGGCGTCGTGGGCTACCTTGTGCTGCTGGGTGCCGCGTCCCTCGGCGTCGGTGACCGGTTCTCCCCGGCGCTCGCCGCCGTCGTGATTGGCCTGCTGGCGCGGGTGGTGGCGTTGAGAATGGGCGCACCGCAGCTCGTGGTGGCCGTCCCGGCGGCCCTGATCCTGCTGCCCGGGCTGACCATTTTCCGGTCCATGTATGTGCTGACCATCGAGGAATCCGAAATCCTCCTCGGCGCCGGCGGTATGCTCAACGCCGGCGCGATCGTCCTGGGCACAGCCGGCGGGATCGTCCTCGGCGACACCCTGGCCCGGCCGCTGACACGCAGCCTGGCCAGCAACGAACGCCGCCGCGCCCGGCGGCGCTAGGTCCTGCTCAGATCTTCCCTGCTTAGATCTTCCCTACGGGGAGTTTCTTCTCGGCCTGGAAGTCGTCCTCCACCCGGCCCTGGGCCCAGTAGCCGGACAACGAAACCTGGCTCCGTTCAAGTCCGCGCTGGACGAAAAACACGTCCCGCAGGCCCTTCATGTAGCCGCGCTCGCCGTGGGCAAAAACGTCAACCCGGCCGGCAGGCCATTCGGCGCCGGCCACCGCCGAGACGAGGAGGTCTCCGGCGCCGGCAGGAGCGCCGTTCCGGCGGAGCCAGGTAACCTGAACCCCCGCCGGGGACGCCAGAGGCTGGATGTCGGCGTCGCTGTCCACCTCGATATATGCCAGGCCGGTCGCTTCCGCCGGCAACGATTCGATGGCGGCGGCGATCGCAGGAAGTGCGGCTTCATCGCCGGCAAAGAGGTACCAGTCGGCGTCGGGCGCCGGGTTGTACGCGCCGCCCGGGCCGGTAAAGGTGAAGGTGTCGCCGGGCTTGGCAGCAGCCGCCCAAGGGCCGGCCAGCCCCTCGTCGCCATGGATCACAAAGTCGATGGCGAGTTCCTGCGCCTCGGTGTCCACCCAGCGGACCGTGTACGTGCGGGTGAAGGGCCACTGCTCGCGGGGCATGGTTTCGCGGATGGTCCACAGGTCCAGGGGCTGGGCATAGTCAACGCCGGGCTGCGGGAAGACAATCTTGACGTAGCGGTCCACGAAGCTGTTGTTCACGTAGGCGGCAAAACCTTCGCCGCCGGCCACGATCCTGACCATGTGGGGCGAGAGATCTTCCCGTCGAATGACCGTGAGATCGAACTGCGGACGTGTTTTTTTCGTGGCGCTGGTGGCGGCCGGAACAGTGCTCATAAGGCAAGCCTAAGCTAAGGGACCGGGGGGAGTTCCCAGGTTACGCCAGGGCATCCCTGGTCCCGCAGCAGCTGATTGATGGCACTGAACGGCCGGGAGCCAAAGAACCCGCGCGACGCCGACAACGGGCTGGGGTGGGCGCTGGACACGACCGCCGCGCCCGACAGGAGGGGCCGGACACTCTCCGCGTCCCTGCCCCACAGCACCGCCACCAGCGGCGCGGGGCCGCCGTCGGGAGTGCGCCGGCTGGCCACCGCGGTGACTGCCGCCGTCGTGATGGCCTCCCAGCCCTTGCCGCGGTGGGAGCCGGCGGCCCCGGCGCGGACGCTCATGACCCGGTTCAGCAGCAGGACCCCTTGGCTGGCCCATGCGGACAGGTCGCCGTGGACGCGTGCGGGAAGGCCGAGATCGGCCTCCAGTTCGCGGTAGATATTCGCCAGGCTCCGCGGGATGGGGCGGGTCCGCCCGTCAACGGCGAAGGACAGGCCGATCGCGTGGCCCGGCGTCGGGTAGGGGTCCTGGCCTACTACCAGGACCTTCACGCTGGCCAGCGGCTGCCGGAAGGCGCGCAGAACGTTCGACGGCGCCGGCAGGACCTGGTGCCCACCGGCAACTTCGGCGGCCAGGAAGCTCAGTACGCCGCGCAGCTGACTTTCTACGGGGCCCAGCGCCTCCGCCCAGTCGGCGGCCATCAGGTCACTGAGCGGCAAGGCGGCCATCTCGGCAAAGCCAACGGCCTCCGCCGGGTCCGCCGTCAGTTCGAACAGCGCGTCAGAATCAAACACGCTCCCATTCTCGCAGGGTTACCGGCCACCGCAGCCGGGGGCGCAAATGACAACCGTGTTATTCACGCCGTAGCATGGGGAGGAGATTTTGAAACTTAACCGGTGATTCAGCGAAACCAGCGAAGGGGTGTGCCGTGGCGGAACCTGCTCGGGAATACGTGCCGGAGCCGGAGGAGCGCGGCTCTTTGCTGGCGGATTTTACGCTCCGTGACTCCCCGTTGGGCGAGCGCGACCAGCAGATGCTGGCACTGGAACGGCGGTGGTGGAAGTACGCGGGGGCCAAGGAACAGGCCATCAGGGAGCTGTTCGATCTGTCCGCCACCCACTACTACCAGCTACTCAACGCCCTCATCGACACCGAGGCTGCACTGGCCCATGACCCCATGCTGGTCAAGAGATTGCGTAGACTACGTACGTCACGTCACCGGGCACGCACTGCACGACGCCTGGGTTCCGACGCCTGACCACGCTCGTGCTGAGCCATCAGCAGCAATCAACAAGGACGTCTCCCCACCATGACCAAATACGCTCGGGATGAATTCGATAAGGTTCCGGAGTCCGCCTCGCGGCAGGGCGTCCACCGTGCGGCCTCAGCGCCTGTCCGCCGCAAGCTGTGGCCCATCCTTGCGGTGGGGATTGTGGCATTGGCCATCGGAGTGGTGTCCTTCCTGATCCTTCCCAAGCTCGGGTTCACCCAGGCCGGCACTGAAGCCTCCACCAGCCTGGAATCAACCGCGGCACCCGGGGCAAGCGCGGTACCGTCGGCCACCGCTGAATCTTCCGCGGACCCGGAGCCCTCTGAGAGCCCCGACGCCGAGCCCAGCGCTTCGCCCAGCAACATTCCCTCCGCGGTTGTGCTGGACAAGACCCAGGGCGTGGCCATCTACAACGCCGCGGGTACGGCCGGGCTCGCCGGACGCATCAGCTCCATGGTCCAGGCCGATGGCTGGACGCTGGGCCAGGTGGGGAACTGGGGCGGCCCACCGCAGCAGACATCCGCAATCTTCTATTCAGGCCCGGCTCAGAAGGCCAACGCCGAAGCAGTCTCCGAACTCCTAAGCATCCCTACCCTGGTGGAGAGCCAGGAGTTCCAGGTTCCGCTGGTTGTTGTCCTGGGCCCGGACTACCGGTGACACTTCCCGGTTACGCCTGAATAACTTTTGGGCACCGGAGCGGCCGTGCGGCTCGGCCCGCCGGATGGCTTGTCGCTAGAGTGATTTCAGGCTTCGGTCCGTAACAAGCGGCACACTTCCGACGGGGACCGACGGCACGACGGAAAGAGTGGACATCATGGCATTGGGAACGGTTAAGTGGTTCAACGCCGAAAAGGGCTACGGCTTTATTACGGTGGACGGCTCCGGGGACGATGTCTTTGTGCACTGGTCGGCCATTGAGGGCGAAGGTTACCGGGCCCTGGATGAGGGACAGCGCGTGGAGCTTGAAGTCGGTGAAGGCGAGAAGGGCCCGCAGGCAGAAAACGTCCGGCCCGCTCAGTGATCTCCCGCAGCTTGCGTTCAACAATCGTCCGCACAATCACGGGGGCGGCACTCCTGTTGGCCCTGCCCGGCTGCGCCGGGGCAGGCGGCAACGCCCGCGTTGAATCCGCTGAAGCATCCGGTGACGGCACGCTGCGGATCGGGCTGATCCAGGACAGCATAGGGGAGCAGGCCTTCCTCAACGACTCGCAGCTCGCCGCAGCCCAACTGGCAATCAAGGAAATCAATGCGGCCGGCGGCCACAAGGGCAGGCCTGTAGATCTGGTGGTAGGCGTCGGTGATGGCGCAGATGCCCAGGCCAGGAATCTGGCCTCAGCCAGGGTTGATGCGGTGATCGGCCCCACGGATTCGAGTCACGCCGCCGCCGCCATCGACGTCCTCTCGGCCGCGCGCGTCCCGCTCGTCTCGCCGGCCAACTCCGCTGCCGGACTGTCCCGCTACAAGAGCGGCGGCTATTACTTCAGGACGGCGGCGGCGGACGTTGCCCAGGCCTCGGTGCTGGTGAAGTTGGCCAAGGACGGCGGCGCTAAGAGCCTTGCCGTGGTCCACCAGGACTCTAGCTACGGAAAGGACGTAGCAGCCGCGGTGACCGGCGCCGCCAAGAACGCCGGCCTGGAAACTGTCTCAACCACCGCCTTCAAGCCCGGCGACGCCGGGAACGCCGCAGCCGCTGCCAAGGCCGCCACTCCTGACGCTGTAGTGCTGATCGCCAGGGACGACGCCCAGGGCGCCATCGCAGAGCTCAATAACGCGGGACTTTCGGGCAAGAGCATCATCCTGAGCGACGGCGCCTTCGCCCAATACGGTTCGGGGCTGGGATCCAAGGCCCTCGACGGCGCCCGTGCAGTGGTGCCGGGCCTGCTGCCGTCCGCGGACTTCCAAGCCCGGCTTGTTTCGGTCAACCCTGCCCTGAAAGACCTTTCGTTCGCCGCGGAGACCTACGACGCCGTGAACCTCGCGGTCCTGGCGGCCGCGAAGGCTGACGACGACGCCGGCCGCTCCATCGCCGCCAACCTGATCGCCGTGTCCGGCGGGACAACCGGCGGGCAGCCCGCCGCGCAGGCTTCCGGCCCGGCCACCAAGCCGTGCCTGTCCTACACCGACTGCCTCGCTGTCCTGAAGACCGGGGCAGACATTAATTACGACGGCGAATCGGGGCCGGTTGCCTTCGACGCCAACGGTGACATCACCACGGCCAACTACATGGTGTTCACCTACGGCGGAGACAACAAGGCAGTGCTCAGCGGCCGTGAGGCGGCAGGCCGGGCCGCAGGCTGATCGCCGGTGGCGAACGGGCCGGCCTGACAGGGCGATTTGCGGGACCTTTCGCTTGCACTCTCACCTAGGGAGTGCTAATTATTGAGTTAGCACTCCTACGTATCGACTGCTAATGCAACGTCCGGTTTGTCCGGCATCGGGGCTTGGCGGCGGTCGTGGAGCGAGAGAAATACCTAGCTGGAGTGAGATCCCCAGCCGCGGCATACAGAGGCCGCCGGTGAAGGATCGTCCGTCGCGGGCACTGCAGTGAGGTTCATTCTTAACGACTGTCCCGAAAGGACTACTGCCGTTATGGCCAAGATCATTGCATTTGATGAAGAGGCACGCCGCGGTCTTGAGCGGGGCCTGAACATCCTCGCCGACGCCGTCAAGGTCACCCTCGGCCCGCGTGGACGCAACGTCGTCCTCGAAAAGAAGTGGGGCGCCCCCACGATCACCAACGATGGTGTTTCCATCGCCAAGGAGATCGAGCTGGACGACCCTTACGAAAAGATCGGCGCCGAGCTGGTTAAGGAAGTTGCCAAGAAGACGGATGACGTCGCTGGCGACGGCACCACCACGGCTACCGTGCTGGCGCAGGCCCTGGTCAAGGAAGGCCTGCGCAACGTCGCGGCCGGCGCTGACCCGCTGTCCCTCAAGCGCGGCATCGAGAAGGCTGTAGCAGCCGTCACGGTTGAACTGCTGGCCTCCGCCAAGGAAATCGAAACCAAAGAAGAGATTGCGGCTACTGCCTCCATCTCCGCCGGTGACGACGAAATCGGCGCCCTGATCGCTGAAGCCCTCGACAAGGTGGGCAAAGAAGGCGTCATCACCGTCGAGGAGTCCAACACCTTCGGCCTGGAGCTCGAGCTCACCGAAGGCATGCGCTTCGACAAGGGTTACATCTCCGCTTACTTCGTTACCGACACTGAGCGCCAGGAAACGGTCCTTGAGGACCCGTACATCCTGATCGTCAACTCCAAGATCTCCAACGTCAAGGAACTGGTTGCTGTCCTGGAAAAGGTCATGCAGTCCAACAAGCCGCTGCTGATCATTGCCGAAGACATCGAGGGCGAGGCCCTGGCCACCCTGATCGTCAACAAGATCCGTGGCACCTTCAAGTCCGTAGCCGTCAAGGCTCCGGGCTTCGGCGACCGCCGCAAGGCCCAGCTGGCCGACATCGCTGTACTCACCGGTGGCCAGGTCATCGCCGAGGAAGTCGGACTCAAGCTGGAGACCGCCGGACTGGAACTCCTGGGACGCGCCCGCAAGGTTGTTGTCACCAAGGACGAGACCACCATCGTTGAAGGTGCCGGCGACGCCGACCAGATCGCTGGCCGCGTTTCCCAGATCCGTGCCGAGATCGAAAACTCCGATTCGGACTACGACCGCGAGAAGCTGCAGGAACGCCTGGCCAAGCTGGCCGGCGGCGTTGCAGTCATCAAGGCCGGTGCCGCAACCGAGGTTGAGCTCAAGGAACGCAAGCACCGCATTGAGGACGCTGTCCGCAACGCGAAGGCTGCTGTTGAAGAAGGCATCGTCGCCGGTGGCGGCGTTGCGCTGATCCAGGCCGGCGCCAAGGCGTTCGCGAACCTGAACCTGACCGGTGACGAAGCAACGGGTGCGAACATCGTCCGCGTTGCCATCGACGCCCCGCTGAAGCAGATCGCCTTCAACGCCGGCCTCGAGCCTGGCGTTGTTGTCGACAAGGTCCGCGGCCTGCCTGCAGGCCACGGCCTGAATGCAGCAACCGGCGAATACGTCGACCTGCTGGCTGCCGGCATCAACGACCCCGTCAAGGTAACCCGCTCTGCCCTGCAGAACGCGGCTTCCATTGCCGGTCTGTTCCTCACCACCGAGGCCGTTGTGGCCGACAAGCCGGAGAAGAACGCTCCGGCCATGGGTGGCGGCGACGACATGGGCGGCATGGGCGGCTTCTAGTCCCCAGCGCCCGGACTGCGTTCCGCGCAAACCATAATGCGGCCCCCTCCACTGGAGGGGGCCGCATTTGTTGTACGCCCAGCATGGGCATTCGCTTGGAGGTGTGAGTCCTCTGAAGGAGAAGGTGGTTTAACTTCTAGCCAATGGCAACTGCGTCATCGCGAGGTGGGGTGGGAAAGAAGTCGGAGGCAATTCCCTGCGCCGAGGGACACGATCCGCATAGAAGGCATGTTGGTCGGGGTAAGCCAGCAACAGATGGTGAAGCCCGTTCCACCGAAACGGCCAGTGTGTAAATGCGGCGGCAGGGGGAAAGCGAATGTTCTTATCTGAGGAGATCTGTCCCGGTGCTTCATCTTGTTTTTTCCGGGTGGAGCGGTGCGGCTTTTAGGGGTCGTCACTGATGCAACAGGATTCCTGATCGAGAACAATCGGTTGATTCAGAGGGTCCATTTCAACGCCACCTTCGCTTTTCCTGTTGTCGAAGATCCGTTCTGGCTTCCTGTTCTGTTCATCCTGGCCCACGTCATCAGCCGGCGTGCGGCTATGCAGGCTGCCAAGCGCGGCGTCATTCAGACACTCATCCAAGTTAGTAATCCGCAACGGCGTTAGGTCCGCCGGGAACCAGGGGACATCCGTCTTTACCCAAGGATCAGGCACGAGCCGGATCCGGGTCATCGTTGACAACAGGTCTAGCACTATCATTACCGTGACAAAGGGGTAGCCGATGAAAATTACCTATGACAAAGAAGCCGACGCCGCATACGTCCAACTCGTCGATGAAGTCCGCGATGGCGAAGCGTCGACGCAGGTGCATTCGATAGAAACACCCGGGCGGAAAGGCGAGATCATTATTGACTTTGATGCCGAAGGGCGCATTCTGGGTATGGAAATTCTCGGGGCCAAGGATGTGCTGCGCGAAGAAACCCTCGCCCTGGCCGAACGTCTATAGCAGGGGCGGGCAGCGTGGACCGGCTGCCCGCCCAACAGGCGGCCCGCCGCAACCGGTCTGCGCGGCCTTCCGGGCGTCCGCGGTCATCCGAAGCGGGACGGAGAATCCGAGAGATTCGGAATCTTCCCGACCGGCACGACCGCCGTCCGCACTAAGGGCGATGATAACGACGGTGCCGACCCTTCGCGAACTCGTGGTCCCGCAGGCGCTGATGTACGGTGCTCCGGCGGTCCTGGTAATGATGCCGCGACGTCCACACGGTCAACGCCTCGAACGTCTGGAAGGGCGAGGTCCCCGTTCGGAATCCCCGCCGTCTCCTAGTCGGATCGCTGGACTGTTCAGGCAGCCACCCTGGCTGCCCGAACCGGGGCCGGGGTGTAGGTGGTGCCGTCGCGGAGGGTGGCCCAGAGGACGGTGAGACGGCGCCGTGCGAGGGAGAGCATGGCCTGGATGTGGGTTTTCCCTCGGTGCGTTTGCGGTCGTAGTAGGTCCGTGAGGCGGGGCAGCTTTTCAGGGCCGAGGGTCCGGAGAGGTAGAAGACCCGGAGGAGCCGCCGGTCGTAGCGCCGGTGCCGGTGGTGGTTGCCGTAATCCTGCCGGAGTCCCTAGGCGCCGGGGCGAGCCCGGCGATGTCGGCGAACCGGTCCGCGGTTTGAAATCGTGAGGTCTCCGCCAGTGGCACCGAGGAACTCGGCGGCGAGGACGGGTCCGAAGCCGGGCATGCTGAGCAAGGTCTGGGTGTGCCGGTGTTCGGTGACCTTGTCGCGGATCAGCGCATCGAGGTCGGCCAGATTCTGCCGCGCTGCGACTTCGGCGTCAAGGCTTTTCGGTAAGCGGTTTCCCGAATGCTGGCTGAACCGGTTGGCGGCGCTGTCTGGCAGGATGGTTAGGTGACAATTACTGCAGCGGCCGACGGTTCGGCTTTAGGAAATCCCGGCCCGGCCGGTTGGGCCTGGTATGTGAACGACGACTGCTGGCGCGCCGGGGGATGGCCGCACGGCACCAACAACCAGGGCGAGCTGATGGCCGTCCTGGATCTGTTCCGTGCCACCGCCCACGTCCCGGAGGAGGACCTGAGGGTCCTGTGCGACAGCCAGTACGTGATCAACTCCATCACAAAGTGGATGCCGGGCTGGAAACGCAAGGGCTGGCGGAAGGCCGACGGCAAACCCGTCCTGAACGTGGAGCTGCTCAAGGAACTTGACCGGGAAATCGCCGGCCGGAAATACACGTTCGAATGGGTCAAGGGCCACGCAGGCCACGACCTCAATGAGGCGGCCGATGACCGCGCGCGTGCAGCCGCCACCGCGTACCAGCAGGGTGTGGCTGCCCGTTCCGGCCCAGGATTCGCGGGAGCCCCGGCAACAGGCGCCCCGGTCGCAGTCAGCCCTGCTGCCGCCACCACAGCCGGTGGTGCTCGCTCCGACGGTCAGGGCGCGTACGGTCAGGACCTCTTCAACCAAGGCCTCTACGACGAGCCGGACCTCTTCAGCGAGCTGGAGAGCGACTCCTTCATCCCGTCGGAGCCCGCCGGGGCTGAGATGAGTCCCGAAGCGATCGTCGAGGCCCTCGAACGCGAGTTGTCGGGCCCCGACATCCGTGGCGACATCGGCCGCACCGGCGTCCTCCTGCACCCTGATTTTATGGAGATCGGAACCTCGGGCAGGGTATGGACCCGTGACGCCACGATGATGGCGCTGGAAGAGGAACCGGCCCAGCACAGTGAACTGGAGATTCTGGGTGCGGACCGCATCGGCACCAGCGCGATCCTGCTGACGTGCCGAAGCTACTCGCGCTCAGGCACGGCTCTCCATAGCTCACTGTGGGTCTTGGACGGCAACAGATGGCGGCTCCGATTCCGCCAGGGGACGCCGGAGGCGTAGAGGCCATTTCGGCTGCGGACTCAGCTGAAGCGCTGGGTGTTGCCCTGCTCGGCCTGGGCGTAGGTGGACGCTGCTGATGCCAGGGCCATGTTGATGGATGCCAGCGATGCCTCCACCTTGCCCTGGGTGAGTGTCCACTCGGTCACCAGGGCCTGGAAGTTGTTGGCAGCCGAGCCCCGCCAGGTGGACTGCAGTTCGTCCAGGCCGCGCTTCATGGTCTGGACGTCCGAGCTGATCCGGTCCACGGTTGCTTTGACGTTGGCCGACTTGAGCTGAAGGAGTTCGGTGTCGACGGAAATGATGCTCATGGCTTGCTGCCTCTCGAAGTAGTGGGACAGCATGTGCTGCCCGCCCGGCTGCCCCGGGCCACTACAGCGAGCCTACGGACGGGCACTGCCCGCACGCCACGCTCCACGGCTATATGTGGATAACCTTGCCATCTCCGTGGCCTCCGTCCAGAGGATCGCCATCCTGCGCGACCGGTGCGCCCGGGTGGGCTTCCCCCACGTGGTCATCGCCGGCGTGAGCCTCGTCGGTGGCGTCGTCCCGGACCGGCAGGCTGACCACCAGCGTGGCCCCGCCGCCGTCGGTCTTTTCCACCCTGACGGACCCGCCGTGCGATCCCACGATGGCCGCGACAATCGCGAGTCCCAGGCCGCTTCCGCCGGTCTCGCGCGTCCGGGACGTGTCCGCGCGGTAGAAACGCTCGAACACCTTGGACGCGTCCTCTTCGGAGATGCCAGGGCCGTGGTCACGGACCTCGATCACCGCGAGCGGCTGCCCGCCGTCGGAGGTCCGGACCCCGACGGCTAGTTCGATCGGGCTGCCGTCCGGGGTGTAGCGCAGGGCGTTCCCCACGAGGTTCCCCAACACCTGCCGCAGTTTTGCTTCGTCACCGAGCACCGGCGCGGGGGCGGCCGGATCGTCACCAAGACCGGTCAAGGAGATGGGGCGCGAGCGGTCGCTTGCCTGCGTGTCCACCACCGCGTCATGGGCAATCAGCTGCAGGTCAACGGGCTTTTGCTGGAGCGGGCGCTGTTCGTCCAGGCGCGCCAGCAGGAGGAGGTCCTCCACCATAGAGCCCATCCGTTTGGCTTCGCTTTCGATCCGCCCCATGGCCGTGGCCACGTCCTCGTCGGTGGCCAGCGCGCCATGGCGGTAGAGCTCGGAGAAACCCCTGATGGTCACGAGCGGGGTACGCAGCTCGTGGGAGGCGTCGGCCGCGAACCGGCGCATTCTGCCTTCGGAGGCTGTCCTGGCGGCGAAGGCCGTCTCGATATGCGCAAGCATGGCGTTCAGCGAGCTGCCGAGCCGCCCCACTTCGGTGCCGGGATTTTCGATTTCCACACGCCTGGAAAGGTCGCCAGCGGCGATGGCGGCTGCTGTCTTTTCCACCTTGGCCAGTGGCCGGAATGACCGGGACACGGTCCAGCTGGCGATCAGGGAGGCCAGCAGCAGGGTGAGCAGGCCGACGCCGGTGACCACCAGGGTGGCGTGCTTGAGGACATCGTCCACGCTTTGCAGCGGCAAGCCGATGACAACGACGGCGGGGCGGCCGACATAGAGCACGGTCACTGCGACCACCCGCCAGTTCTGGCCGTCGGTGCCGCGTACTTGGTAAGGACGCGCGCCCCGGTCCTGGGCCTCCTCAACGGAGATGGTTGAGATGTCGGGGTGGTCTTCCGGATCGCCGCCCAACAGCTGGGGGTCCTCACCGGGGGTGTAAAGGATCAGCGAATAGTCAGTGGGGACCATCGGGTTGGTGGGTGCCTGCAGCTGGGTGAACGAGCGCTGCTTGCTGGCGAGGTCGACGGCGGCGTACAGCTTGTCATCCACCTGCGCCTGGAGGTAGCTGTGCAGCAGCGTGAGGGTGCCGGCGCCGGTTGCGGTCAGCGCAACAATCAGCAGTGCCATGATCATGGCCACCAGCTGGGACCTCAACGAGGCCGATTTCCACCGCTGCAGCAACGTCAGCGCTTCTCTGCCGTCCGGAGCACGTAGCCGACTCCGCGTTTGGTCTGGATCAGTGCCGGTGCGTCCGGATCAATGTCCACCTTGCGCCGGAGGTAGGAGATGTAGGACTCCACGATCGAGGCGTCGCCGTTGAAGTTGTACTCCCAGACGTGGTCAAGGATCTGGGATTTCGACAGCACCCGGTTGGGGTTCAGCATGAGGTACCGGAGGAGCTTGAATTCCGTGGGGGACAGTTCGATCACGGTGCCGCCGCGGCGCACTTCGTGGGCGTCGTCGTCAAGCTCCAGGTCGTCCACCCGGATCACAGCGTCGTCGTCGAGCAGGGGCTGCGTGCGGCGCAAAACGGCACGGATGCGAGCCACTACCTCGTCCAGGCTGAACGGCTTGGTGACGTAGTCATCCCCGCCTACTGTGAGGCCGGTGACCTTGTCCTCCGTGTCGTCCTTCGCCGTGAGGAACAGGACCGGGAAGTGCTTGCCCGAAGCCCGCAGCTTGCGGGTGACGGTGAAGCCATCCATGTCCGGCAGCATCACGTCCAGTACCGCCAGATCGGGCGCGTGGAGCTCGGCGGCGGCCAGCGCGTCACGGCCGTTGGCGGCAGAGACCACCTCGAAGCCTGCGAAGCGGAGCGAGGTGGACAGCAGCTCGCGGATGTTGGGTTCGTCATCAACAACTAGCAGCTTGGCTTCTGGGCCGGTCTTCTTCATGCTCCCATCATGCTCCCAGAAACTGTGAGTTTTCTGGATGGATGGTGGGTGTTCCATGGGGAACCCCCCGTGGCGTGGCCATCCCCATCGCAGAACAGGAACACCGGGTGACCGTTAGGCGGCGCCGACATCCTTGGCGTCCATGATCCGGTAGGCATAGCCCTGCTCTGCCAGGAAGCGCTGCCGCTTGGCCGCGAAATCCTGGTCAAGGGTGTCCCGGGCCACCAGCGAGTAGAAGCGGGCCGCCCTGCCGTCCTTCTTGGGGCGGAGCAGCCGGCCCAGCCGCTGGGCTTCCTCCTGCCGCGACCCAAAGGATCCCGAGACCTGGATGGCAACCGAGGCTTCAGGCAGGTCGATGGAGAAGTTGGCCACCTTGGAAACCACCAGTGTGTTCACGTCGCCGGCCCGGAATGCGTCGAAGAGCTTCTGCCGTTCCTTGACGGACGTATCGCCCTTGATGACGGGAGCCTGCAGGCGCTCGCCGATCTCGTCCAGCTGGTCAATGTATTGCCCGATCACCAGCAGCTGCTCGCCCTGGTGCCGGGCCACCAGCTGTTCCACGATCAGGGTCTTGGACTCGGACGTGGCGCACAGCCGGTACTTGTCCGCGTCCTCGGCCATGGCATAGGCCACGCGTTCGTCCCGGGGCAGGTCAATGCGGACCTCCACGCAGTCCGCCGGGGCGATGTAACCCTGCGCCTCGATGTCCTTCCAGGGCGCGTCGTACCGTTTGGGCCCGATCAGGCTGAAGACCTCGCCTTCGCGGCCGTCCTCGCGGACCAGGGTGGCGGTGAGGCCCAGCCGGCGGCGGGCCTGCAGGTCCGCCGTCATCCGGAAGATCGGCGCCGGCAGGAGGTGGACTTCGTCATAAATGATCAGGCCCCAGTCGTGGCCATCCAGTAGCTCCAAATGTGCGTACAGGCCGCCGCGTTTGGTGGTGAGGACCTGGTACGTGGCGATGGTGACCGGGCGGACCTCCTTGACCGCGCCCGAGTACTCGCCGATCTCATCCTCCGTCAAGGACGTCCGCTTGAGCAGCTCGTCCTTCCACTGCCGGGCGGCCACCGTGTTGGTCACCAGGATGAGGGTGGTGGTGGAACTGGTGGCCATCGCCGCGGCACCCACCAGGGTTTTTCCCGCACCGCAGGGGAGGACCACCACACCGCTGCCGCCGGCCCAGAAATTTTCGGTCGCGAGCTGCTGGTACGGGCGGAGCTTCCAGCCGTCCTCGTTCAGGGCGATCAGGTGGGGTGCGCCGTCCACGTAGCCGGCCAGATCCTCCGCCGGCCACCCGATTTTCAGGAGCAGCTGCTTGAGCTGGCCGCGCTGGGAAGAATGGACCACGATGGTTTCGCCGTCGATCCGCGGCCCCAGCAGGGGCTGGATTTTTTTGGCCCGGATGACCTCTTCCAACACCGGGTAGTCGTCCGTGCGCATCACGAGGCCGTGTTGCGGGTCCTTCTCCAGCCGCAGCCGCCCGTACCGGGACATGGTCTCTTCGACGTCGATCAGCAGCGAATGCGGCACCGGGAACCGCGAGTATTTGAGCAGGGTGTCCAGGACCTTTTCCGCGTCCAGGCCGGCGGCGCGTGCGTTCCACAGGCCCAGGGGCGTCAGGCGGTAGCTGTGCATGTGCTCGGGGGCGCGTTCCAGTTCGGCGAACGGGGCGATGGCGTGGCGCGCCTCGGTGGCCAATTCGTGGTCCACTTCGAGCAGGATGGTTTTGTCACTTTGGACGATCAGCGGGCCGTCGTTCACGCGGGGGAGTCCTTCACTGGCGCAGTTCTTCTGCGGCCTCAATATCGATGATGCGGTGGATGGAGAGCACGCGCTCGGTTTCCTTGGCAGGATCGAAGACCCTGACGCGTCCGCCGTTTACGGAGAGGGGAACAACTGTCTCAAGGCAGGAATTCCCCTGGCTGTCCACCACGTTCATGCTCACGCGCTGCTTGAGCCGGATAGCCCGCTGCAGGGTCTCCAGCCCAAGCTGGGTTGCAGCTTCGCCGGAGCCCGGCACTGCAATTGCGTGGTGTCCGTTGGCTTCAGCCCGCCTGTTCCGCAGGACGGCCAGCTGCGCAGCGACGTCGTCCTCGGCGGGCGCGGTCCGCGGCGCCGTATAGACCGGGCGGGCGCTGCCCGAAACACTTGTGTTGCGGCGGAGCCGGACCACTCCGGGCTCGGCCTGGTCCACCGACGGCGAGAGTCCCAGTCCGCGCAGGACCTGCGCTGTTTCCCGCGGCGGAGCCGTGGAGATCAGCACCGTCGGCGCAATCCGGGCCAGCCCCAGCCCGGCCGCCTTGGACTCCGCCGCCAGCTCCAGCACCGTTGCCTCATCATCACTTTGGATAAAGCTGGCGGCCGTTCCCACCCGGAGCCGGCCGTGCCGGGACGCGGTGTCCTCCACCAGGTATTCCAAGGGCTGGGGCACGGCCGTGGCCGAATGCTCACGCAGGAACTCCAGCAGGCTTGAGGCGTCATGCCCGGCGTCCAGCGCCCGCCGGACCGAGTTTGCGGAGAACCGGTAGATAGTGGCGGGCCCGTGCCCCTCGGCGTCGGCCATCACCAGAAGCTTTTCGGCCAGCTCCGGAGCCAGATAGCCCGGGGCAACTGCGGTCAGGTCCGCCTGAAGCAGGACGTGGTTCAGCGCCGCAGGCAGATGCTCGCCCAGGATGCCCAAGGCTTCGTCCGGGTTGTCTTCGGCGATGGCGCTGCCCAGCTGGCTCAACGCACCGGAGCCGATCAGTCCGAGCAGCTCCGCTTCCGCGAGCACACCCCTGATCAGGGAACTGAACCGGCGGGCCATCCGTGGCTGCGTCCATTCAGCCCGCTGCAGCACTGCCGCAGCATCCAGCACCGGTGCCGTGCCGTCCGCAGCGGCAGCCTCCT
The DNA here is from genome assembly GCF_054057635.1 of Arthrobacter sp. UYNi723. Classification (NCBI taxonomy): domain Bacteria; kingdom Bacillati; phylum Actinomycetota; class Actinomycetes; order Micrococcales; family Micrococcaceae; genus Arthrobacter; species Arthrobacter sp. UYNi723. The sequence continues at coordinate 51,333 of NZ_JBSRZM010000006.1, forward strand.
GGGTGAGTTCCTCCAGGATTTCCAGGATCCGCTTCCTGACCACCGGGGCGTCCGGCCGCTGCGCCTCTGCCGAAAGGGCATTAACGGTGTTCCCGGCCAGGGTGCGGTGCGCGCTGGGAACGCCGCCGGGGCCGTTAGCGGGCTGACCCACCAGTGAAGGCACACGCTCGCTCGCGAGCCAGGCATTGACCAGCCACAGCCACTGCTCCTGGCGGGGGAGGGCCAGCCACTCCAGCTGCGGGGGCTGCACCCACGAGGACGAGTCCACATCAAGGCGCAACAGGCCGGCGAGGGCGCTGACCTCCAGCAGCAGGCCCGCCCGGTGCTGGTCGATGCGAAGCGTCTCGGCCAGCCGCTTCATTTCCCGGACGCCTACGCCGCCGCTGCGCAGCGTGGCCAGCGGCTGTTCGCGGACGGCGTGGAGGAGGTCACCCACCAGCCGGAGGGTTTCGGCGATGGCGCCCAGCGCCGCGTTCCGGCGAAGCGCAGCGGTGGTGCTGCCCAGCTCCGGAACCGGTGGGGACAGGGAGAAGTCATTGATGATGGCGCCGCCACGCAGCGACAATCCCACGCTATGCGGCAATTCCACGTGCGCGGCGTCCAGCGGGACCAGCAGGCCCCGGGCCAGGAGCCAGTCAACGGGCCCGACGTCGGCGCCCTGGTTCGAGACCGACGCTTTCCGTTGCGCCTGGGGGACGGCACCCATGGCCCAGTTGCGGAATTTGGCGAGCAACGCCGTCGTGCGTTCCGGGGCTCCGGCCAAAGCCTCGCCGAGTGCCTCGGGCGAGGATGTCCAATGCTGCAGCGCGAGGGCTGCCTCCATGGGGGTGGTGGCGTTCTGGATGGAGACGCCGCTGCGGCGCAGCTCGGCAACGAGCTGGACTGCCCGCTGGGCAAACGCGGGCTGGAGCCTGACCAGCTCGGTGTAGCTGCGCCCCAGCCCCGCAGGATAGATTCCCACCACGTCCTTGAGGCTTCCCACCGGCAGGTAGTAGCGCTGGCGGTGGCCCGAAACCGCCGTTCCATGCGGCGGCTCTGCCCGGTGCACCAAAGCCAGTTCCTGGAGCGAGGCCAGGATGCGTTCCAGCGCCGCCACCGTGGACCCTGCAATGAGTTTCCGGACGCCCGCCGCCGAGGCGCTGTGTTCGGTGTCCGTGTTGGTGCACAGATGCAGCGTTTCCAGCACCTGCATCTGTGGCCTGTTAAGCCGCTCGAGCGCGCGCTGGACGCTGACCCGCGCACTGGCCCGCGCGGCCAGGGCGGAAAAGTCAGGAACGGCGGGGGACATAAGGTCCGGCCGCGCTGCAAAGAGCGCCCGCAACGAGTCATCGCTGCGTGCTTCCAGTTCTTTGCTGAGCGCGCGAATAAGGGACATCAGTCCAACGTTACCGTCCGCCGGACTTTCCTGCCCGGCGCCGGCCCGCCACGCTGTCCAGCACCAGGAAAAGCATCAGCAGGAACGCCACAGGCAACCCGTACAGGGCAGTGGCAGTGACCCAGGCCGGAGCCGCGGAGCCTGCGAAGGCCAGTGCCATGACGGCTCCCACCGCCACGAGGGAAAGCATGGCAACAACCGCTGCGCAGATCATCAGTGGGCGCCGGTATCGCGAGGGTGTCATGCAGGCAACGCTAACAGCCGGGCGGCCGGTGGTGGCGCCACAGGCGGCCGTGAGCGGCGGGCACACAGCCGCAGGCAGGCGGCAGGACGAAGGGTGCGTGAAAGCAGGATTCCGGCCCCCGGCAGGATAACCTTGAGGAACAGACCAACACGGTCCGTCGCTGTCATACCCTGAACCCGCACATCAGTGCGGATGCGGTGACTGCCGGCCGTGTCAGAAGACGTCAGAACGAAGAAGGTTGATTACGTGCCTACCGGCAAGGTCAAGTGGTATGACAAGGAAAAAGGTTTCGGATTCCTCGCAGGCGAGGACGGGCAGGAAGTCTTCCTGCCCAAATCATCGCTGCCCGAAGGCATCACGGAGCTGAAGGCCGGCACCCGGGTTGAGTTCGGCGTTGCCGACGGCCGCAAGGGTGCACAGGCCCTGGGCCTGCGCGTCCTGGACAAGACGCCGTCTATCGCCAAGGCCAAGCGGCCCAGCGCCCGGGACCTCGCGCCGCTGGTCCAGGACCTGGTCAGCGTGCTGGACAACCTCTCCGGAACCCTGTCCGCGGGCAAGTACCCGGAAGGCAACAAGGGCAAAGCCATCGCGGCTGCCCTGCGTAAGGTTGCCGACGAGCTGGACGTTTAGGTCTTGGCCATGAACGCGGAAGCTGAACAGCCGGACACCACAACAGCGGAGAAAGTAGGCGCCAAAGCCGAGGCCAAGCGCCGCGCAGGCGTGCCCGTGTGGCGTACCGGAAAGCCGGATGCCTTCCTCGCCGCTGCCGTTGGCGAGGCGCGAACCGCCATCGAAGGCATCGCGGCGGCGTCGGACATCGGTGCGCACCTGGCTGCCAAAAGTGAGGGCGACCGCCTGGTCACCCACCTCTTCGAATCAAGAATGGCCGGCTACCACGGCTGGCAGTGGTACGCGGTCCTGACTAGGAACTCCCGCTCCAAGGTGGTCACGGTCAGCGATCTTGGTCTCCTGCCGTCGGAGGACTCCATCCTCTCCCCGGAGTGGGTGCCGTGGGCCGAGCGCGTCCGCCCCGAGGACGCACAGGCGGCAGAGGAAGAGGAGCCGCGCGCTGCTGAGGCTTCCGCTGCGGAGCCGGACGCATCTAAGGCCGAGGCTGACACTCCCGGGTCCGAAGACCGGGACGAAGAATTCGAAGACGACGACCCCGCCGGCGAGGCTGACTAACCAGTTGCGAATGCGCAGGGTTGAGAACCAAGAAGGCCGGCACTGATGTCCACCTTCAAATCCCTGCACATCCTCAACTACCGGATCTGGTTCCTCGGCGCGCTGGTTTCCAATATCGGAACCTGGATGCAGCGGACGGCCCAGGACTGGCTGGTGTTTGACCACCTCACCGATCACGACGCCGGGGCCATGGGCATCACTATGGCACTGCAGCTGGGGCCGCAGCTGTTCCTGGCGCCCGTCGCCGGCCTCGTGGCGGACCGGTACAGCCGCCGGCAGCTGCTCATCATCACCCAGTCAATGATGGCCCTCCTGAGCACCGGCCTGGGCATCCTGGTGGTGCTCGGCGCCGGCCAGCTGTGGCACGTCTACGGTTTCGCCCTGCTGCTGGGCATGGTCTCCGCCCTCGATGCCCCGGTGCGGCAGACCTTCGTTTCTGAACTCGTGCGGGACGACTACCTGCCCAATGCCGTGGCCCTGAACAGCGCCTCCTTCAATGTCGCCCGGATGATCGGGCCCGCCGTCGCCGGTGTCCTCACCGTGGCGGTAGGTCCCGGCTGGGTGTTCCTGATCAACACCTGCACCTTCCTGGCCATGCTCCTGAGCCTGTGGAAGATCCCCGCCGCGTCGCTGCGCCAGCTTCCCCGGGCGGCTCCGGGCAAGGGCCGGATCCGGGAGGGGCTGCGCTATGTCCGGTTCCGGCCGGACATTGTGGTGGTCCTGGTGGCCGTGTTCATCGTGGGAACACTCGGCCTTAACTTCGTGCTGTTCATCGCCGCGATGGTGGGCACGGAATTCGGGCTCGACGCCAGCGCCTTCGGGCTCATGAATTCGATCATGGCCGTCGGTTCCGTGGCAGGCGCGCTGCTCTCCGCCGGCCGCGGCAAGCCCCGCTTGCGGATGATCTTCGGCGCGGCGGCTGCCTTTGGGGTGACGTCGGGACTGGCCGCGCTTGCCCCGGACTACTTCTGGTTCGGCGTCGCGCTGGTGCCGGTGGGCCTGTTCGCGATCACCATGATGACCAGCGCCAACGGTTACGTCCAGACCACCACCGATCCCGTCATGCGGGGCAGGGTCATGGCCCTGTACATGGCCATCTTTATGGGCGGCACCCCCATCGGCGCCCCACTCGTGGGATGGGTGGCCAACGTCGCCGGCCCCCGGTGGTCGCTTTCCGTTGCGGCCGCCTCCGGGATCATCGCCGCCGTGATCGGAATGATCTGGATCATCCGCGCCCAGCAGCTCCGGCTCACCTTCAACCGGCGGGCCCGCGGCCTGCGGTACTTCGGCGTCGTCTCCCACCTGGGCGTCCAACAACCGGGGGACAACGCAAACGGCGCCGCCCGGGACGAAAACCCGGACGACGCCGTCGGACGCTGACAACTGGCGTCACCACAAGACAGCGCGAACGGACACTTGGGGCCCCGGTATCTGGGCCCCCAGTGTCCGTTCGCGCGGGTGCGCTACTTGCGCAGCTCGCCCACCACGTAGTCGATGCTTGCCAGCAGCGCGGAGACGTCAGCCGGCTCGATGGCAACAAACGTGGCGATCCGGAGCTGGTTGCGGCCCAGCTTGCGGTACGGCTCGGTGTCCACGATCCCGTTGGCGCGGAGCACCTTGGCGATCGCGGCGGCGTCGATCGAGTCGTCGAAGTCGATGGTGGCGATGACGTTGGAACGGTCCTCCGCCTTGGCCACGAACGGGGTGGCGTACTCGGAGGCCTCGGCCCAGGAGTAGATCCGGCCGGCGGAGTCAGCGGTGCGGGCGGACGCGAAGTCCAGGCCGCCGTTGGCGTTCAGCCACTGCACCTGCGCGTCGAGGGTCACCAGGGTGGAGAGCGACGGCGTGTTGTACGTCTGGTTCAGCTTGGAGTTGTCGATGGCGGTCTGGAGGTCCAGGAAATCGGGGATCCAGCGGCCGCTGGCCTTGACCCGGGCGGCGCGTTCCAGCGCGGCGGGGGAGAAGAGACCCAGCCACAGGCCGCCGTCGGAGGCGAAGTTCTTCTGCGGGGCGAAATAGTAGACATCGGCCTCGGAGACGTCCACATCCAGGCCGCCGGCTGCGGAGGTGGCGTCCACCAGGACCAGGGAACCGGCGTCGGCGCCCGCGACGCGCTTGACCGGAGCCGCGACACCCGTGGAGGTTTCGTTCTGCGGCCAGGCGTAGACATCCACGCCGGCCTCGGCGGCCGATACCGGGCGGGTGCCGGGCTCGGACTTGATGATGGAGGAGGCGTCCAGGAACGGGGCCTTGTTGGTGGCCGAGGCGAACTTGGAGCCGAACTCGCCAAAGGACAGGTGCTGGGCCTTCTTCTCCACCAGGCCGAAGCTGGCGACGTCCCAGAAAGCGGTGGAGCCGCCGACGCCGAGGACCACTTCGTAGCCTTCGGGGGCGCGGAAGAACTGGCTGAGGCCTTCACGGACGGAGCCTACGAGGTTCTTGACCGGAGCCTGGCGGTGGGAGGTGCCCAGGATGGTCTTGGACGCCGCTGAGAGCGCTTCGAGCTGCTCCGGCCGGACCTTGGACGGGCCTGCGCCGAACCGTCCATCCTCTGGCAGGAGGTCGGCAGGAATAGTGATGCTGGTTTCGCTCACGGGGGCTCCAATTTCGGCATGGACGTGGCTCACGTCCGGACGGTGGGGTGGCCGGTAGTCGGCAGTGACTGCATAAGGACCTCCTTTATTCTGCCTGAACCCCTCGATTAGGCGGGAACCGGCGCCGTCATAGTCCGGCCAATGAGACCGTTCATCCTCGTCCGGGGATTATCCGGACAAATTCAAAATAGGCTAAGCTTTTTACCGGACCTCGCCGCTGCGCGGGACGCGATACGGTGGGACAACGCAAGGTACTGCGCTCGAGGAGCTGAGCTGGATGACGGATCTGATCGATACTACGGAGATGTACCTTCGGACCATTTTGGAGCTTGAAGAAGAGAACATCGTTGCTCTTCGCGCACGGATCGCCGAACGGCTGCGGCATTCCGGACCCACGGTGTCCCAAACCGTCGGCCGGATGGAACGCGACGGACTGGTGGTGGTCTCCGGAGACCGTCACCTGGAGCTCACGGAAGCCGGGCGGAAACGCGCTACGGAAGTGATGCGCAAGCACAGGCTCGCGGAACGGCTCCTGGCGGATGTGATTGGCCTGGACTGGGCCTATGTCCACGATGAAGCATGCCGCTGGGAGCACGTGATGAGCGAACGCGTAGAGCAGCGCATCTACGAATTGCTCAACCATCCCACCGAGTCTCCGTATGGCAACCCCATCCCCGGGCTGGCCGCCCTGGGAGGACCCGCGCCTGCGCTCCCTGACGCCGGTGTGATTAATCTCCTTGATGCGATGCAGGGCTATGGGCCGGCGTCGAGGGTGACAGTCAGCCGGCTGGCTGAGCCCATCCAGGTGGAACCTGAGCTGCTGGTCCAGCTGGACGAAGGCGGGATCAGGCCCGGTGCCTCGGTGTCCCTGGAGCGCGTGGGGGAGTATATTTCCGTGCGGGTTCCGGGAATAGAAGGGGCTCTCGAGCTGCCCCCGGAAGTGGCATCCCACGTCTTCGTGTCCGTCCGCTGACGGGATGGCGGTCCCCCGTTTGGGGCCGCGTCATAGCGCAGTGGCGCCAGGTTCCGCAAAGATAACGGAATTGTTACTGTCCAGGTTAATCACCTATAGTTGAAGCTCAGCGTCGATACAAAAGCGTTACCTGATCCGGAGCCGAGCTCTGCCAGCGGATCAGGTGCATCAGTCACCAACTGGCAGAGGCGGGGGAACCACAACCGGCAGTCGTAAGACTGCCTTGGGGTGAAGTCCGTCAGCAGCAAGCCTCTTCCAGCGAAGGATCCTCACGGGATATCTCTGCGCCAAGTGCTTGTCATGGCGGACCGGGTCTTTGAACTCTCTGACCCGAATCCGACAGCTAACTTCGCAGGCTATCTAGAGAGGAACATTCTTGACCACGCAATACTCCAGGGGCCGCCGTCGCGCGGTGGGTCCCGCTTCGGCGCCCAGAGTGGCCGAGGATTTCACCGCGGAGAGGCCCCGCGACCCACAGCGGGAAGCACGCCGCCGCCGGGGACCCTTCCGGCAGATGACGGATTTCGCCGCTGCCAGTGGCCTCGGCCAGAAAGCCGGCATCGCCTTGGCAGCAACAGGCCTAGCACTTACCGTGACGGTTCCTGTGACCGGCCCCGTGATGGCCACTCCGGCACCCGGCCAGTCCGCGTCGGCCGTTTCCGCCGCTCCGCAGCCTGAAGTTACTGCCGAAGCCGCCGCCCAAATTGATTTCAGCCGCTCGTCCGTGGTGACCCAAGGTGATCCCGACGGCAAACTGAAGCAGCTGCTGAGCGCCCAGTCCGCGGGATCCATTACCCGCGCCGCCTCTGCCGGAAGCCTCGGCTCGCCACTGGCCCAGCTGGCTACAGTCTCTCCGTTCGGATTCCGGGTCAGCCCCATTACCGGCGGCGCCGGAGACTTCCACCGTGGCCAGGACTTCGTGGCACAGTGTGGAACCTCCGTCCTGGCTGCTGCCAGCGGCACCGTGACCTTCGCTGGCTGGCACCAGTACGGCGGCGGCAACCGCGTGGTGGTGGATCACGGCAACGGCCTTGAAACCACCTACAACCACCTCTCCTCCGCCACCGTCAAGGTAGGCCAGACGGTCAGCCGCGGCGACGTGGTTGCCCTGAGCGGCACCACGGGCGCGTCCACGGGCTGCCACCTCCACTTCGAGGTCCAGGTCAACGGCGAAGTCGTTGACCCCGCCGGCTGGCTCTGACCCAAAGGATGGCCAACTCTCGAATCACGGCGACGTGCCGTGACCTGAATGTGACATTGGCTCGGAACTCCTGTAACGTCTAGAGCGCGTCAACTTTTCCGAAGTTGACGTTCTTGAGTGGATTGTCTAGCTCTGCCACCGCTCAAGGTCCGTTCGCATGACATCGTCTGGCAGGGGCGGGGGAACCAATTTTGGTCTTCGATTCTGAAGGCCTTGGGGTTAAGTCGCAAAGCTTCCGCTGTGAAGCAGCGCGGCCGGGTGACTCCCATCCGAATCCGACAGCTCACCTCGCAGGCATTGGGAGAGGCTACCTTCGTGTCTTCACGCCATATTTCTGCGCGTCACCGCGCACAGCCGGTTCGCACCAACCCCTTGGGCTCCGTGTCCAAGGCCGTCAGTGCCAATGCCGTGACCGTAGGTCGCCAGGCTGCCGTTATCGCAGCTGCATCAGGTCTGATCCTGAGCATGGGGCTTCCGGCCAACGCCGCGGATACCACCGCCGGCGTTTCCGCCTCCACCGAGTCCGGTTCCGCGCAGACGGCACTTGCCGTAACTGCTGCACCCACAGCCATGGTTTCCTTCGAGCGGCCCGTGATCAAGACTACGGCCGCCCCGAAGGTCAACACCGTCCGCGCCCAGTCCACCGGCGCTGACCGGGCCTCTGAAGCAACGGCGACCGCCGCGAGCAAGCTCGCGGGCACGGTCTCCTCTGCGGCAGGATCGGGCTTGGCAGCAATCGCCTACACCGGTATCGGCCGCCCGTACGTATGGGGCGGCACCACTCCCAATGGCTGGGACTGCTCGGGCTTCACCCAGTGGGTCTACGCCCAGGCCGGCATCAGCATTCCCCGCGTCAACGCGTGGACAGCCATGCGGCCCACCGCCACACCGGCTCCCGGTGACCTGGTCATGCAGAACGGCGGCGCCCACGTCGGTATTTACGTTGGCAACGGCATGATGATCGGCGCACTGAACCCGTCACAGGGCACGCTGCTCCACTCCGTGGCATCCACGGGCTCCTCCGCGTTTTTCACGCTGGCCCCGTAGTTCCTGCATTCCAGTCGTTCCTGCAGCCCTGTGCTGCCGGAACCGTTTCTTCGCGAGAAACTCTTCGCTAAATCCCCGTTCGGGGCGTGCCGACGTACCCCCAAGATGCCGGCGCGTCCAAAGCCCTTGGGCTGCCCACGCGGTCCTGAGGAAAACGAAAGAGAGAAAATTAATGACTACACGTGCAACTGTTGCGCGGCACCGCGCCGAGGTCGCCAAGACCAACTCGCTGGCTGTCATTGCCAAGGCTGTCGGCGACAACGCCGGCGGCATGGGCCGTCAGGCTGCGGTTATCGCTGCTGCTTCCGGCCTTGTCCTGACCAGTGGTATCGCTGCGAACGCGGCTGACACCGGCATCCAGCGTGAAGCTGCATCCGCTTCGAACCTTGAAGCTGAGGTTTCCGCCCCGGCCATCATTTCGGCTGCTTCCACCATTGCCATCTCCTACGAGAAGCCCGCAGTGACCACCACGCCGGCTCCGGTTGAGGCTCCCGCACCTGTTGTTGAAGCTCCGGCTCCGGCCAAGGCCGCGGCCACCGTCAAGGTAGCGTCGGCAACGCCGGCCGCTCCGAAGGCGCCGGTCTCCGCCAGCGGCAAGGGTGCTGCCATCCTCTCCGCTGCCTACGCACAACTCGGTGTCAGCCAGGACTGCACCATGCTGGTCACCAACTCGCTGGCTGCCGTGGGGATCAACTTCCGCGACTGGCCCGCAGGCTACCTGTCCCTCGGTCAAACCGTGAGCGCCGCCGAGGCCCAGCCCGGCGATCTGTTGTACTACGCCGACGGCGGCGCGGGCGTTGCCCACATTGCCGTGTACGCTGGCAACGGCCAGGCCGTGCACGGGGGCTACAACGGCAACCAGACCGTATTGTTCAGCGCCAATGTCGGCTCCGGCCCCGTTTACATCCGCGTGTCCTAGCACCAGAGTCAGCCTTCAAGGGACCCCTGCCTCACGGCTGGGGTCCTTTGCTGTTTCAGGGCTGCTGGCCTGATCCGGTGAGGTGCACGAATCCGACACGTGACGGCGGCCGCTTCTGCGATTAGCTGATCCCGGGATTCTTTGTTTACTCTTGTGGTGTCGATCCATAGCCCGGATATGCCGGGGGCAGCCGGCCCTCGTGCCCCTGACGGGTGCGGCCACAAAGAGGTACGTGCATGCGCACTCTCGTTCTGAATGCTGGATATGAACCGCTGGCGGTAGTCACCTTCCGCCGGGCGCTGGTGCTTGTGCTCACGGGCAAGGCCAGTGTTATTGCCGAGGGCGATGACCCTGTAGTGGGACCGCAGGAGATCCTGGGCCGCCCGTCCGTGATTCTCCTGAACCGCTACATCCGCCCGAGATACAACCAGGGCACCGCGGTCAGCCGCCGCGGAGTCCTGCGGCGGGACGGTCACCGGTGCGCGTATTGCGGCAAAGGTGCCCACACCATCGACCATGTGCAGCCCAAATCACGTGGCGGCGCCGACTCCTGGGAGAACCTGGTGGCCGCGTGCCTCCGGTGCAACAACACCAAGGGCGACCACACGCCAGCTGAAATGGGCTGGAAGCTCAGGTTTGTTCCGGAACCGCCGCATGGCACCATCTGGCAGATCAAAGAACTTGAGAAGCCCACTCCGGCCTGGGATCCGTTCCTGCTGCCGGAACGGGCCGCCTGAATTCCAGCCCGCACGGTAACTCCGGCCCGCGCGGTTAAGCTGGGAGGGTGGACGCTGACCCCCTCGACTTCGATGCCGTCATCCTCGCCGGCGGCCGTTCGTCGCGGCTCGGTGGTGTGCCCAAGCAGAGTCTGACGTACGACGGCGACTCCCTGTTGCGCCGCTCCGCCGCCGCTGCCGGGGGAGCCCGGGCCGCCGTCGTGGTTGGTCCGGACGCCCGCGAAGTGCCGGCCGGGGAAATCCCTGCCGGATTTCTCCGCTGCCGCGAAGAACCGCCGTTTAGCGGACCCGCGGCCGCTATTGCGGCCGGGCTCGCGGCCCTGGCTGCTGCGGGCGGCAACCGCCCCAGTCTGACGCTGGTGCTGGCGTGCGACATGCCCAACGCGGGGCAGGCGGTGGCGGCGCTGAAGGCTGCGCTGCGTGCCCGGGCACGGGGCGCCGGAGGACCCGCCGCCGCAGGACCTCCCGCCGGAGAACCCGCCGCCGGGGGACACCCCGCCCGGCAGCCGGCAGGCTTGGGACCGGACGGCGTGGTGGCGGTCTCGGAGGATGGCCGCCGCCAGCCTTTGGTCGGTTTTTATAGCACAGCCGCGCTACAACGTTCCGTGGCGGAACTGGAAAGCACAGGACGCTTAATCAACGGTTCGGTGAGGGCACTCCTTGCTAGTCTGGACGTGCAGCTTGTCGCCGTTCCGGCCGGCTCCACGGCAGACGTGGACACTTGGGACGATGCCGCCGCACTTGGAGTGGCCGGTCCGGATCCCCTAGCCGGGTTCCGGGGCAACACTGCCGCAGACGATTTGGGAGGCAGAGCGTGAAAAGCCAGGAAGAGACGCTGGAAGAATGGTGCAGGTCCTTGCTCCAGGCGTATGAACTGGAGGACGTCCAGATCGACGTCAACACCATCCTGTCGCTGGCAGGCGTGGCAGCCCACTCAGTGGTCCGCCCCGCCGCCCCGCTCACCACCTTTATTGCCGGTTTCGCCGCCGGACTGGCTGCGGGAGCAGGGCAGGCCACTAACGCCGCCGCCATGACCACCGCGATGGACCGTGCCCGCGCCTTGGCTGCTGACTATGACGCCGAATCCGCCGCGACCCCCGTCGAATGACTCCCGTTCAGTGACCGCCGCTCCCGGCGACGTATCCGAAAATCCCGAGCAGCAGACAGCCCCGGCAAAGCACCTTGCCCACACCTGGGATGAGGCGCGCAAAGCCGCTTTTGATATCGCCACGCCGATTCCGCCGGGCCGGGTTCCCCTGGGCCAGGCCCTGGGCAGGGTCCTGGCCGGCGACATCACCGCGCTGCACGACATGCCGCACTACGCCTCGTCTGCGATGGATGGATGGGCCGTCAACGGCGGTGGCCCGTGGATCGTGGCGGAGGCCGGCCAGCGGCTGGCACCCCACCAGGCCAGCCCCATTGTCACCGGCGGACTGATCCCGCCCGGCGCCAAAGCGGTGCTACGCAGCGAAAGTGCCACGCTTGGAACGGACGACGACGGGCTGCCGCTGCTGATGACCGGCGGCACCGCCCGCCCCGGCGAACCCGGGAACGGCCAGCATATCCGCAGGGCCGGCGAGGAAGCAGCGGCGGGAGAGGTGCTGGTCAAGGCCGGTGTCACACTGAACCCGGCCCATCTGGCGGTCGCGGCGCTTGCCGGGCACGATGACCTGCTCGTCCAGGGCAAGCCCGTGGTCAAACTCCTGCTGACCGGCTCCGAAGTTGTGGCGCACGGGTTGCCGGTCCCCGGACAGGTCCGGGACACCTTCGGCCCGCAGCTCGCGGCCGTCGTGGAAATGCTTGGCGGTATCAACGGCGGCCAGGAACGGATCGGCGACTCCTATGCCGAGTGGCTGGACGGTCTGGCGGACCTCCCGCCCGAGGTGCCGGACCCCTCCGCGCTGCCGGCCGACGTCGTTATCACTACCGGCGGTACGGGCCGCTCGGACACCGACCACCTCCGCCGGGCCGTGGCGGAACTGGGCGGGAGGCTGGTCATCGACGGCATCGCCATGCGCCCCGGCCATCCTGCTGTCCTGGCCGAACTCCCCGACGGGCGCTTTGTCCTGGGGCTCCCAGGGAACCCGCTGGCCGCCATGATGGCCCTGTCCACGGTGGGCGAACCGCTGCTGGCGGCGCTGGGCCACGGCACCATGCCGCCGGTGCAGGAGGTCCCGTGCGGCACCACACTCGAACCGGAGCCCGGCCGGACCAGGCTGATGCCGTTCCGACTGCTGTACGGGATGGCCTCACCGGCCAAGCACACGGGGCCGGGGATGATGCGCGGGCTGGCGTCGGCGCACGGGGTAATGGTTGTTCCGCCGCATGGCGTGCAGCTTGGCGAACCCGTGCCGGCGTTCGCCTTGCCGTGGGGGCCGCCCGTGCCCGCACCCGAGCAGCCGGGTACCAAGTCCAAGGGCCGGCCCGCCGCCAAGGCGGCCACCCGGGCGGCAAGCAAGGACGCTGCGAAGCCCGCCGGTCCGGTGGACTGGAGTGCCCTGCTTGGGTAGGCGCCCCGTTGCGGACGCCCGTACGCCACAGGCGCGCCCGTGGTGCGATGATGGACCTATGAACAGTCCCAGCCGGCAGGTCCGGAACGTCCACGGGGTCCTTCGAGACAGTCTGGCGGGCGGCCGATGGGGCGGGTGACGCAGCGCCGCAAGGTGTATAAATACGTTTTGGATGGCTCGCCGAATGCCCTTGAGTTCCCGGTCCGCCACCGCGAGGACGTCCTCGCCGTCGAAGAGCCGCTGGAAATCCGGATCGGGGCGCTGTCGTTTTCGGTGACCATGCGGACGCCCGGGGACGACTTTGACCTGGTGGCCGGCTTCCTGGTGTCCGAGGGGATCATCTGGGCTCCCGAGCAGCTGGTGTCGCTGCGGTTCTGCGCCGGCGAGGACGAAAACGGCGTCCAGACGTTCAACGTGGTGGAAGCCCAGCTGCGGCCCGACGTCGAACTCCCGGCGAAGGGACGGAACGTCTTCACCTCAAGTTCCTGCGGTATCTGCGGCACGGACTCGATCGAGGCAGTGCGCAAGTCCTCCCATTTCAGCCCGGCGGCGGATCCCTTGACCGTACCGGCCGACGTTTTGGCTTCCCTGCCCGGGCGGCTCCGCGAAGCCCAGGACGTTTTTGACGTCACCGGCGGAGTGCACGCCGCGGGCCTCTTCCGCATAACGGACGACGGCGGCGTGCAGCTCTTGTGCCTCCGCGAGGATGTGGGACGCCACAACGCCGTTGACAAGGTGGTTGGCTGGGCCCTGCGGGAGCGGTTGCTTCCGCTGACAGGGCTGGTCCTGCAGGTCTCGGGCCGCGCGTCGTTTGAACTCGTCCAGAAAGCCGCGTTGGCGGGCATTCCCGTACTGGCGGCGGTGAGTGCGCCGTCGAGCCTGGCTGTGGAGCTGGCGGAGGCCAGCGGCATGACCCTGGCAGGATTCAGCCGGGGCACCAGCCTGAATATCTACGCCGGACAGGGCAGGATTACGCTGCCCGCCGCGCAGGTTCCCACCCCGGTTCCCGCGCCGGTTCCGGGCGAGGACCCGGCGGAGGAAAACGCGAACGTACCGGGATAAAAACGGCGCCAGTACCTTCGGCGAAGATTTCCGGTGACGCTTGGCTATTGAGCTACTAGCCGGTAGATTTTATCCATCGATTGGACGCGTTTGGTCCGGATTCGAGTACTCCAGTTCAAGCACCTAAGAGGGTTTACATTGCATGACGACCGCCGGATCACCGAAGTCCGCCTGGACCGGTTTGTCCGCGAGCGGATCATTCCCGCCGTATACGCCCGCACCGTTCCGCTGAACCTGAGCAGCTGGGATGCGCCCGGCGAACCTGTGTCAGTGATGGAAGCCCTGCGGAATCACTTCGCGCCGCAGGAACACGGTGCTGCCTGGGGCCAGCCGTGGGGCACCAAGTGGCTGCGCCTGCAGGGCGACGTCCCGGAGGCCTGGGGCACCGGGCCGGACACCGCGGTGGAAATTGTGGTGGACCTTGGCTTCATCAACGAAGCCCCCGGATTCCAGTGCGAGGGAATCGCCTGGCGCCCTGACGGCACCATCATTAAGGCCATTTCGCCCCGGAATCAGTACATTCCCCTGAAGCTCCTGGGCAGCGGCATGTCCGTTGACTTCTACGTTGAAGCGGCCGCCAACCCGGACATGGCGCAGGGCTGGACCTTCGCCGCCACACCCTACGGGGATAAGGAAACGGCAGGCACCGCACCGCATTACCGGCTGGGCAGGATTGCCATCGCCGAGCTCAACCAGACGGTCTGGGAACTCCAGCAGGACATCTGGACCCTCGCCGGGCTGATGCACGAACTCCCTCCGGAGCAGCCGCGGCGCCATGAAATCCTCCGCGCGCTGGAGCGCATGATGGACCAGATGGATCCCGACGACGTCCCCGGCACGGCCGCAGCCGGGCGGGCAACCCTGGCCGAGGTCCTGTCCAGGCCCGCCTACGCTTCCGCCCACCAATTGGTGGCTACGGGCCACGCGCACATCGATTCGGCCTGGCTCTGGCCGGTGCGCGAAACCATCCGCAAGTGTGCCCGGACGTTCTCCAACGTGGTGGCGCTGATGGATGAGGATCCGGGCTTTGTATTCTCCTGCTCCTCAGCCCAGCAGCTGGCCTGGATGAAGGAGTTCTACCCCGAGCTTTTCGGCCGGATCCGGGAGAAGGTCAAGGCCGGGCAGTTCGTTCCGGTGGGCGGCATGTGGGTCGAGTCGGACACCAACATGCCCGGCGGCGAGGCAATGGCCCGGCAGTTCATTGAGGGCAAGAACTTCTTCCTCGACGAGTTCGGCGTCGAATGCCGCGAAGCCTGGCTCCCGGATTCCTTCGGCTACTCCGCGGCACTGCCGCAGATCGTCAAGGCGGCGGGCAGCCGCTGGTTCCTCACGCAGAAGATCTCGTGGAACCAGGTCAACCGCATGCCGCACCATACCTTCAACTGGGAAGGTATCGACGGCACCCGGCTGTTCACGCACTTCCCGCCCGTTGACACTTACAACGCCGAGCTCAGCGGACGCGAACTGGCGCACGCCGAGCGGAACTTCCGCGACCACGGGCGCGGCAACACCTCTCTCGTCCCGTTCGGCTACGGCGACGGCGGCGGCGGGCCCACGCGGGAAATGCTGGCTGCCGCCAGCCGCACCGCCGACCTCGAAGGCTCGCCCAAGGTCAGGGTGGGCTCCGCCGAGAGTTTCTTCGCGCACGCGGAGGACGAGTATTCCTCCCTGCCGGTCTGGGTGGGCGAGATGTACCTGGAACTTCACCGCGGCACGTACACCAGCCAGGCCCAGACCAAACGCGGCAACCGGCGCACCGAACACCTGCTCCGCGAGGCCGAGCTCTGGTGCGCCACCGCTGCTGTCCGCAGCGCCGGTTCCTTCGAGTACCCGGCGGCCGAGCTGAAGCGGCTCTGGCGGCTGGTGCTCCTGCAGCAGTTCCACGACATCCTGCCCGGCAGTTCCATCGCCTGGGTCCACCAGGACGCGGAACGTAACTATGCCGCCATCAGCGCCAGCCTCGAAACCCTCATTGGGCAGGCAGCGGCCGCGCTCCTCGGCGAGGGGTTGCGGACCTTCCTGCTCAACGCCGCACCGCACGCGCGCAACGGCGTTCCGGCCCTGGCTGCCGCAGAGCTCTCGCCGGCCAGCCAGCCGGTTCAGGCGACTCCTGTGGATGGCGGTTATGTGCTGGACAACGGCATAATCCGGGCCGTCCTGGACGCCGATGGCCTCCTTGCTTCCCTTACCGACTACGCCACGGGACGGGAAGCCATCGCGCCCGGAGCGCGCGGCAACCTGCTGGAACTGCACCGGGACACCCCCAACGAGTGGGACGCCTGGGACATCGATGAGTTCTACCGCCGCAACGTCACCGCCCTCACGGCGGCGCAGGCCATCCGGGTGGAGCACGCCGGAACCAGTGCCGTTGTGGTGGTGGACCGGGTTGCCGGCTCGTCACCGCTCACCCAGCGGATCACGCTGGATGCCGGCAGCGGCTCCCTCACCATCACCACGGCCGTTGAGTGGCAGGAGAGCGAGAAGCTGCTCAAGCTGGGCTTCCCGCTGGACGTCCGGGCGGACCGCTCCGCCTCAGAGACCCAGTTCGGCCATGTCTTCCGTCCCACGCATGTCAACACCTCGTGGGAGGCCGCCAAGTTCGAGATCTGCGCGCACCGCTGGATCCACGTGGCCGAGCCTGGCTACGGCGTCGCGATTTCCAATGCGGCCACCTACGGGCACGATGTCACCAGGAGTGTGCGGGATTCCGACGGCGGGACCACCACCTCGGTGCGTCTCTCCCTGTTGCGTGCACCGAAGTTCCCGGACCCGACGGCGGACCGGGGCCACCAGGAACTGACCGTGACCATCCGCCCCGGAGCCGGAATCGCCGAAGCTGTGGAGGAGGGGTACCGCACCAACCTTGCACCCCGGCTGGTGAAGGGCGCCCGCGGCGTGGAGCCGCTGTTCTCCGTGGACAACCCGGCCCTGGTCATCGAGGCGGTCAAGCTTGCTGAAGACGGCTCGGGCGATGTTGTGGTCCGCCTTTATGAGTCCCTGGGGCAGCGGTCCGCCGGCCTGCTCACGGCCAACTTCCCGGTCACGGCCGTCCAGGCCACGGACCTGCTGGAGCGCGCCACCGACGCGCCGGGCGTCAACACTGCCGCAGCAGAGCAATCGGTGGAGCTTACGCTGCGCCCGTTCCAGCT
Organism: Arthrobacter sp. UYNi723; assembly: GCF_054057635.1. Lineage (NCBI taxonomy): Bacteria > Bacillati > Actinomycetota > Actinomycetes > Micrococcales > Micrococcaceae > Arthrobacter > Arthrobacter sp. UYNi723. The sequence goes on from NZ_JBSRZM010000006.1 coordinate 68,329, forward strand.
GGTGACCCTGAGGTTCACACGGTAGCTTCCATAGTTCCACCCGGATCCGCTTACCACTCATCGACTGCTCCCCACCGGCTCCCTCGCCTCGCAAGCTCGGCCAGGGAACCCTGCCGGCGTGGGCCCAGGGCCGTTTTGAGGGCTCAGAAGGGCCGTTACGGAGCAATCGATGATGGTTGGCGTGACCTGGCCGTTAAATGGCTGAGTGGGGGCGGTCCCCAACGGCCCGCCACCACTCATCCCCCCAAAGAATGCAAAGACTCAACGGGCCCGGCGTCCAGGAATCCATCCCCGTTCGCGAACACCGGCACCCAACTTCACACATTCATGATTGTGCCATGTCTAATGATTTTGTGAAAGCGTGAGGGCTACTTTCCAGTAGAAGTCTTTTGTCTCGGCTCACTCCGCCCGGACCGCAGCTTGGCTACCCAGATCAGCGCCAGCCCGATGACAAAACATAGGACGGCTGTGTAGTTGATGACAAACTCCACTGAGCCCAAGGCCGGTGGGAGCACCGGGAACAACAGGCTCGCGCCAATGGCAACCGCTCCGAGGGCCAGCAGGAATGCCGCTACCCGGACCAAGAGCGGAAAGGTGCTCCGGCAGCCACGGACCATGGCTGGCAGCAGGACCAGTGAAACGTAGGCAGGGTAGGCGCGGCCCGCGGCACCGTAGTACTCAACCAGCAGTCCGTGCCGGGCGTCCTTGGCTGACACCGAGCCCATGCCCGCGGAGGATCCCGCCGTGTCCATCATCAGGAACACAACCACCACCATCAGCGAGGTCAGGCCCAGCACAGCCATTCCGATCCGTCCGGTCAGCAGCCGGTAGGCGTCGTCGGCCCCAAAGCCCCGGGTGACGCGGATGCCCACGAAGAAAATAGCGGCGAAGATGACAAAGCGGAGCAGGAGGTTGGCCGCATTAACACCGCCGAGCGCCTGGTCGATGGCAAGGTACGGTGCCTGGATGCTGAGCAGAATGGCGAGCGTCATCAGCGCAAAGATGTAGAAGAGTATCCGATTCCTCCCCCTCACGGCAGTGGGAACCCGCGCGACGGCCACCAGGCCGCAGACAGTCAGCGTGGACCACTGCAGGATTTCGATCATCCCAGGTTCTCCCAGATCTTTTCGGTTTTCTCGTGGTCATGTTCCTGCCGGCGGAGGGCCCTGCCGAGAGTCTGCAGCCGGTCACCGGCCAGGGTGGTCAGCTCGCCGTCGGACAGGCTGTCCAGGGCGGACTGCCGGGCTCCGGGAGGCCAGCCGGCCTCCGCCTCCGTGACAAGCCCGGTGGCCACCAGGCCGCTGGCCGGGCCGACGCCGGCGGCAAGGGAGGTGGCAACCGCCAGTTCGGGAGCCAGCCGGTTTGCGGTCAGTTGTGCCGAATAGTTCTGCGGGGCGATTCCGGTGGCGGCGGAGACCCGGTGCCGCAGCTCGCCGTCGTCGATGGCCTCCACCCAGTTCTTGACCGAGGTGGCGTGCGGGGCCGGCTCCAACACGGACGAACTGGCCGGCACGGCCGCCGCCGGCTCGCCGCCCGGGTCCGCGGCGGAACGGGCCAAAACCGCCCGCAGGAGGTCCGCGGTGGAGATCTGGCTGACCAGTTCGGCCCTGGTGGGCGGGTGCGTGTCCGCGAGCTGGCTGTAGGCCTCGAACGCCGCCAGCGCCGAGACGGGGTTGACGTTGTACGCCCGGCTGATGCTCACCACTGTTGCCTCGGCCACCTTGCCCCGGACAAGCTGCTGGGCCAGTGTGGTCCGCTTGATGCCGGACACGCGGCAGATGTCGGACGTGCTCGTGTGGGGGGCGATGCCGTGCAGCCAGCGCTGGAACGCCTTGGCATGAATGGGCATAACGGCTCTCTGCAGAACGGATGGTCGCTTCTGATTTTAGCCTGATCTCCCGCAGGCGGGTTTGGTGCGGCGTGCTGAGTCGACTATGCTTAATGGTCGAGCCCGTTGGTCCGTACACCCCCCAAGTCCGGACCGGCGGGCTCTTTAGTGCCCCGGCACTTTTCGGGGCGGCACATTGCGGATTCACCGCAGTTTCGGGCCGATTCAGGCGGGCTCCTCCGGCCGGGCGGCGGCGAGAGGATGGACCAACCTATGACTGCAACCCTTGTTGCCAAAGATCTTTCCGGCGGCCACGACCACCGGACGCTGTTCGACAAACTTTCCCTCACGGTGGCCCCCGGTGACGTGGTGGGTGTGGTGGGCGCCAACGGCGCCGGCAAGTCCACCCTGCTGCGCCTGCTGGCCGGCGTGGACCAGCCCCAGTGCGGCAGCGTCAGCCTCGCCCCCTCCGATGCCTTTGTGGGTTGGCTGCCCCAGGAACACGAGCGCGTCGCCGGCGAGACCGTGGCCGGCTACATCGCACGCCGGACCGGCTGCGCCCAGGCCACCGTGGAGATGGAGTCCACCGCGGAGGCGTTGGGATCCGGCGCACCGGGAGCCGATGACGCCTACTCGCTGGCCTTTGACCGCTGGATGGCGTCAGGCGCGGCAGACCTCGACGAACGCATCCCGCCCGTCCTGGCAGATTTGGGCCTGGACACCGGCGCGGACGCTCCCATGACCGGGCTCTCCGGCGGCCAGGCCGCCCGCGTGGCCCTCGCGGCGCTCCTGCTCAGCCGGTTCGACGTTGTGCTGCTGGACGAGCCCACCAACGACCTTGACCTGGCCGGCCTGGCCAAACTGGAAGCGTTTGTGCAGGGACTGCGCGGCGGCGTGGTGCTGGTGTCCCATGACCGCGAGTTCCTGGCCCGCTGTGTGACCACCATCGTGGAACTGGATCTGGCGCAGAATTCCGTGGCGGTATACGACGGCGGCTATGAAGCCTTCCTGGAGGAGCGCGCGGTGGCGCGGCGCCACGCGAGGGAAAAGTTCGAGGAGTTCGCGTCCACCAAGGCAGACCTGGTCTCCCGTGCCCGGACGCAGCGCGAGTGGAGCTCCCAGGGTGTGCGGAACGCCATGAAGAAAAGCCCGGACAATGACAAGATCCGCCGGGCCGCCAGCACCGAGTCATCGGAAAAGCAGGCCCAGAAGGTCCGGCAGATGGAATCCCGGATTGCCCGGCTGGACGTGGTGGAGGAGCCGCGGAAGGAATGGCAGCTGCAGTTCACCATTGGCCAGGCGCCCCGGTCCAGTGCGGTGGTGGCCACCTTGCGTGACGCCGTCGTGAAACAGGGAAGCTTCACGCTGGGCCCGGTGAACCTGCAGCTCAACGCGGGGCAGCGGATCGGCATCACCGGCCCCAACGGAGCCGGCAAGTCGACGCTGCTGCGCCTGCTCCTGGGCGTGCAGGCGCCCGACGCCGGCAACGCCGCCATGGGCGCCTCGGTGGCCATCGGCGAAATTGACCAGGCCCGCGGACTGCTGGCCGGCCATCTCAACCTTGCCGACGCCGTCGAAGCCGTGCTCACGGACCTGACAGCGGCGGAGGTCCGCACGCTGCTGGCCAAGTTCGGGCTGAAGGCGGACCACACCACCCGCCCCGTGGATTCCCTGTCGCCGGGCGAACGCACCCGCGCCGCACTGGCGCTGCTGCAGGCCCGCGGGGTGAATCTGCTGGTCCTGGACGAACCCACCAACCACCTGGACCTGCCCGCCATCGAGCAGCTGGAAGAGGCGCTGGGAAGTTATGAGGGCGCTTTGCTGTTAGTAACCCATGACCGGAGGCTGCTCGAGAACGTGCGGCTGGATGTCCGGTGGAATGTGGACAACGGAACGGTAACTGAACTGATGGCAGACGTAACGGAGCAACAGCGATGAGCATGGATGGCGTCGCCTGGCACTCCCTGTACAACATCTCCCGGGCCAAGAACGGCTCCCAGCCCTTCTCCAAGGCCACCCTGAAACGGGTCCTGGGGTTCGCGCGCCCGCACCGGACAAAACTGATCGCGTTTGTGGCGCTGTCCATTGTGATGGCGTTCCTGGCCGTGGCCACGCCCGTGCTGGCCGGCCAGGTGGTAGATGCCATCGTGGCCAAGGCCGGCACGGACGAAGTGATCCGGCTGGCGCTGCTGATCGCCGCCGTGGCCGTTGCCGAAGCCGGACTGGGACTGGTCAGCCGCTGGCTGTCCTCCAACATCGGCGAAGGCGTGATCGTGGACCTGCGCACCAGGGTCTTTGACCATGTGCAGAAGATGCCCATCGCATTCTTCACCCGCACCCGCACCGGCGCACTGGTCAGCCGCCTGAACAACGACGTCATCGGCGCCCAGTCCGCCTTCGCCGGCACCCTGTCCGGCGTGGTCAGCAACGTCGTGGCGCTGATCCTGACGCTGATCGTAATGCTCGGGACTTCCTGGCAGGTCACCGTGCTCGCCATGATCCTCCTGCCGATCTTCCTGATCCCCGCCCGCCGGATGGGCTCCAAGCTCGCAGACCTGCGCCGTGAAGCCGCAGACCACAACGCAGCCATGGGCACCCAGATGACCGAGCGCTTCTCCGCTCCCGGCGCCACGCTGGTGAAGCTTTTCGGCCGCCCGGACGAGGAATCCCGCGAGTTCGCTGTCCGGGCCGGCCGGGTCCGTGACATCGGCGTCCGCACCGCCATGCTGCAGTTCACCTTCGTCACCGCGCTCACGCTGGTATCCGCACTCGCCCTGGCCCTGGTCTACGGCCTGGGCGGCTGGCTGGCCATCGGCGGTCAGCTCGCCGCGGGCGACGTTGTGGTGCTGGCCCTGCTGCTGACCCGCCTGTACGCCCCGCTCACCGCCCTGTCCAACGCCCGCGTGGAAATCATGAGCGCGCTGGTCAGCTTCGAGCGGGTTTTCGAGATCCTGGACCTCAAGCCCCTGATCCAGCAGAAGCCCGACGCCGTGGCCATCCCGCCGGGAAACGTTTCGGTGGAGTTTGACGACGTTCGCTTCGCCTACCCCTCGGCGGACAAGGTCTCGCTGGCCTCGCTCGAGGAAGTGTCCACGCTGGACACCCGCGGCGGCGAAGAGGTGCTGCATGGCATCAGTTTCCGGGTGGAGCCCGGGCAGACCGTCGCCCTGGTGGGTTCCTCCGGTGCCGGAAAGTCCACTATCGCGCAGCTGCTTTCCCGGCTGTACGACGTCGATTCCGGCGCCGTGCGGCTCGGCGGCACCCTGCCGGGCTCGGGGCTGGACGTCCGGGACGCCACGTTCGATTCCCTGCGGGACACGCTGGGCATGGTCACCCAAGACGGGCACCTGTTCCACGAGTCGATCGCTTCCAACCTCCGGCTCGCCCGGCCGGACGCCACCGAGGAAGACATGTGGGACGCCATCCGGCAGGCCCGCCTGGAAACCATGATCCGCTCCCTGCCTGACGGCCTGGACACCGTGGTGGGGGAGCGCGGCTACCGGCTCTCCGGCGGTGAACGCCAGCGCCTCACCATCGCCCGGCTGCTGATTTCCCAGCCCCGGGTTGTCATCCTCGACGAGGCCACCGCCGCGCTGGACTCCACCAACGAAGCCGCCGTGCAGGCGGCCCTGGGCGCCGCGCTCGAGGGGCGCACCGCCGTCGTGATTGCCCACCGGCTGTCCACCATCCGAGCCGCCGACGTCATCCTGGTGGTGGAGGACGGGCGGATCGTGGAACGCGGGAACCATACCGATCTGCTCGCGGCCGAAGGCCGGTACGCCGAGCTGTACCAGACGCAGTTCGCCGAAGCCACGGCCGTGGCAGCGGAAGCCGTTCCGGAGTACTAGAGCTCAGCCTTCCCCAACTAGGTAGCGCTAACTGTCGTTTTGAGCCCTCAAAACGACACTTAGCGCTACCTAGTTGGGGCCGGGGCGCAGGGTGGCCAGTTCCGGCAGGATGTGGTCCGTGAGGAGCGGGGCGAGGTCCGCTGGCAGCGGCGCGCCCCGGTCCAGCGCGGCCAGGTCCAGCCAGCGGATCTCGGCGATCTCAGCCGAGGGGTGCGCGGTCCAGGTTCCGGGTGCTGTAAACACCGTGGCTTCGATGTCCGTGGCGGCCTCGTTGGCGGCGTCGGCGATCCAGACGCCCATCAGCTCCAGTTCGTGCGGATCCACCACGATTCCCACTTCTTCCTGAAGTTCCCGCGCAGCGGCGTGGACGGCGGTTTCGCCGGCTTCGGGCTTGCCTCCCGGGTGCATAAACATGCTGGTGCCGCGCTTGCGGACGGTCAGGAGCCGGCCGGCGTCATCGAAGACACAGACGGCGGAGACAACAATGCGGGCTTTCACGGTTCCGAGCCTAGCGTGTTCAGTCTTGCCGCTTCAGTCTTGCCGCTTCAGGGCGGACGTCAGCAGCAGGTCCTTGCGCGGGCCTGTCACATCCCACGTGTAACTGAACGTGTCAGGGCCTTCGTAGGTGTAGGCCACGCGGTACGTATCGGGATCGCACCAGTGTTGGTCCAGGTTGGCCTCCGGGCTGAAACTCATCCTGTGGAAGGGCCGCCCGTCGGCAAAAAACACGTCCAGGGCGTCCGGCCGGTCGGCGGGTTTCAGGAGGTATTCGCGGGAGGCGGGGCCGGTAAAAGTGGGCCAGCGCATGGTGCCTTCTTCACGGAAGGCCAGGCCGCCGTCGTCCGCGGGGGAAAAATGTACGACGCCGGAAAAGGTTCCGTGGGTGCCGGCGGACCGGTCCAGCAGCTGCCGTTCGACGGCCCAGTTTCCCTGAACGGGCAAGTTCCCGGCCTGCGAGGGGCCGAGCAGGTAGGCGCGGAGGTCGAACTCCGGGGAAGGAAGATTCAAGTGCCCTCGATTGGAATCGAACCAACGACACCGGCTTTAGGAGAGCCGTGCTCTATCCACTGAGCTACGAGGGCGCGTGTCCGCTGTTCCGGCAGGGCCGGTCCGTCCGGACACGGATACAAGCATACAAGGTGGGAGGCCGTACTACGCTCTTGGCATGAGATCAGCCCCGACGTCCACCCCCGCCGTGGCCTACCTCCCGGACACCGCCTCGACCCGCCAGTACATCGGCGCCTGGTCCGTCCTGAGTGTCCTGCAGTATTTTGTGGCGGAAGCGGCCGTGATCGGCGCCTGGGGCGGGCCGCAGCCCTACGACCGCCGGACCGGATACATCAGCGACCTCGGCGCGCTTCACTGCGGGATCTACGACGGACGGGATGTGTGTTCGCCGCTGCATTGGCTGATGAACGCCTCGTTTGTGGTCCAGGGGCTGGGGATGCTGCTCGGTGCGCTGCTGCTGGGTTCGGGGCTGCTCTGTGTGGCGGCAAGGGCCGGCGCCCGGGTCCAGCCGGGGCGCCGGAAACCCTGGCAGGCGGCGGTCGCCGTGCGGGTCCTGACCGGTACTGCCGGTGCGGGGACCATGATCGTGGGCCTGGTGCCGGAGGACGTCGGCTCCGGCTGGCACTTCGTCGGGGCCCTGATGTACTTCCTGGCCGGCGCGCTGGCGTTGCTGCTGCTGGGCCTCCTCTGGCTGCGGCAGACTCCGCTGGGGTGGTTCGTGCTGGTGTGCGGGCTGGTGTCCCTCGCCGCGCTGGTCACAGGCGGACTGACAGGCCTGGATGTTCCGGAGCCCGGCACCCTGGAGCGGCTGATGGGTTATCCGGTCACCGTGGGCGTGGCAGCGGCGGGCCTGGTGATCGCCCAGCGTGTGCACCGGCACCGCAAGGAGGAGCGCGGTACTGGGGCCGCCAGGGTTACTGGGGCGGCGCGGGCCTAGCCGATTTTTGCGGGCTTTTTCCGCAGGAACACAGCCGCGGCCCCGGCCAGTAGGCTGAGGACGAACAGCACCCACCCCGCAACGGTGAGCCCGGACGCCAAGGCGACCTGGCCGGCGTCGGCCGTTTCCGAAGCCAACGCGGCATCGATGGCGACGTTGCCCCACAGCCGGACCACCACAAACAGTAGCGGGACGGCCCAGAGAGCCCAGCGGAGTGCCTTTCTGGCGACGTTCGTCCCGATCAGGAGCAGCCACGTGAAGCCGAAAATGAGCGGGAACAGGGTGCCGGCTGTCTTGTGGACGTAGTTGAGCTGGCCGCGGGCGTCGTTGTCCATGACGGCGTTCAGTTGGCCGACGTAGCCGGCGTCAAAACCTCCCACGAGCGAGTCGGGCATGGCCAGGCCGCCGGAGAGCTGGGTGAGCTGCTGGAGCGTGAGCAGGTGGACATACCAGAACAGGAACAGGCTGACCACGACTCCGGCGATGAGGATCAGGTTGGTGTTGTTCTGGGCCTTCTGCGGCGAACGGCTGGTGGAGGGGTTGATGACCGGCGGGAGGCTGTGCTGCGGAACAGCCGCCTTGGAGCCGTGCTTCTTGATCCGCTGCGCTGGGGTTTTGGCCATGGCACCATTATCCCGCCACCTAAACTGGGTCCATGACCACTGGCCGGCACAGCGCCCTTGAACTTGACCCCGCCCTGGACGACTATCAGCTGGCATCCGCGCTGGTGCGCGAAGCCGGGCAACTGGCGCTCCTGATGCGCATGGCCGGGCTGCAGTCCCAGCAGAAAACCTCCATCTCCGACGTGGTGACCGCCGCGGATCACGCTGCCGAAGCCTACGTGCTGGGGCAGTTGCAGCGCTGCCGGCCGGTGGATGGCATCCTAGGGGAGGAGGGCGCTTCGGTGGCCGGAACCAGCGGCCGTACTTGGGTGATCGACCCCGTGGATGGCACCTATAACTTCCTGCACGGATCCACGTACTGGTGCTCGGCCCTCGCGCTGAAGGACCCGTCCGATGTGCTGCTCGGCGCGATATTCCAGCCCGAGGAGGACAAGCTCTGGCTGGGCGGCACGGCCCACGTTGCCACACTGAATGGCGAGGTACTGACCGCTTACCGTGACTCGGGCGCTGTCCAGGATGGCGGGGGGCGCAACGCAACCGCGCTCGCCGAACTCGGCGCAGCCACCTACATCCACCCCACCTGGCTGATGGATCCGCTCTGCGCCATGCCCTGGCACGCTGCGGCCACCTCCGCCGCGGCGCTGCGGATGTTCGGCTCCGGGTCCTGCGACCTGGGCCGGGTGGCCGACGGCCAGCTGGGATGCTGGTTCCAGCACAGCTGCCCGGAATGGGACTGGCTGCCGGGCAAGGCGATCGTCCGCGCCGCCGGCGGCGCCACGGACACTGTCCGGATCAACGGCCTGGACTGGTTTATGGCGGGAGGCACGACGGCGGTGCGGGAGTTGCGTGCGGCCCTCGAGTCGGGCTCGGTGGCCTGAGTCCGGACCGGCCTTTGCGTGCTTCCGGGGTTGGGGTGGCGGTGTTATCCACAGGCTGGACCTGACTGTCAGCCCCACCGCCTAGACTTGTAGGCACCATGGATATGTTGTTTGACCCGTACTCTGACGGACCGTTCAAGGCCGCCGCGCCAGCCTCCGCCCGCACCAAGTCGCGCCCGGAAGGCCTTGCCGCGGCCGCCGAATTCGGTGGCGGCGGGCCTGGCGGTGGGTCCGTTGGTAGCCCGGGCGGCGGGTCCGTTGGCGGACCGGCCAGCTGGGCCAACCAGCAGCCTGCTCATGACGGCAATGGCGAGCCAGCCCACCGCCGGCCTGATGCCGAGGAACTTCTGCAGGGACTTAACCCGCAACAGGAGGAGGCCGTTAAGCATGCCGGCGGCGCCCTTCTTATTGTTGCCGGCGCCGGCTCGGGAAAGACCCGAGTCCTCAGTAACCGGATCGCGTACCTCATTGCCACGCACCGCGCGCACCACGGGGAGATCCTGGCTATCACGTTCACCAACAAGGCCGCCGCCGAGATGCGGGAGCGCATCTCGGCGCTGGTGGGTGGACGGGCCAAGATCATGTGGATCTCCACGTTCCACTCATCCTGCGTGCGTATCCTGCGCCAGGAGGCCGCCAACGTCGGCCGGAAGTCGAACTTCTCCATCTACGACTCCGCGGACTCGCTGCGGCTGGTCATCCAGGTCTCCAAGAGCCTGGACCTGGACCCCAAGAAGTTCGCGCCCAAGGCCATCCAGCACAAGATCTCCGCGCTCAAGAACGAACTCATCGACGCCGATTCCTACTCGTCGTCCGCGAACTACAACGATCCGTTCGAGTCCGCCGTGGCTGACGTCTTCAAGGGGTACACCCAGCGGCTGCGCCAGGCCAACGCGATGGACTTCGATGACCTCATCGCCGAGACGGTCTACATGTTCCGCGCCTTCCCGGCGCTGGCCGATTCGTACCGGCGGCGGTTCCGGCACGTCCTGGTGGACGAGTACCAGGACACCAACCATGCCCAGTACGCCCTGGTCCGCGAGATTGTGGGTGAGGGCCCCGGGGCGTCCGAGCTCACCGTCGTGGGCGACTCCGACCAGTCCATCTACGCCTTCCGCGGCGCCGACATCCGCAACATCGTGGAGTTCGAAAAGGACTACCCGGACGCCCGCACCATCAAACTGGAGCAGAACTACCGCTCCACGCAGAACATCCTCAGCGCGGCCAACTCCGTGATCTCACGCAACCCCAACCGCCCCGACAAGCGGCTGTGGACCGCCGAGGGCGAGGGCCACAAGATCATCGGCTATGTGGGCGAGAACGAGCACGCCGAGGCCCAGTTCATTGCCAAGGAGATTGACCGGCTCCAGGACGAGGACAACCTCCGCCCCGGTGATGTTGCCATTTTCTACCGCACCAACGCGCAGTCCCGTTCCATTGAGGACGTGCTGGTCCGGGTTGGCCTGCCGTACAAGGTGGTGGGCGGCACCCGCTTCTACGACCGCAAGGAAATCAAGGACGCCCTCGCGTACCTCCGCGTTCTGGTGAACCCGGACGACGACGTCAACCTGCGCCGGGTGCTCAACGAACCCAAGCGCGGCATTGGTGACCGCGCCGAAGGCGCCGTGGCCGCGCTGGCCGAGCGCGAACGGATGTCGTTCATGGCCGCCGCCCGGCGGGCTGAAGAAGCTCCCGGCATGGCCACCCGTTCCGTCAACGCCGTCCTCGGGTTTGTGAAACTGCTGGACGACCTCGCAGAGGTTGCCTCCGGTTCAGGTGCCGCCGCCGCGCTGGAGGCCGTCCTGGAACAGACCGGCTACCTCGCCGGGCTGCGTTCCAGCACTGATCCACAGGACGAGTCACGCGTGGAGAACCTGGCGGAACTCGTCGCCGTCGTACGTGAATACGAACAGGAGAACCCGGAAGGGTCCCTGGGCGCGTTCCTGGAACAGGTGTCCCTGGTGGCTGATGCCGACCAGATCCCGGACGCCCCCGGCGCGGACATCGACGCCGCCGTGGCCGAAGCCAAACGCCTGGGCGTGGTCACGCTGATGACCCTCCACACCGCCAAGGGGCTCGAATTCCCGGTGGTGTTCCTCACGGGGATGGAACACGGGCTGTTCCCGCACCAGCGCTCGGCCACGGACCCCAAGGAACTCGCCGAGGAACGCCGGCTTGCCTACGTGGGCCTGACCCGCGCGCGCAAGCGCCTCTACGTCACCCGGTCCGAAGTCCGCAGCATGTGGGGCCAAAGCCAGTACAACCCGGCCAGCCAGTTCCTCGAGGAAATTCCCGCCGAGCTGCTGGAGTGGAAACGCGAAGGCACCAGCCGGCAGTCCGGCGGGTGGGGGAGCACCACGGCGATCGGCTCCAGCCGTTACGGCGGATCCTTCTGGGGCGCCGGCACGTCCCGCGGTGCGGCCGCCGATTCGTCGGCAGGCTTCAACGCGGACGTTCCCGCAGCCATCGCCAAGAACCGGGTCCAGCCGCAGAAGGAGATTGTGGCCGTCAGCGTGGGCGACAAAGTCAACCACACCAGCTTCGGCGACGGCACGGTGCTGGCGCTGGAAGGTGCGGGGGACAAGACGGTCGCCAAGGTGAAGTTCGACGTCGGCGAGAAGCGTCTCCTGCTCCGGTACGCGCCACTCACGAAGCTCGACGCCTGACCACGCTCACCCTTGTCCGCGGACCCCGGCTAGCTTACAGTTCAGGAACGCGCCCGTAGCCGGGAACCGGTGAAGCCGGGAAACCGGTGAAGCGCAGGCCACTTGAGCACAGCAGATTCGGGGGCACCACTGTGAAGATCCTGTTCGCCAGCCAGGCCATTGACGGACATTTCAACCCCATGACGGGCGTGGCGATGCGGCTCAAGGACCGCGGCCACGAGGTGGCCTGGTACACGGGTCCGGTCTATGCGGACAGGCTCGGCGGCATGGGAATCCAGCACTTCCCCTTCCGCAGGGCCATCGAGCACCGCGCGGATAACCTCAATGAGCTCTATCCGGAGCGGGCCAAGCTCAAGGGCCCACGGGCCATCGGCTTCGACGGCGAGAAGATTTTCGCCAGCAACGTCAGCGACTTCTTCGAGGACATCCGCGAGGTCGCGCAGCAGTATCCCTTAGACGTTCTTGTGGCGGACAGTTCCATGTTCATTCACCGGCTCGTCTCCCACTTGATGGGCAAGCCGGTGGTGAATTTTGTTGCGATCCCCAACATGGAAAGCGACCCGCAGGTGCCGCCGCTTTTCTTCGGGTTCCGGCCGCCCCGCAATCCCGTGGAGAAGGCGGTCCAAGGCCTGGCTGGCCTGCTGTCCGACAAGGTCATCCTTCGGCCTGCCAGTCAAAGCTACCGCCGGCAGCATGCCGCCTACGGCCAGGCTGTTCCGCGGGAAGGCCGGCTGACGGACGAACCCTATCGGTGCTCGGACGCCATTATCCAGACCGGCACGGAATCCCTCGATTTCCCGCGGCGCCGGGTCAATGCCAAAGTGCACTACGTCGGGGCGCTCCTGCCATACCGGTCGCCTGGCCAGGCGCCCGCCGGTCCTGGTGGGAACAGTGGGGACGGCGGCTTTCCCCGGTCCTATCCCGCAACACTCGTTGTCACCCAGGGAACTGTGGACAACCTGGACCAGGACAAACTCATCGTTCCATCGCTGGAGGCGGTCAAGGACATGGATGCATTGGTCATCGTCGCAACCGGCGGGCACGGCACCGAGCAACTGAAGGCCCGCTACCCGCAGCCCAACGTGGTGGTGCGGGACTACGTGGACTTCGCGGAGGTCTTTGACTTCACGGATGTTTTCATCACCAACGGCGGATTCGGCGGTGTGCAGCTGAGCCTGTCCAAGGGTGTTCCGCTGGTGGTGTCGGGCATCAACGAGGGCAAAAGTGATGTTAACGCCCGGGTGGAACACGCCAGCGTCGGCATTAACCTCAGGACGGAGTCACCCAAGTCCGCCGACATAGCCGCTGCAGTTCGAAAGGTCCTGGCGGATCCCGGCTGGAAATCCAGCGCCCGGACGATGCAGGAGCAGTTCGACCGTGAGGATCCCGCCGAAGCTGCTGCCGCCGTCGTAGAGACCACCGGGACGCGCCCGGCGTCCTGAGACCGCTGCCGGGGCATAATGGAGGCCATGCGACGGACTGTATTGGGGATCCTGGCCGCCCTCTTCGTAGTGACCGGCACTGCCTGCAGTATCACCACCGAGGACCCGGGTTATGTGGCTCCGCCGCCGCTGCCGGCCATGGAACAACTGGAACAGGCAGCGCTGGCCGACCCCGCCGCGTTCAGGGCCAGCGGGGACGTCCTGTCCTTCATCACGGAGAACCGGAACATTGTGTGCTCCCTGACGTCGGCCCGCGGGGAACACCTCAACCTCCCGTATGAGTCGAACAGCTTCAGTGATGCGGCCAACAACAAGCTCGCCACCGTCCCGGTGGCGCATTGCGAGCTTGCCGGTTACCCCAAGCCTGCCGCGGGCGACATCAAGGACGACTGCGCTGGCACCGGCCTGGGCTATCTGGGCGGAGCGGCGCTGCTCAGCCCGGACAAGGCAACGTATGGGGAGTGCCGTTCCGGCGTCACACAAATGGAGGCAGCCTACGGACCCAAGGGAAACAAGAGCGGCCCGCTGACGGAACTGCGGGTCCTCGCCGAGGGCCAGAACCTGGAACGGAACGGGCTGCGCTGTTCGGCCCATAACGGCGGCGTGGCGTGCGGAAACGTCTCGGCCGGCGTCGGATTCTTTGTTGCCCGGGACCGCTACGAACTTATTTCCAAGGACGCGGCAACAGCCTCCCCGGCACCCGCGGAGACCTCAAAAACCCCGTAATCTAGGCGTTTTTCTACGCTCCATAGAATAGTGTCGTTACTCACATAAGCGGTAGTGTGGAACGGGCCGGTCCTCTGAGAGGGCTAGAGTTCCGAATGGAGCATTGCGCTGTGGGGCCCGTTTCCGGACTGGTCGCAGGTGCAGGCAATCCGCAGCCCGGTCATCGTCTTCGGCGGTGCCCGACTGTACAGAAACTACTTCGACGTAGAAGGACACTAAACCGTGGACCTGTTTGAATACCAGGCGCGCGATATGTTCGAGGCGCACGGTGTACCCGTGCTTGCCGGCATCGTGGCGTACACCCCAGAAGAAGCAAAGGCAGCTGCCGAGAAAATCGGCGGCGTAACTGTCGTTAAGGCCCAGGTTAAGGCTGGTGGCCGCGGTAAGGCTGGCGGCGTCAAGGTTGCCAAGACCGCCGATGAGGCGTTTGAGCACTCCACCAACATCCTGGGCATGGACATCAAGGGCCACACCGTCAACAAGGTGATGATTGCCCAGGGTGCCGACATTGCCGAGGAGTACTACTTCTCCGTCCTGCTGGACCGGGCCAACCGCAACTACCTGGCCATGTGCTCGGTAGAAGGTGGCATGGAAATCGAACAGCTCGCCGTCGAACGCCCTGAGGCGCTCGCCAAGATTGCCATCGACCCCGCTGTGGGTATCGACCAGGCCAAGGCTGACGAAATCGTCGCAGCAGCAGGCTTCGATGAGGAACTGCGCGGCAAGGTCGCCGCCGTGATCCTCAAGCTCTGGGACGTTTTCAAGAAGGAAGACGCCACCCTCGTTGAGGTCAACCCGCTGGTCAAGACCGGCGCCGGCGACATCGTGGCACTGGACGGCAAGGTCTCCCTCGACGAGAACGCCGAGTTCCGCCACGCCAAGCACGCCCTCCTCGAAGACAAGGACGCTGCAGATCCGCTCGAGGCCAAGGCCAAGGCGCAGGACCTGAACTACGTCAAGCTGGACGGCTCCGTGGGCATCATCGGCAACGGTGCAGGCCTGGTCATGTCCACCCTGGACGTTGTTGCCTACGCCGGTGAAAACCACGGCAACGTCAAGCCCGCCAACTTCCTGGACATCGGCGGTGGAGCTTCCGCCGAGGTCATGGCTGCCGGCCTCGACGTCATCCTGGGCGACCCGCAGGTCAAGTCCGTGTTCGTGAACGTCTTCGGTGGCATCACCGCGTGTGACGCCGTCGCCAAAGGCATCGTTGGTGCGCTGGCCGAGCTGGGCCACTCCGCGAACAAGCCGCTGGTAGTCCGCCTCGACGGCAACAACGTTGAAGAAGGCCGCCGCATCCTGGCCGAGGCCAACCACCCGCTGGTTACCCTGGCCGCCACCATGGACGAGGGCGCCGACAAGGCCGCCGAGCTCGCCAACGCAGCTAAGTAAAGGGACGCACCATGTCTATCTATCTGAACAAGGACTCCAAGGTCATCGTCCAGGGCATCACCGGCGGCGAAGGCACCAAGCACACCGCCCTGATGCTGAAGGCCGGCACCAACATTGTTGGCGGCGTCAACGCCCGCAAGGCCGGAACCACGGTCCTGCACGGCGACAACGAAATCAACGTCTTTGGCACCGTCAAGGAAGCCATGGCTGAAACCGGCGCTGACGTCTCCATCGTCTTCGTCCCGCCGGCATTCACCAAGAACGCCGTTGTTGAAGCCATCGAAGCCGGCATCGGCCTGGTCGTCGTCATCACCGAAGGTGTGCCGGTCCAGGATTCCGCCGAGTTCTGGGCACTGGCCCAGTCCACGGTTGACGCCGACGGCAACCAGGTCACCCGCATCATCGGCCCGAACTGCCCCGGCATCATCACCCCCGGCGAGGCGCTGGTTGGCATCACGCCGAACAACATCACGGGCAAAGGCCCCATCGGCCTGGTTTCCAAGTCCGGTACCCTGACCTACCAGATGATGTACGAACTGCGCGACCTGGGCTTCTCCACCGCGATCGGCATCGGCGGCGACCCCGTCATCGGCACCACGCACATCGACGCCCTGGCTGCGTTCGAAGCTGACCCCGAGACCAAGGCGATCGTGATGATCGGCGAAATCGGTGGCGACGCTGAAGAACGCGCTGCCGAGTTCATCAAGGCCAACGTCACCAAGCCGGTTGTTGGCTACGTGGCCGGCTTCACCGCTCCCGAAGGCAAGACCATGGGCCACGCCGGCGCCATCGTCTCCGGTTCCGCCGGAACCGCCCAGGCCAAGAAGGAAGCCCTCGAGGCTGCAGGCGTAAAGGTCGGCAAGACGCCGTCCGAGACCGCCAAGCTGCTGCGCGAAGTTTTCGCAACGCTCTAGTTCCACAAAGCAACGCGGGGTCACTTACGGCCCGTTCCACTCGGTGGGATGGGCCGTAAGTGACTCCGCGTTTTTGGTTAAGTACGACGGCGGCCGGTTACCTTCTCCAGGAAAGTAACCGGCCGCCGTCGTACTCGTTTAACGGCTGTGCTAGACCTTGGCGCCGCTGAGCAGTTCGTCGAGCCGCTCGTAGCCCTCGGACATGCCGCCCTCCATGCCGGACTTTGCCATGCCGTCGCGGGCCTCCTGGGTGGGGTAGACGGAGTGGCCCCGGACGCGGGACCGGCCGTCGCCGAGATCCTCGAAGGTGAGGAACTCGATGCTGACCACGTCGGGGTAGCCGCCGAATTCGAAGGTCTGGATGGCGAATTCGTTCTCGCGGACTGTGTGATAGACGCCGCTGAATTCGTAGGCGACGCCGTCTGGCCCGGTGTGCAGGTAGCTGTAGCTGCCGCCGGTCCGGAAATCGAAGTGGTTGATTTCCATCTTCATGCCACGCGGGCCGAGCCACTGGACGATGACGTCCGGGTCCTTGTGAGCGCGGAAGACGTCCGCCACCGGGAAGTCGAACTCCCGCTCGAAGTCGATGAAGGGGAGTCCTTCAGGAATGGTGAGGTTCAGCGAATTGCTCATGATGATTCCTTTAGGTGGTTGCCGCCGGTTGCGGCATTGGATCTGAGCACGGCATCCAGGCTGCGGAACTGCTCTTCGCGGACCAGCCGGTACTGGTCGATCCACGCTGTGAGAGCCTCCAGCCGTGCGGGATTCAGGTGGACGGGCCGGCGCTGGGCTTCCCTGCTGCGGGTGACGAGCCCTGCCTGCTCCAGGACCTGGATGTGCTTCGAGACCGCCTGCTTGGTGATCGCGAAGGGTTCCGCCAATTCATTCACTGTGGCCGGTCCCCGGCTGAGCCGGGCGATGATGCGGCGACGGATGGGATCGGACAGGGCCATAAAGGCCGAGTCCAGGGTGCCGTCGTCGGCATTCATCGGGGTGCAGACCTTTCTGGATCATTAATCAACTAAGTCATTGATCAACTATCTGGTTGTTTAACCATACCGCCGACCCTGCCCGCGCGGAAGGGGTTTCCGGGGATTTCCTTGCAGATCATCTCGAAAGTTTGTTAGGATGTCAGGACAAACTATAGGGAGATGAGAAATGCCGCTGGTACGAATCGATGTTAATCAAGGGCGCAGCGCCGAACAGTTGCAGCGCTTGAGCCGGGGCATCCACGATGCCATTCTCGCGGAGTATGCCATCCCGGAGCGCGACTACTTCCACGTTCTCACAGTGCACCCGCAGGGCCAGATTGTCGCCCAGGATGCGGGGCTCGGCTTCGAGCGCACCCCCGATGTGGTGATGATCCAGATCTTTACGCAAGGCGGTCGGAGCCAGGACGCCAAGCAATCCCTCTTTGCGGCGATAGCCCACCGGCTGGCGGAACTTGATGTTGCCGGTGAGGACGTGTTTATCGGATACGTCGAGAATGCGGCCGGCGACTGGTCGTTCGGCTTCGGGCGGGCGCAGTATGTCACGGGCGAACTGGCGGTCCCCCGGAAGTAATCCCGAGGGCGTGAATTTGGCGCCTTATGCAGGTTGTAAATATGTCAGTACAAACCTTTGACAGGACAATGATTCTAGGGCAAGGTAGTGGTTGTGGCCCCGCTCACGGGGGCCCGGCCAGGAATCCGAGTTCTAGCTCTTGCAGTACAGGGGTATGGAGCTCAAACCAGAAAGGTCCGCGATTACCGTGACCCACGAACTGCTCACGATCGGGCGCATCAGCGTTGATATCTACCCGAACGACATCGGGGTGGATCTGGAGGACGTGACGTCCTTCGGAAAGTACCTCGGAGGTTCCCCGTCCAATGTGGCCGTGGCCGCGGCGCGGCATGGCCGCAACGCAGGCGTGATCACGCGCACCGGCGACGACGCCTTCGGAAAATACCTCCACCGTGAACTGCGCAAGTTCAACGTGGACGATACGTTCGTTACGCCGGTGAAGGAATGGCCCACCGCGGTGACGTTCTGCGCCATTATGCCGCCGGATGATTTTCCGCTCTACTTCTATGGGCGTTTCCCCACGGCGCCTGACCTGCAGATCAAGGCAGCGGAGCTGGACCTGGATGCCATCCGTGAAGCCGGGATCTTCTGGTCGACGGTGACTGGTTTGTGCCAGGAGCCCAGCCGCGAGGCCCACCTGGCCGCCCATGCTGCCCGTCCCCGGACCGGTCTCAAGGAAGGCCAGTACACCATCCTGGACCTGGACTACCGGCCCATGTTCTGGGCTTCCGAAGAGGAAGCCCGGGCCGAGGTTGCAAAGATCCTGCCGCACGTCACGGTTGCCATCGGCAACGACAAGGAATGTGCCGTCGCCGTGGGCGAAGGAACCCCTGACGAGCAGGCCGACCGGCTGCTGGCCGCCGGCGTCGAGATCGCCGTCGTCAAGCTTGGACCGGAAGGCGTGATGGCAAAGACCCGCACCGAACGCGTGGTCTCCGCTCCGGTCCCGGTGGAAACCCTCAACGGCCTCGGTGCCGGCGACTCGTTTGGTGGGGCTTTCTGCCACGGACTGCTGTCCGGCTGGCCGCTGGCCCAGGTCCTGGATTACGCCAACGCCGCCGGCGCCATTGTGGCCTCCCGCCTTTCCTGCGCCGACGCCATGCCGACGCCGGAGGAAGTCACCTCGCTGCTGGCCGAACGCGGCCGCTTGGCACCCGCCCTGGCCGGTGCCGCCGCCTCACATCCGTCCCACACCACAGTTTCCGAAGGAGCAGCGTCTTGAGCGCCAACGACGATCCCCGCCGCTACCAGCACCTGAGCGCCCTCCGGCTCGAAGACCCCGACGCCGTTGCCCGCGCGGCAGCCACGCGCCGCCGCCATCCGGGGCTGAAGTATGGCGTGCAGAACTTCATCGTTGCCGCCGACCACCCGGCCCGTGGGGCCCTCTCCGTGGGAAACGATCCGGTGGCCATGGCGGACCGCCGCGATTTGTTGGACCGCTTGCAGATCGCCTTGGCAAATCCCGCCGTGGACGGGGTCCTGGCGTCCCCGGACATCATGGATGACCTGCTCCTGTTGGGGGCCCTGGACGGCAAGCTTGTCTTCGGCTCGATGAACCGCGGTGGCCTGGCCGGGCTCGTCAACGAAATCGATGACCGTTTCACCGGCCACACGGCCGCCGCCTTGGAAGCGCTGGGGGCCGACGGCGGCAAGATGCTGACCCGCATCTGCCTCGGCGACCCGGACACCGCCTCCGCCCTGGAAGCCACGGCGCGGGCCGTCGACTCCCTCGCCGCACGCAAGCTGATCGCCATGGTGGAACCATTCCTGTCTGTCCGGGACGCCAACGGCAAGGTCCGCAACGACCTCACCCCGGACGCCGTCATCAAGTCCATCGCGATCGCCCAGAGCCTGGGCTCCACGAGTGCCTACACGTGGATGAAGTTGCCCGTGGTGGCCGAGATGGAACGCGTCATGGCGGCAACCACGTTGCCCACCGTGCTCCTCGGCGGGGACCCGGAAGGCACCCAGGATGAGGTTTTCGCCAGCTGGCAGGCCGCCCTGGCCCTGCCCGGCGTCCAGGGCCTCACCGTGGGCCGGACGCTGCTGTACCCGCACGACGGCGATGTGGCCGGAGCCGTCGCCACCGCCGCCGCGCTGCTCAAGACGCCCGTGCTGCAGTCATCAGCTAAAGTATCGGAGTAAAACCCAATGCGAACAGCAACACGCAGAATGACAGTCGCCCAGGCCGTCGTCGAGTACCTTTCCAAGCAGTACACGGTGGACCGCATCGGCACCGCGGACTACCGGGAACGGCTGATTCCGGGCATGTTCGGCATCTTCGGCCACGGCAACGTTGCCGGCGTCGGCCAGGCGTTGAAGCAGTACCAGCAGCTTGACCCGTCCATCATGCCGTACTACCAGGGCCGCAACGAGCAGGCCCAGGCGCACCAGGCTGTCGGCTACGCACGCCACACCCGGCGCCGCCAGACCTTCGCGATCAGCACCTCGATCGGTCCGGGTTCCTCGAACCTGCTGACCGGTGCGGCACTGGCCACCACCAACCGCCTTCCGGTGCTGCTGCTGCCCAGTGACACCTTTGCCACTCGCGCCGCGGACCCGGTCCTGCAGCAGCTCGAGCAGCCCTACGCCTACGACATCACCGTCAACGACGCGTTCCGGCCGCTGTCCAAGTTCTTTGACCGGGTATCCCGCCCGGAGCAGCTGTTCTCGGCGTTCCACCACGGCCTGCGTGTCCTGACGGATCCGGCCGAAACCGGTGCCGTGACCATCTCGCTGCCGCAGGACGTCCAGGCCGAAGCCTTCGACGTGCCTGAGGAGTTCCTCGCCGAACGCGAGTGGCGCATCCGCCGTCCCGAGGCCGACGACGAGGACATCCGCCGCGCCGCCGAGGCCATCCGTGCCGCGAAGCGCCCGCTGATCATCGCCGGTGGCGGTGTCCTGTACGCCTACGCCAACGAGGAACTCGCAGCATTTGCTGAGTTGACGGGCATCCCGGTGGGCAACACCCAGGCCGGAGTCGGCGTCCTGCCGTGGGACCACAAGTTCTCGCTCGGTGCGATCGGCTCCACAGGGACGACGGCGGCGAACGCCATCGCTGCCGAGGCGGACCTGATCATCGGCATCGGTACCCGCTATGAGGACTTCACCACCGCCTCGCGGACCGCGTTCCAGAACCCCGACGTAAAGTTCATCAACATCAACGTCGCCGCCATCGACGCGTACAAGCACGGCACTTCGCTGCCGATCGTCGCGGACGCCCGGAAGGCACTGGTCAAGCTGAACCAGGCCCTGGGCGGCTACCGCGTCGGCGCGGACCTCGAAGAGGCGATCGCCGCGGAGAAGAAGCGCTGGGACGCCACGGTGGACGAAGCCTTCGACACGCGCTTCACCCCGCTGCCGGCCCAGAACGAGATCATCGGCGCCACGTCCCGGGCCATGGACGCGGCGGACGTCGTCATCTGCGCGGCGGGGTCCCTGCCCGGTGACCTGCACAAGATGTGGCGCGTCCGGGACCCGTTCGGCTACCACGTGGAATACGCGTACTCCTGCATGGGCTACGAAATCCCGGGCGGACTCGGTGTTAAGCGCGCAGCGTTGGCCGAAGCCGCCGCCGGCGGCACGGACCGGGACGTTGTGGTCATGGTGGGGGACGGCTCCTACCTGATGATGCACACCGAACTGGTCACCGCCGTCGCCGAACGCATCAAGCTGATCGTGGTCCTGATCCAGAACCACGGCTACGCCTCCATCGGATCTCTGTCCGAGTCCCTCGGCTCGCAGCGGTTCGGCACCCAGTACCGGGCGCTGAACGAGGAGCAGCACAGCTTCGACGCAGGCGAAACCCTGCCGGTGGACCTGGCTCTGAACGCCGAAAGCCTCGGCGTGAAGGTGATCCGGATCGAACCGGGGGAGAAGGTCATCGCCGAACTTGAACAGGCCATCCGTGACGCCAAAGCAGCCCCCGAGCGCGGCGGGCCGATCCTGATCCACGTCGAATCCGATCCGCTGCTGGACGCGCCCAGCTCCGAGTCCTGGTGGGACGTTCCCGTCTCCCAGGTCTCCGAGCTCGACTCCACCCAGCAGGCCTTCAAGACCTACACCGACCACAAGAGCCGCCAGCGCAAGCTGTTGGGCTGACACCCTCCTCGACACCCGCAAGCTTTACAACTCAAGGAAGAGTCGCCATGACTGTCACAACTGAGATAACCACCATCAACCACTTCATCAACGGCGCGGAAACCGCAGGCGTCGGCACCCGCACCCAGCCGGTCTACAACCCGGCCACGGGCGCCGTCTCCGGCGAGCTGCGGTTGGCCAACCGGGCGGACCTCGATGCCACTGTTGCCGCTGCCCGTGCCGCCGCCGACAGCTGGGGTGACATCTCCCTGGCCAAGCGCACCGCCGTCCTGTTCAAGTTCCGCGAGCTCGTCGCGTCCCATGTTGGCGATCTCGCCGAACTGATCACCGCCGAGCACGGCAAGGTCCTCTCCGACGCCAAGGGTGAGATCGGCCGCGGCCTGGAGGTCATCGAGTTCGCCTGCGGCATCCCGCAGCTGCTCAAGGGCGACTACTCGGACCAGGTCTCCACCGGCATCGACGTCTTCTCCTTCCGCGAGCCCCTGGGCGTCGTCGCTGGCATCACCCCGTTCAACTTCCCGGTCATGGTGCCGCTGTGGATGGCGCCGATGGCCATCGCCACCGGCAATGCCTTCATCCTCAAGCCCTCCGAGCGTGACCCCTCCGCGTCGATGCTGCTGGCCAAGCTGTGGAAGCAGGCAGGCCTGCCCGACGGCGTTTTCCAGGTCCTGCATGGCGACAAGGAAACCGTCGAGGGGCTCCTGACCCACCCGGACGTGGACGGCATCTCCTTCGTTGGCTCCACGCCGATCGCCCAGTACGTCCACGAAACCGCCACCAAGCACGGCAAGCGCGTCCAGGCCCTGGGCGGGGCGAAGAACCACGCGATCATCATGCCCGACGCCGACCTCGATAACGCGGCAGACCACCTTGCCGCCGCCGCCTTCGGTTCCGCCGGCGAACGCTGCATGGCCATCTCCGTGGCCGTCGCCGTCGGTGACGCCGCGGACCTGATCGTGAAGAAAGTCGAAGAGCGCGCGCTCGCCGTCAAGGTCAACAACGGCACAGCGCCCGACGCCGAAATGGGCCCAGTGATCACGCCCGCCTCCAAGGAACGCATCGTGAAGATCGTCACCGAGGCGGAAGCCGCCGGCGCCGCGATGGTGGTGGACGGCCGCGACCTGGTGGTCCCCGGCCACGAAGACGGCTTCTGGGTGGGCCCCACCGTCCTGGACCACGTCAAGACCGAAATGACCGCCTACACCGAGGAAATCTTCGGACCGGTCCTCGTGGTGGTCCGCGTCGAGGACCTCGACGCAGGCATCGCCCTTATCAACGCCAACCCCTACGGCAACGGAACCGCGATCTTCACCTCCTCCGGCGCAAACGCCCGCAAGTTCCAGCGCTCCGTCACCGTGGGCATGATCGGCATCAACGTGCCCCTGCCCGTACCGGTGGCCTACCACTCCTTCGGCGGCTGGAAGGCATCATTCTTCGGCGATAAGCACATCTACGGCCCCGAAGGCGTCTCCTTCTATACCCGTGGCAAAGTCATTACGTCGCGCTGGCCTGAAGCCACCCACGCCTCCGGTGCTTCCTATAACTTCCCGTCCCACGCAGACGACAGCCACCAGATTCGTCACGACGGTATTGCCGAGGGACTCCCGGACCAGCTTGCCGGGGGAGAGGACACCGTTCCCGGACGGGCTGATGATGCTTCCGAAGGACGCGGTCGGCGCGACTAAAGCACTTTCGACCCCTACCGGCCTGACCAGCCCCATAACAGAAAGACAACGCTGTCATGACAGACAAAGAGAACAAACTCATCATCGGCACCGCGCCGGACTCCTGGGGCGTCTGGTTCGCCGACGACCCCAAGCAGACCCCGTGGGAACGGTTCCTCGACGAAGTGGCCGAATCCGGCTACAGGTGGATCGAACTGGGCCCCTACGGCTACCTGCCCACCGACCCCACCAGGCTCGCCGAGGAGCTCAAGGCACGTGATCTGCAGGTCACGGCGGGAACCGTCTTCACGGCCTTCCACCGCGGGCTGGACCAATGGGAGACCGCCTGGGAGCCGGCCCGCAAGGTTGCCGAGCTCACGGCAGCCATGGGCGGTGAGCACATTGTGGTGATTCCCGCGATGTGGCGTGACGACGTCACCGGCGAGGCGGTGGAAAGCGGTGAGCTCACGGAGGAGGGCTGGAACGACCTGTTCGCCGGCCACAACCGCCTCGGCAAGACGTTGCTGGAAGACTTCGGCCTGAACCAGCAGTTCCACTCCCACGCAGATTCGCACGTCGGAGCGCAGGAAGACATCGAAACCCTGCTGGCTGCCACGGACCCGAAGTACCTGAACCTGTGCCTGGACACCGGCCACGCCGAATACTGCGGAGCCTCCAGCCTGGAACTGATCAAGAACTACCCGGACCGCATCGGCTACCTTCACCTGAAGCAGATCAACCCGGAGGTCCTGAAGAAGGTCAACGAGGAAAACATGACGTGGGCCGCTGCCAACCTGGCCGGCGTTATGACCGAACCGCCGAACGGGCTGCCGGACCTGCGCGCCGTCATCGAAGCAGTCGAGGCCCTGAACCGGCCGATCTTCGGCATCGTGGAGCAGGACATGTACCCGGTGGCTTTCGACGTCCCCATGCCGATCGCCAAGCGCACCCGGAACTACCTGCTCTCCTGCGGCTCCCGCACCACCGTCAGCTGACGCCAACTCCAGCTTCCGCAATACTCACCCCAAAGGACACCAGACATGACTGAAACCCTCCGCGTCGCCGTCATCGGCGCCGGCCGCATGGGCGCAGACCACATCCAGCGCCTCAACACCCGCATCCACGGAGCCGAAGTCGCCGCTGTCGTCGACGTTGATCTGGCCCGCGCGCAGGCGGCCATCGAAGGCATCCCGGGCGCCGTGGCGCTCGCCGACGCCGAGGAAGCCCTCAACAACGGTGACGTCAACGCCGTCCTGATAGCAACCCCCGGCTTCCTGCACGAGGACATCCTGCTCAAGGCGATCGCCAAGGACATCCCCATCCTCTGCGAAAAACCCCTCACCCCCGACGCGGGATCCTCCTGGAAGGTGGTCCAGGCTGAGGTGGAGCTGGGCCGCAAGCGTATCCAGGTCGGCTTCATGCGCCGTTTCGACACCGAATATGCCGCCCTGGGCCAGATCATCAGCAACCACGAGCTGGGGGAGCTGCTCATGCTGCACCACCAGCACCGCAACCCCTCCACCCCGGCGGGCTTCACTAACGAGATGTTGATCAACGACTCCGTGGTCCACGAGTTCGACGCCATCCGGTTCTTCACCGGTGAGGAAATCACCAGCGTGCAGGTGCGCCTCGGTAAGGCCACCAAGAACGCCCCCGCCGGGCAGCACGATCCCCAGCATGTCCTGATCGAAACCGAGTCCGGCGTCCTGGCCGACGTCGAGATCTTCGTCAACGCAAAGTTTGGGTACGAAGTGGCCACCCAGGCGTCCTTCGAAGACGGCATCGTCAGCATCGGCGGCGACAAGGGTCCCTACACCCGCAGCGCCGGTCGCTGGGGCGGCACGGTGACCCCCGGGTTTGAGGAGCGCTTCGGTAGCGCGTACGACGTCGAGATCCAGTCATGGGTGGATGCGGCCCTTCGCGGTGAAATTGGCGGCCCGACCGCCTGGGACGGCTACGCCACCGCCGCCTGCTGCGAAGCCGGCGTGGAAGCCCAGAAGAACGGCGAGAAGGTCGCCGTCAAGCTGGCCGCCAAGCCCGACCTCTACAAGTAGGGCACGAGAAGGGGACGGAGCCATCCGTCCCCTTCTGCGCCTGCGCCCACAACTGATCCACAATGGAGTGTTCCACGTGAAAATTGCACTTGACCCCACCCCGTTCCACCACAGCCACAGCCTGCTGGAATTTCCGCGCGTGGCCGCCGATCTCGGATACAAGTACCTGCAGCTGACTCCGCATGCGGACATGATCCCGTTCTACAACCACCCCAAAGCCGACGATGAGCTCGTGGCCCAGATGAACAAGGCCTGCAAGGATGCCGGCGTCGAAATCGCGTCGGTGCTTCCCGTGCTGCGCTGGTCGGGTCCGGATGAGGATGCCCGCGAAGCAGCGGTCCGCTACTGGAAGCGCGCCATCCAAATTGCCGTGGACCTTGGCGTCAGCACCATGAATACCGAATTCAGCGGCCGCCCCGAAAAGGCCGAAGAGTCCGAGCGCGCCTTCTACCGCTCCATGGAAGAGCTGCTGCCGATCATCGAGCGGGAGGGCCTCGATGTCCTGATCGACCCGCACCCGGACGACTTCGTCGAAGACGGCCTGGCCGCCATCCGCGTCATCCGCGGCGTCAACTCGCCCAACATCGGCATGGTCTACGTGGCCTCGCACTCGTTCCACATGGGCAACAAGCCCCTGGAGATCATGCGGGCCGCCGGGGACAGGCTGCGCCTGGTCCACGTCTCGGACACCATGGACCACCACGCCTCCCACGGCCTGCGCTACATCACCAATCCGCCCGGAAACGCCGTGCGTGTGCACCAGCACCTGAAGATCGGCGACGGCGACGTGAACTGGGACGAGTTCTTCGCCGGGCTCAAGGAAATCGGCTTCCTGGACAAGGACAACACCGTCATGGTGTCCAGTGTCTTCGCCGAAGACGACAACGCCGAGGACGTGTCCCGCTACCAGCTGGAGACGATGCGCAACTACGTCAACAAGGTCAAGTAGTGGCGGCGAAGACGGACCAAAACCAAGGAACCACGACGAATCCCGGCACAGTCCAGTCCGACGCCCCCGGCAGCACCAAGCCGAACAACCCGTCCAAGCCGGCCAATCCGAAGAAGTTCATGCGGAAGGTGGCGCTCTTCTCCACGTTCGGCGGACTGCTGTTCGGTTACGACACCGGCGTCATTAACGGCGCCCTGCCGTTTATGCAGCGGGACCTGGGACTGACGCCGCTCACTGAAGGGCTGGTCACGTCCACGCTGCTGTTCGGCGCGGCCTTCGGCGCCATCAGCGCAGGCCGGCTCTCGGACCGCTTCGGCAGGCGCAAAACCATCATGGGACTGGCCCTGATCTTCGTCGTGGCCACCATCGCCTGCACCATCTCGCCGAGCACGGAACTGCTCATCGCGGCCCGGACATTCCTGGGCCTGGCAGTGGGCGGCGCCTCCGTGATTGTCCCCGTGTATCTCGCGGAAATGTCGCCGGCGGCCCAACGCGGTCGCATCGTCACGCAAAACGAGCTGATGATTGTCACCGGCCAGTTCCTGGCCTTCACCTTCAATGCGGTGCTCGGCAACGCCTTCCCCGAAGAAACGCACGTGTGGCGCTGGATGCTGGTCATCGCCACGCTCCCGGCCGTCGTCCTGTGGTTCGGGATGCTGGTGCTGCCGGAGAGCCCACGCTGGCTGGCGTCGGCCGGTCGCTTCGGGGCCGTCCTTGAGGTGCTGCGGTCCACCCGCGCAGCCGGCGACGTCTCAGCGGAGTTCGACGAGGTACGGCAGGCAGCCCGGGAGGACTACCAGGCCAGGCTGGGCACGTTCAAGGACCTCACCGTTCCGTGGATCCGCAGGATCTTCGTGGTGGGCCTGGGCATGGCCATCATCAACCAGATCAGCGGCGTCAACGCCATCATGTACTACGGGACGTCCATCCTGTCCTCGTCCGGATTCGGCGACCAAGGCGCCCTGATTGCCAACGTCCTCAATGGCGTCACATCCGTGGCGGCCGTGATCGTCGGCATGTATCTTATGACGCGGGTGCCTCGCAAGCCCATGCTGATCGTGGGACTGTGCGGCACCGCCACGTCCCTGACGGCCATCGCGCTCGTCTCCATGCTCCTACCGGAGAGCACGTTGCGCGGCTACCTTGTGCTGCTGTTCATGGTGACGTTCCTGGCTTCCATGCAGGGCTGCATCGGCACCGTCACGTGGCTGACCATGTCCGAGATCTTCCCCATGCACGTCCGCGGCATCGCGATGGGCATCTGCGTCTTTGTGCTGTGGATGATTAACTTCCTGATCGGGTTCTTCTTCCCGCAGATGGTCTCGTGGATCGGCGTTTCGGCGACGTTCTTCATCTTCGTGGCACTGCAGCTGTGTGCCATTGTCTGGGTCAAACGCGTCGTTCCGGAGACCAAGGATAAATCCCTGGAGGAGCTGGAGCACCTGTTCAAGCAGCGCTCAGGCGTGTCTGTCTAAGGTGACGCCGCACCCCAAGGTGACACAAAAACGCCCGACGCCGGCCGGCGTCGGGCGTTCTGCGTCCAGCGGGTGCGGGGCCATGGACGCTCTCTCCCTTCCTGCAGGAAAATCCGGATCCCTCTCTCACCAGGTGAGAGAGGGATCCGGGAAAACGCGCAGGAAGAGAGAGGGTGCTAAAGCGCGATCACCGCGTGCTCCAGCGCACTGCGGCGGGCCGCATCCAGCACCTCCAGCGTCCGGATTCCTTCCGTCGCCGGTACGGGTTCAGGGCCGTCGCCGCGGACCGCGCGGGCGAACTCTGTATAGAAGCCGGCATAGTTCCCCTGTGCCGAGGCAATGGCCTCGCGGCCGTCCTTTGTGGCCAGGGTGCCCCAGTTTTCGTCCGCGTCGATGCCCCACGTTGCCGGTTCCTCAACCGGACGGCGGCCCGACATCAGGGCGTCGGCCTGAACGTCGGCGCCGGAGGGCGCCGGCTCCGCGAAAGCTCCGCAGTGAGGCATGGAACTCACCAGGCGACGCATTCCGGGTGGAATGCGTCGCCTGGTGAGGTTCAGTGATTAGCTCTGGCGGGCGTAGCCTTCCCACTTGTGGGCCTGGTGTTCGCCGTCCACGAAGCGGATGGTGCCGGATTTGGAACGCATCACGATCGACTGGGTCAGGACCTTGTCCTTGGAGTAGCGAACGCCCTTGAGGAGGTCGCCGTCGGTGATGCCGGTGGCCGCGAAGTAGCAGTTGTCGCCGGTGACGAGGTCGTCGGTGGAAAGGACCCGGTCCAGGTCATGGCCGGCGTCGATGGCCTTCTGCTTCTCGTCATCGCTCGTGGGCCACAGCCGGCCCTGGATCACGCCGCCGAGCGTCTTGATGGCGCAGGCTGTCACGATGCCTTCCGGGGTTCCGCCGATTCCCATCAGGGCGTCGACCCCGGTGCCGGAGCGGGCGGCCGCGATCGCGCCGGCGACGTCGCCGTCCATGATGAACTTGGTTCGGGCACCGGCCTCGCGGATTTCCTCCACCAGCGGGCGGTGGCGGTCGCGGTCCAGGATCATGACGTTGAGCTGGTTGATTTTGACGCCCTTGGCCTTGGCGATGAGGTGCAGGTTCTGCTTGACCGGCAGCCGCAGGTCCACGACGTCCGCGGCTTCCGGGCCGGTGACCAGCTTCTCCATGTAGAAAACGGCTGAGGGATCGAACATGGTGCCGCGCTCGGCCACGGCGAGGACGGCGAGGGCGTTGTTGATGCCGAGGGCAGCCAGGCGGGTTCCGTCGATGGGGTCCACGGCGAGGTCACATTCGGGGCCGGTGCCGTCACCGACGTGCTCACCGTTGTACAGCATGGGGGCTTCGTCCTTTTCGCCTTCACCGATGACGACGACGCCGTTGAAATGGACGGTGGACAGCAGGGAACGCATGGCGTCCACGGCAGCGCCGTCGGCCTTGTTTTTGTCGCCGAATCCGACCCAGTGGCCACCGGCAATGGCGGCCGCCTCTGTCACGCGGACGAGTTCCAGCGCCAGGTTCCGGTCGGGTTCGTCCTCGCCCACGGCCAGCGCCGGGGACAGGGTTGAATAGCGGGTTGATCTGGAAGCATCAGACATGGCGGGCTCATTCTTAACGGTAGTGGGGAATGCGTGGCGGTCAGCGTGCGGCGGATCTGTGTTCCTGCGGGGGGCGGGACCGTTGCCGGAAGCCTGGGCAACACTGGAGCGCCCGGCCATCGGGCCGGTTCCGGGCGTGCAGGTGGCGGCCCGCAGGCGCCACCTGCACGCAATAGGCTCCCGGCCGCCGCCGCTGTCTGGCGGGGGCGATAGG
Source organism: Arthrobacter sp. UYNi723 (assembly GCF_054057635.1). Classification (NCBI taxonomy): domain Bacteria; kingdom Bacillati; phylum Actinomycetota; class Actinomycetes; order Micrococcales; family Micrococcaceae; genus Arthrobacter; species Arthrobacter sp. UYNi723. Next base: position 98,209 of record NZ_JBSRZM010000006.1, read on the forward strand.
CCCTACATCACATCCTCGTCTACCCAGTCCATGGACTTGGTGACGGCCTTTTTCCAGAGACGGAGCTGGCGGAAACGCTCGGCGTCGTCCATTTTCGGTGTCCAGCGCTTGTCCTCGCCCCAGTTGGCGGTGAGCTCTCCGAGGTCTTTCCAGAAGCCGACCGCCAGGCCAGCCGCATAGGCCGCACCTAGCGCCGTGGTTTCAACGATCCTGGGCCGTACCACGGCCACACCGAGGATGTCCGCCTGGAACTGCATGAGGGCCTCGTTGGCGACCATGCCGCCGTCAACCTTCAGCTCGGTCAGCGACACCCCGCTGTCGGCGTTGACGGCCTCCAGCACCTCGCGGGTCTGGAACGCGGTGGCTTCCAGCGCCGCCCGGGCTATGTGGGCCTTGGTGACAAAACGGGTCAGCCCGACCAGGGCGCCCCGGGCATCCGGACGCCAGTAGGGTGCGAAGAGGCCGGAGAACGCCGGTACGAAGTAGGCGCCGCCGTTGTCCGGCACCGACGCGGCCAGGGCCTCAACCTCCGGGGCGGAACCGATCAGGCCCAGGTTGTCCCGCAGCCACTGGATCAGCGATCCGGTGACGGCGATGGATCCTTCCAGCGCGTAGTGCGGCTTCGCGTCGCCGAGCTTGTAGCCGAGCGTGGTCAACAGGCCGTTGCTGGAGTGCACGATCTCTTCGCCGGTGTTGAAGATCAGGAAGCACCCGGTGCCATAGGTGTTCTTGGCCTCGCCCTTGCCGAACGCGGCCTGGCCGAAGGTCGCTGCCTGCTGGTCCCCGAGGATGCCGGCCACCGGAACTCCGCGCAGCAGCTGGGAGTGGTGGACGGTGCCGTAGACCTCGGAAGAGGACCTGATTTCGGGCATCATGGACCTGGGCACATCAAAGGCCTCAAGGATGCTGTTGTCCCATTGCAGAGTTTCCAGGTCCATGAACAGGGTCCGGGAGGCGTTGGTGACGTCGGTGATGTGAAGGCCGCCGTCGGTGCTGCCGCCGGTCAGGTTCCAGATCACCCAGGAGTCCGTGGTGCCAAAGAGCAGGTCCCCTGCTTCGGCCTTGGCCCGCGCACCCTGGACGTTGTCCAGAATCCATTTGATTTTGGTGCCGGAGAAGTAGGTGGCCAGCGGCAGGCCGACCTGCTTCTTGAAACGGTCCACACCGCCGTACTTTGCCAGCTCGTCCACGATGTCTTGGGTGCGGGTATCCTGCCACACGATGGCGTTGTACACCGGCCGCCCGGTCCTCTTGTCCCAGACGACGGCGGTTTCGCGCTGGTTGGTGATGCCCACGGTGGCGATGTCGTGGCTGGTCAGGTTGGCCTTGGACAGCGCTGAGCCGATGACCTCGCGGATGTTGTCCCAGATTTCGACGGGATCGTGTTCGACCCAGCCGGCCTGGGGAAAGATTTGTTCGTGTTCTTTCTGGCCGCTGGAGACGATATTGCCGCTGTGGTCAAAAATGATGGCCCGGCTGCTGGTCGTGCCCTGATCGATTGCAATGACGTACTGCTTCATCATGACTTCCTTGTCTTAGTGAATGACGGTGTTCGGGTGCGCGGCGGTTACGCCGCGGCGGTGAAGACAATGGGCGCGGCGGCGGCAACGATGCCGGCCAGCCCTCCGCCGGCCAGGGGGCCGACGACGGGAATCCACGAGTAGGACCAGTCGCTCTTGCCCTTGCCCTTGATCGGGAGCAGCGCGTGTGCGATGCGTGGCCCGAGGTCACGGGCCGGGTTGATGGCGTAGCCGGTGGGGCCGCCGAGGGAAACACCGATACCGACCACCAGCAGGGCCACCGCCAGCGGCCCGAGCCCGGAGGGGGTGCCGCCGAAGGTCAGGATGACGAAGACCAGGACGAAGCTGCCGATGATCTCGGTGACGAGGTTCCAGCCGGTGGAGCGGATGGCCGGGCCGGTGGAGAACACCGCCAGTTTGCTGGCTGCCAGCGGCTCCGCGTCGAAGTGCTGCTTGTGCGCCAGCCAGGCCACGCAGGCGCCCAGGAAGGCGCCGGTCAGTTCCCCGCCGAAATAGGTGATGGTCGACAGGAAATCAACCGGGATGCCGGGGACGAATTCCTTCTTGCCGTTGAGGATCAGACCCAGCGTGACGGCCGGGTTGAGGTGGGCACCGGATTTGGCTGCAATGAACACGCCAGCGAAGACGGCGATGCCCCAGCCCCAGGTGACCATCAGAAACCCGCCGTTATTTCCCTTCGTTCCCTTCAGGGCAACGTTGGCGACGACACCGCAGCCGAGCAGCGTCAGCATCGCGGTGCCGAATACTTCGGACAGGAAGATAATGCCAAGAGACATCTTTGACTCCTCATATTGTTCTGTTTTTAGCCGGTCTCGGATGATGACCGGCAGTCAGGGGCGGGCGCGCCAGGACTCGTTCCGCCCCGCCGGCCCGCTGTGTGGGTCCGGATCGTGCGGGTCCGGATCCGCGCCAAGGCTGCGGTCCGGCTTCTTGATGGTGGCCTTGCTGTGCGTCAGGAAATCCGGCTTTGTACCCGGACCCCGTGGAAACGCTGCAGCACCTCTTGTGCGTGCGTGATTTCCTGCTTGACCCGGGCCGTATCCCAGCCGAGCGGTCCCGCCAGGGCCTGGGCCAGCTCGGTGAGGAGTCCGGCAGTGACCAAGCCCCGGAAGGCCAGGGATGTGCGCCGGATCAGGACATCGATCAGGTGTCCGATCTGCTCGTGCCGGACCATGAACTCGATTTCGCGCAGGCTCAGCTCGGGCGTCGAGTTCAGGACACGGTCCTCACCGGCGGAGAGGTACGTGATGACCTCCGTTGCACGGGTGCCGTAACGGGTCAGCAGTCCTTCGACCCGGCCGGCGTCCAGATCATCGGACACGTGCCGGGTGATCCAGGCCTGCACATCGGCCTCGGTGGGCGGGAAATCCGCTCCGCCGCCGATGGGAAGCTTCGCGGTGGAAACCTTGCGTTTGTGATTAAGGATCGCCAGGACATCGTTGGTCATATGCTCGGACAGGGCCCGGAAGGTGGTCCACTTGCCGCCGACAAGACTCAGCACCGGAACGTTCGTGCCGGCAATTTCACGGCCGCCGAGTTCAATGCGGTAATCGCGGGAGACGAACCCTGGGTGCTCGGCTTCATCACGCGGCAACGGGCGGACGCCGGCGAAACTGTACACAATGCTCTCCCGGGTGATCGTGATGTCGGGAAAGACGTGTTTGATCAGATCGAAAAAGTAGGTAATCTCCTCATCCGTGCAGACGGCGTCCTCGGCCATGTCCGCGCGGATGTCCGTGGTGCCGACCAGGACACGGTCCCCCATGGGGTAAATCAGGACGATCCTGCCGTCCGTGTGTTCAAAGAAGATTTCGCTGCCCTGGCAGGCATCGGACAGTGCGGGGTGATCCAGCACGATATGGGAACCCTTGGTCCCTCCCATAAACAGGGAAGGCGAGCCCAGCGCCTCATTGGTCAGGTCGACCCAGGCCCCGGTTGTGTTCACGATCACATCGGCCGTGAAGGAGAACGTCTCCCCCGTGAGTTCGTCACGGAGCTGGACCCCTTCGTCGCCGATGCCGGTGACGCTGACGTAATTGGCGGCGCGGGCTGTGTCATTGCCGCAGCCGGCGGCCTTCTGTCCATCCTGGAGGACATCCAGGGTGAGCCGCTCAGGGTTGTGCACGGACGCGTCAAAGTACGTGGCCGTGAATTTCACGCCAGGATTGAGACGGGGAAGTTCCTCCAGCGCCCGGGCGCGTCCCTTGAACTCGTGCCGGGGCACGGCGCCCCCGTCCCGCGAGAAAGAGTCATACAGGCTCAGCCCGATTTTGATCAGGAAGGCCCCCCGCTCCTTGGGGGCGCCGTGCTGTTTGTGGGTCAGGAACCGCAACGGGGCGGACAGCACGCCGGAGAACGTGCTGAAGATCGGAATGGTGGTTTTCAACGGCTTCACATAGTGCGGCGCGAGCCTGAGGAGCCCGTTGCGTTCGGTGACCGATTCCTTGACGAGGCGGAATTCGCCGTTTTCAAGGTAACGGATCCCGCCGTGAATCATATGAGACGAGGCGCCGCTCGCACCCTGGCAGTAGTCCCCCCGTTCCACCAGGGCCACATCCACGCCCTGCAGCGCCAGGTCCCGGAAAGTACCGACCCCGTTGATGCCCCCGCCGATGATCAGCACCTTCGCCCTGGGGCGTTCACGCAGACTCTCAACCGTCGTGCGGGAAGAGGCCGGACTGTGCTCACCGGTGGATTCATGCTCGCTCAAAGTTGCTCCCTCGCAGCTTTTTCTTCGCGCCCTGGGGCGCCTTCCCTTTCATTTTTCGAACAAGACGGAAATATGTTCAAGCGTTCTGCACAAACGTGCAAAACCGGGGATGCCAGCGGTTCCCCCTCCGCGGAGCCGCGGTGTGGTGTCGCGGCACGGCCGCTGGCCCCCGGAAACCGGGGGATTTTTTGGCGCGGCACGGATGTATTGTCTGCTGGATCTGAAGCCATCGCCCAGGCACCTGCCGGCCTCCCCTCTTGGCGGGCTGGACTGATCCGGCCCGAGTTTCCGGACGGACGTGCACGTTGTCCTGGCGCCGGACACCCCGCAACAGCGCATTTCCGTCGTCGCCCGGCACCTGCTGGACCTGGCGACGCGCAACCCGCTGTCACCACCGGGCCGCCCCAAAGACGACGCCGGTTCCTGCGGTGCGAATTTTCGCAGGACCCGTCAGCGCCAGAGCCCGGTCACGCGTTGCGACCAACTGATGCCGGAGGATGTCGGGAAATCGTTCGTTCGCAAGACACTCCAGGTCATGTTCGATGTCATTCTCAGCGCCCCTGGACCGCTGAAAATGACAGCGCTACTTTTCCGCGGAATGGTCCTCGACCCCCTGTGCGGCGGCGTGGTGATGGTCACCGCGTCCACGCCGGCGTCGAGCAAACCGGCAAGGCTCCCATAAACGGGCAGCCAGGGAAGTCCGATTCTGCCTGCGCCCTTTTCGCTTCCGAACGGGCCACAATGCCGACCAATTCGACTCCCTTGGCCGCTTCAATGAACGGGGCATGGAAGTACCTGCCGCCTGCTCCGTATCCGACAATGCCAATACGCATGTTTTGTTTTTCTCTGTTGGGGATGGCCGGCCTCCGGAGACAGCAAGGGGGCGACGCGTGCGCGTCGCCCCCGTGCTGTCTGTCACAGGCCTTTGGCTGACTGGTTGGCTGACTACGCCGTAACGTTCAGCGATGCCCTGAGCGCAGCATCAGCATCCCGCAGCACCTTGGCCGCCACCTGCAGGCCCTCGATCCGGCCCAGTGAAACGTCCTCGTGCTCGATGTTGACCAGCATCTCCGGGTCAACTTCGTGCAGGGCACGGAGGAACTCCGTCCAATAAGCGGTGTCATGCCCGCGGCCCAGCGCCACAAAGTCCCAAGCGGAATTCTTGGGCCACTCGTTGGCCCACTCGTCGCCGCCGAGGTTGGTGCGGTCTTCCTCTGGCGCAAGGCGGCGGAAGCTGTTGTCCAGCACGCCGTAGAGCGCAGCGTTTTCGGTGTTCACGCGGACGTCTTTCGCCGCTGCCTGGAAGACGAGCGGTCCTAGTTCGCGCACCACGGCGACCGGATCCATCTGCTGCCAGAACAGGTGGGAGGCATCCAGCTCGACGCCGACATGCGTTGCGTTGGTCAGCTCGAGCAGCTTGCGGACATCGGCGGTGTTGAAAACGAGGTTCTGCGGGTGCAGTTCGAGAGCCACTTTGACGTCGTGGTCGGCCGCCAGACGGTCGGTTTCCTTCCAGAACTCCGCCGCCACGCCCCACTGGTAGTCCAACACGTCCAGTGCGGCTGAGTTCCAGGCGTTGACCACCCAGTTGACGGTGGTGGCGCGGGGCTCTCCGCCGGGCAGGCCGGACATGGTGACCACCCGGTTCTGGCCCAGGCGGTGCGCCAACTTGATGGAGCGGCGGATGTCTTCGGCGTGCTTGTCGCCAATCTCACGGTTGGGGTGCAGCGGGTTGCCGTTGCAGTTCAGCCCGGCAATTGACACGCCGGTGCCTTCGAAGACCGCCAGGTAGTCATCGCGGGCCGCGTCGCTTTCAAGGATCTGGTCCATGGTGGGGACGTGCACGGCGGGGAGGAAGCCGCCGGTGTTGATCTCGATGCCTGTAAGGCCAAGATCGGCAATGACCTTCAGTGCTTCGGGAAGTGGCCGGTCATGCAGGACCGCGTTGTAGACACCGAGCCTCATAGCGTGATCTTCTTTCCGTTGTTCAGGGCGGACTCGGCGACTGCCCCGAGCAGTTCCATGTTGCGCACACCTTCGTCGAACGTGGCGCAGCGGGGGAGGGACTCTTCCTCGCTGAGGCCGGCGACCTCTTCGAGGAACGCCCGGGCCTGGTAGCCGAACGCGTCGTTCTGGCCGAAGCCGACTTCGGGGGCGTCCATGGCGAGGCCACCCGCGATGTAGGGGTGTCCCGGGCCGAGGATGACCTGGCGGTAGCCGTTCTCGTTGCCGGAGCCATCGTTGAGGAACAGCTGGATTTCGGCGGGGCGGCGCTGGTCAAACTTGGCGGCACCGTTCTCGCAGAACACCTCGAAGTTGAGGCTGTTGGCGTGTCCGGCTGCAACCCGGGAGACTTCAAAGCTGCCTGCGCCGGTGCCGAACTCTGCGTTGAATGCTGCATAGTCGTCGTTCTCGACGGCTTCGAAGGTGTCGCTGACTGCAACGTGGTCGTGGCCCATCACGGCCGCGAGCGGCAGGGGACGCTTGTCGATCACGGTGCTGAGGCTGCCGCCGGTGATCGACTTGATGTCGCCACAGAGGAACTCGGAGACGTACGTCAGGTGGCTTCCGACGTCGGCGAGCGCACCGGACCCGGGGCCTCCCTTGTAGCGCCAGCTCATGGGAGCGGAGGGGCTGAAGCCGTAGTCGGTCCAGTAGCGGCCGCTGAAGTGCAGGACGTCGCCGAGGACGCCGTTGCGGATGAGGTCCCGGATGTAGGCGATGCCAGGGGTTCGGCGGAAGGTGAAGCCAGTGCGGGCGATCGTGCCGCCGGCCTCAGCCGCGCGGGCTGCCTCGGCCATGGCGCGTGCGTCTGCCAGGGAGTCGCTCAGCGGCTTTTCGCACAAAACGTGTTTGCCGGCAGCGAGCAGGCCCTCCACCACTTCGCGGTGGAGCGAGTTGGCGATGACCACGCTGACGACGTCGATGTCATCGGCTTCGGCGATTGCCTGCCATGACGTGTCGTTGCGCTCGTATCCGAAACGGCGGGCGGCCAATGAGCCGAATTCGGCGTTGACGTCGCCGATCGAGACCAGGCGCACCGGGGGAAGCACCGGGCTGTAGAGGGCTGACGCGGTGCGGTACGCGGCAGCGTGGGCCTTGCCGGCCATGCCTGCACCGATGACGGCGACGCCTAGGCTTTCAGCCATTGATTTCTCCTTTGAAATTCCGCCGTGTCCAGGGGTCAACGGCAATTTGTAGCGCTACAATTTGTAGGCTGGATGCTGAGCGTAGTTATGTATTTATGTCCTGTCAATGACTCATCGGACTGTCTTCGACGGCAGGGCCGGAAAGGCGCCACCATGACCATGAACGGGCCCACAACACGACGCCCCACTATTTACGATGTAGCGAAGCGGGCGGGGGTATCGCCGTCGTTGGTTTCGCTGGTGCTGCAGAATCCAGCGAAGGTGAGTGACAGGCGGCGCGCTGCTGTGCGTACAGCTATGGCGGAGCTGGGATACCGCCCCAGCCGGGCGGCCACCACCCTCGCCAGTAGTCGGACCAAGAGCATCGGGCTCGTGATTGACGACTACCGCAACCCGTGGTTCGTCGATCTGCTGCGCGGGATGGAGTCTGCCCTCACGGAGCACGGCTACCACGTCATGCTCGCCGATGCGCGCCCTGGGGAGGGCGGCATTGAGGAAGTGGCTGGCGGATTCCTGGCCATGCACGTTGACGGGCTCGTGATCGCGGCGGAACCAAGCGAGTCCATGGTGGCCGGGATGGCGGTGCCCACTGTGGTGGCCGGATGGCGTGACAGCGTACCGGCGGGGGCCGATCTCATTAGCAATGACGACGACGGCGGAGGCGGCGTGGCAGCCAGTCACCTTCTTGGACTCGGCCACACGAGGATTGGGCACCTGTCGGGATCGGGCGGGGCGGCTGCCCACCGGCGGGCGGGCTTCCAAAACCGAATCCAAGAGGAGGGCATTGAGTCTCGAATTGTGGGGGAATCCGGTGGCACGTCCGAGGAAGACGGTTATGCCTCTGCATCCTGGCTGCTTGATCGCTATCCTGAGACAACGGCCATCTTCGCGGCCAACGACACCATGGCGTTGGGCGCGTTGGCTGCCATCAAGGCACGCGGGCTCTCGGTTCCCGGGGACATCTCGCTGGTCGGCTACGACAACTCAAGCCTGGCCAAGTCCCGCTACCTTGCCTTGACGTCAGTGGACAACCGGAGCGATCTGGTGGGAACAGGCGTCGCCCGCACTTTGCTGGCGCGCATCCAGGACCCCGCCATTGAGCCCGAGCACGCGCTGATCGATCCTGTCCTGGTTGTACGCTCGACGACGGCGCTCGCTGCACGCAGGCCGCTCTGAACGTAAAAACATCCTAATGTCAGGACAAACTATTGACATCTGTGAGTCGAGTCACCATGATCTGTGTAGAGGGCTTTGAGTTTCTGCAGAGTGGCAGGGCCGCAACCCCCATCAAAGGAGATAAATCGTGAAGAACTTTTCTTGGCGGAAGGCGACGCTTGTAGCGGCCGTCGTTCCGATGCTCGCTCTTTCCGCTTGCTCGAGCACGGGCGGCAAGCCCGCCGAAACCGGTGGCGCCGCGGGCGGAGGACAGGTTGCCACTACAGACCGGATCAAGATCGCGTTGATCACCCACGCCGCAGCGGGTGACACCTTCTGGGACATCGTTCGCAAAGGTGCAGAGGAGGCATCGGCGAAGGACAACGTTGAGCTCCTCTACACGTCCGATCCCGAAGCCGGGCGCCAGGCCCAACTCATCCAGCAGGCTATCGACCAGAAGGTCGACGGCATCGCGGTCACGCTCGCCAAGCCCGAAGCACTCAAAGACGTCCTGAAGAAGGCCGCTGACGCCGGCATCCCGATTGTCAGCTTGAACGCCGGCGAGGGTGTCTCGGCGCAGTTGGCAGCGTTCACCCACTTCGGTTCCAACGAGCAGCTCGCCGGCCAGGCCGTCGGCACCCGGCTCGCGGCGGAGAACTTCAAGCACCCGATCTGCGTGATTCAGGAACAGGGCCACGTGGGCCTTGAAGCACGGTGCGCCGGCGTCAAGGCGAAGGTGCCTGGAACGGAGATCCTTTACGTTGACGGCAAGGACATGACCTCCGTCCAGTCCACCGCGACTGCCAAGCTCCAGGCTTCCAAGGACGCCGACGTCATCATCGGCCTCGGCGCTCCCATCACACTGACTCTCCTCAAGTCGGTCACTGACGCCGGCAGCTCTGCCAAGGTGGCAAGTTTCGACCTGAACGCGGATCTGGCCCAGAAGATTGTGGATGGTGCAGTTCTGTTCACCGTGGACCAGCAGCCGTGGCTGCAGGGCTACGGCGCGGTTGACGCGCTGTGGCAGAACAAGCGCGGCGGCTTCAGCATCGGCGGCGGCCAGCCGGTCCTCACCGGCCCGAGCCTCGTCGACAAGTCAAATGCGGCCGATGTCCTGAAGTTCGCCAAGCAGGGTATCCGCTAACAGTCCGCTGGCCGGGCCGGCTAACGCCGGCCCGGCAGCAAGGAGAATCATCATGACCATCACCCAGACAAAGACAAAGTCACCGGCGCCCGACGAGCGCGTCGCCAAGCGCAGCCCGTTCCAGAAACTCCTCGGCCGGCCCGAGGTCGGTGCCCTCGTGGGCGCACTCGTCCTTTTCATCTTCTTCGCAGTGGTTTCCCCGACCTTCACCCAACCCAATGCCTTGGCGACCATTCTCTACGGCAGCTCCACGATCGGGATCATGGCGGTGGGGGTTTCGCTGCTGATGATCGGCGGGGAGTTCGACCTGTCCACCGGTGTCGCCGTGATCTCCTCGGCGCTCACGGCGTCGATGTTCAGCTGGTACTTCAGCACGAACGTCTGGGTCGGCGTCGTCCTGGCCCTGCTGGTCTCCCTAGGTATCGGCTACATCAACGGCTGGATTCTGATGAAGACCAAGCTGCCCAGCTTCATCGTCACCCTGGCCACGTTCCTGATGCTCACCGGCCTGAACCTGGGCCTGACCCGGCTGATCGGCGGTTCCGTATCCTCCCCGTCGATCTCCACCATGGACGGTTTCGGCTCCGCCCGCGCCGTGTTCGCATCCTCCGTCACCATCGGCGGCATCGATGTCAAGATCACGGTGTTCATCTGGATCGCGCTCGTCGCCGTGGCCACCTGGGTGCTGATGCGCACGAAGGTGGGGAACTGGATCTTCGCGGTCGGCGGGGACGCCAACGCGGCCCGCGCCGTGGGTGTGCCGGTCAAGGCCACGAAGATCGGGTTGTTCATGGGCGTGGGTTTCTGCGGCTGGATCCTGGGCATGCACAACCTCTTCGCCTTCGACACGGTGCAGTCCGGTGAAGGTGTGGGCAACGAGTTCCTCTACATCATCGCCGCGGTCATCGGCGGGTGCCTCCTCACGGGCGGCTACGGCTCCGCTGTGGGCGGGGCGATCGGCGCGTTCATCTTCGGCATGGCCAACAAGGGCATCGTCTACGCGCAGTGGAACCCGGACTGGTTCAAGTTCTTCCTCGGCCTGATGCTGCTGCTGGCCACCATCGTCAATCTCATCGTCAAGCGCCGCGCGGAACTTAAGTAAGGGGCCCGGAGAAATGAATGCCAAACAGATCGACCAGCAAACGCTGCTCCAGAACGAAAAAGATCCCCTCACGCACACTCCCGTGCACCTGCTCTCCCTCGAGGGTGTCGGCAAGCACTACGGCAACATAATCGCCCTGAGCGATGTCACGATGGCCGTCGACAACGGCCGCGTCACCTGCGTGCTGGGCGACAACGGCGCGGGGAAGTCCACTCTGATCAAGATCATCGCCGGCCTGCACCAGCACGACGCCGGGGTCCTGAACATCATGGGCGAGGAACGGAAGTTCACCTCGCCCCGTGACGCCCTCGACGTCGGAATCGCCACGGTCTACCAGGACCTCGCGGTGGTGCCCCTGATGCCGATCTGGCGGAACTTCTTCCTCGGCTCGGAGCTGACTTCGGGCTTTGGCCCGTTCAAGAGCCTGGACGTCGAGAAGATGAAGGCCATCACGCTCAAGGAACTCGCCGAGATGGGAATCGACCTCCGCGACGTGGAGCAGCCCATCGGCCAGCTCTCCGGCGGTGAGCGCCAGTGTGTGGCGATCGCCCGCGCCGTGTACTTCGGTGCCAAGGTCCTGATTCTGGACGAGCCGACGGCGGCACTCGGGGTGAAGCAGTCCGGTGTGGTTTTGCGGTACATCCTGCAGGCCCGCGACCGCGGCCTGGGCGTCATCTTCATCACCCACAACCCGCACCACGCCTTCCCTGTCGGGGACCGGTTCCTGCTGCTCAAGCGCGGTAAGTCGATCGGCTACTACGACAAGAAGGACATCACCCTCGATGAGCTGACCGCCCAGATGGCAGGCGGCGCCGAACTCGCCGAACTCGCGCACGAGCTCGAACAACTCGGCGGCCACAGCGAAGCCCTCAAGGAAGTCAAAGCCGAAGTGGCGGACGTTGCCGACGCCGTGCAGGCAGGCGCCCCAAGACACGCCTAGCAGCGCCGGCGGAAGGGGCCCTTCGGCGGACTGCCGGCGGGCCCCTGTCTTGCCATGGGCAGCCATTAAACGACGTACAGAACCGCGACGTACAGAATCGCGATGGACAGGACAGGACCAACATGCCGATCCGGGTAGGCGTCATCGGCGCCGGAATCATGGGCGCCGACCACATCAGGAACCTCTCCACCACTATCGGCGGTGCCGAGGTCACCTTTGTGGCAGACCTCGACGCCGGCCGTGCCGCGGCAGCTGCACCTCCGGCCGCCCGCATCACCACCGATCCCTCCGAGCTGATCAACTCCAGCGAGGTGGACGCCGTCGTGGTTGCCTCCCACGACGCCACCCACGCCGGGCTGGTGCTGGAATGCTTCGAGGCGATGACCCCGGTGTTGTGCGAAAAGCCGCTGGCACCCACACTCCTGGAAAGCCTCGAGGTGGTAGCGGCGGACGCCGATATCGTGGCCGCCACCGGAGCATCCCTGCTCTCACTGGGCTTTATGCGGCGCTTCGACCCCGGCTACGTGGCCCTGCGCCAGTCCGTGCAGGACCGGGTCCAAGGTGAGCCCCTGATGGTCCACTGCACCAGCCGCAACGCCGCTGCGGGCCCCGGCACCACCTCGGAATCGGCCATCACGAATTCGGTCATCCATGAGCTGGACATCATTCCTTGGTTGCTGGACTCGCACATCATGGAGGTGTCATGGCAGGCCGGGCGGAGCTCACGCCATGCCGAAAGCGGGCTGCAGGACCCGGCCTTCATGATGCTCCGCACCGCCGACGGGACGGTGACCACGCTGGAGCTGTTCCTGAACGCCCGGTACGGCTACACCACCAGCTGCGAGGTTGTCTCGGAACTTGGCACCACTGGCCTGAAGGAATCCGCGCTGCTGGGCATCCGGCAGGACGGCATCGGCCGGACAGGAATCCCCGCGGACTGGCGCCCGCGCTTTGCCGACGCGTACCGGCTGCAGCTGCAGGCCTGGATCTCAGCGTTGGCCCAGGGGGAACAACCACCCTTGGCCGGGGCGCAGGATGGCCTCAACGCCTCGCTCGTGGCCCAAGCCATGATCCAGTCCCTGCACAGCGACGGTGCCTACACGAAAGTGAGCTACTCGTGAGCATCTCCGCCCTGCCCGTCTCCCGCGTGCCCGGTCCGCGGGATGCCCCGGTGTTGCGCTGGGGGATCATGGGACCCGGCTGGATCGCCGAACGCTTCACCGAATCCGTCCAGGCGCACACGGACCAGGTGATCGCCGCTGTCGGGTCACGTTCGCTCAGCCGGTCCAAGGCATTCGCGGACGCTTTCGACGTGCCCGCGGCCTACGGCAGCTACGAGGAGCTGGCCGCCGCCCCGGACATCGACATCGTCTACGTCTGCACGCCACACAACTTCCACCACAAGGCCGCGGTGCTCGCCCTCGACGCCGGCAAACACGTGCTGGTCGAGAAGCCGATCGGCCTCAACGCGGCGCAGGCCCGGGACATCGCCAAGCGGGCCGAGGCCGCCGGGGTGTTCGCCGCCGAGGCCATGTGGAGTTTCTTCCTGCCCAAGTTCGACGTGATCCGGCAGATCCTCGACGCCGGGACCCTGGGCACCGTTACCACGGTTTTTGCCGAATACGGCGAACACTTCGAACGCAGCCACAGGATCTTCGATCCCGCGCTGGCCGGCGGCCCGCTGCTGGACCTCGGCACGTACCCGCTGGCCCTGGTCACCGAGGTCCTGGGTCTGCCGGAAGAGCTGCATGCGATCGGCCAGCCCCACGAATCCGGGGTCAACGCCCAGCTGTCCGCCATCATGCAGTTCGCCGGCGGCGCGCAGGCCGTGGTGAACACACACGTGCACAACTTCACGCCCACTTCCGCCACTATCGTCGGTTCCCAAGCCACGCTGACTATCGACGGTCCCTTCAACATGCCCGGTGGCTTCGAGGTCCGCTTCCCGGACGGGACCCGGCTGCGCCATGACGAACCGTCCGGCGGCCACTTCGAAGGACTGCACTACGAGGCAACGGCCGTGGCCCGTGCCGTGGACGCAGGCCAGACGCAGGCCGGCCAGCGGACCCTGGCAGCCTCCATCCGCACTTTGGAGATCGCCGATGCAATCCGTCGCCAGCTGGGCGTGGTGTTCCCGGGCGAAAGTGCGTTCCCCGGCGAGGAAACCGCCCGCCCCTGATTCATTATCTGTTCTGACCATCGAAAGGACGGGCCCAATGGCCTACATCGAACAGCATTCCGCAGGACTCTCCGCACTCGTGAAGGTCGGGCTCATCGGCTCCGGCTGGATGGGGGCGTTCCATGCCGAAAGCATTGCCCGCCGCGTCCCCGGCGCTATCCTGGCGGCCATCGCCGACCCCAATGTGGAATCCGCGCAGGCCCTTGCCCAATCGCTGGGCACCGGAAAGGTCACGGCCGACGCCGCAGACATCCTGGCCGATCCGGAGATCGACGCCGTGGTCATCGCGAGCCCGGCCCGCTTCCACTCCGCCCTGATCACCCAGGCTGCCGCCGCGGGCAAGCACGTCTTCTGCGAGAAGCCCGCGGGCCAAGGCCTGGACGAACTCGACGCCGCGCTGGCCGCCGTGGAGGCCGCCGGAGTGCATTTCCAGATTGGCTTCAACCGCCGCTACGCGGAAGACTTTCAGACCGCCAAGAGGGACCTCGCCGCGGGCATCGCCGGCCAGCCGCAGCTCCTGCGCTCGCTGACACGCGACCCCGGGACCGGCAGCATCCCGAACGCGGCCAGGGTCCCGGCCTGGACCATCTTCCTGGAGACCCTCATCCACGATTTCGATACCCTCAACTGGTTCAACGAAGGCGCCGAGCCGGTGGAGGTCTATGCCGTGGCCGACGCCCTCGTGGAACCGGAGCTGCGCGATCAGGGTTTCCTGGACACCGCGGTGGTGACCATCCGTTACAGCAACGGCGCCATCGCCGTGGCGGAAGCAAACTTCAGTGCCCTCTATGGCTACGACATCCGCGGAGAGGTTTTCGGTTCCAAGGGCATGGTCCAGGCCGGCCGTGCCACGGAAACCGCCGCACGCAGGTACACCGCCGGCGGACTGTCCGCGGACACCCCTCGCCTCAACGTGGAACTCTTCCGGCAGGCCTACACGGATGAACTCGCCGATTTCGCCGCCACGGTTCGTGCGCAGCGGGACGGCACACCGCCGCCGTCGGGCGCTTTCACCCTCACCCCCGGCGCCGCAGACGCCCGCCGCGCGCTGGCCATGGCGCTGGCGTGCATCGAATCGGTCAAACAGGGCGGCCCGGTGGCTGTGGCCGCAGCCCCTGTGGCGCTCCGTGACGACGCCAGGGCCGGCGTCTGATGCGGCTGGCCGTCTGCGCGGAAATGGTCTTCACGGACCTGCCGTTTGTGGAACGGGTGCAGCGGATCCACGAAGCCGGATTCGACGTCGAGATGTGGGACTCCAGGGGCAAGGACCTGGCCGCGCTCAAGGCCACCGGCGCGGTGTTCTCCTCCATGACCGGGTACACCTCCGGAAGCGTGGTGGACCCCGACACCGCCGACGACGTGGTGCGGACGGCCGAGTCGCTGATCCCGACCGCTCTGGAGCTCGGCGTCAGCCGCATGGTGGTGCACTCCGCGGAGCTCATCGATGGCCAGGCGGCCCGCCCCCTCTACCGGTCCACCGGCCGCATGTGGAGCACCGGGGCGCGGACCCTGGAACGGCTGGGCAGGCTGGGCGGGAAATACGGCGTGACGTTCTGCCTGGAGAACCTCAACACGATCCTGGACCACCCCGGCATCCCGCTCGCCCGTGCCAAGGACACCCTGGCGCTCGTGGAAGCAGCCGGGCACCCCAACGTGAAGCTCATGCTGGACCTGTACCACGCACAGCTGGGGGAGGGGAACCTCATCGAACTTGTACGGACCGCCCTGCCGCACATCGGCGAAGTCCAGGTGGCCGACGTCCCGGGGCGGTGCGAACCCGGAACCGGGGAGATCAACTACCGGGCCGTGGCCAGGGCGCTCGCCGACGCAGGCTACAAGGGGACGGTGGGTATGGAAGCCTGGGCCAGCGGTGACGACGAGGAAGCCCTGGCGGCCTTCCGGGCGGCGTTCACGGTGCAGGACGCCAGCGTCCAGATCGCCTCGGCATAGGCGTGCCGTTCAGGCGTGAGGGGCGGCGGTGCTGCCCCTCACTTCCAGCGTCGGCACCAACAGTTCGTCTGGGGGCAGCGTGCTACCGGGCTCCAGCCGTGCGATCAGGAGTTCGGCCGCCCGCTGCCCTGCGGCAAAACTGGCCGTGTCCACGGAAGTCAGGCTGATCCGGCGCAACCGCGCCAGCGGGGTGTTGTCGTAGCCTGCCACCGAAAGATCGGCAGGAACGGCGAGCCCGCATTCCTCGGCAGCCGAGAGGACCCCCAGTGCCGCCATGTCGTTGACAGCGAACACCGCTGTGGGCCGGTCGCCACCTGACAGCAGCTCGAGGGCGGCACGGTGGCCGCCCTCTTCGCTCAGGTCTCCCGGCACCGTCCGGATGAACTCCGCCAGGCCGGCGGCCCTCATCTCAGCCTCATACCCCCGACGGCGGGCAATCCCGACTGCGGTGGCCGGTGCCCCCACATGGGCGATGCGGCGGTGCCCCAGCGCAATCAGGTGAGCCACCGCGAGGCGCGCCCCGGCGTCGTCGTCGTTGGTCACGACGGTGACGTTGGCACCCGGGCCGGTGGGCGCTCCCAGCGCGATGGTTGGCACCTGCAAGGCTGCTGCCGTCAGGCCGGGGCTCTCCGGCATGGTCCCCACCAGCACCAGGGCCTCGATGTTCATCTCCAGAAGTTTCTTCAGCAGGGATTCGCCGCTGCGGCTGTCCAGGCGGAAGTCGCCCATCAGCATCTGCAGGCCGCGCTCGTTGAGGGTGCTGTTGAGCCCTTCCACCGCGCTGACGAACCAGGGGTTCCGCATGTCGTTGAGTACCACGCCCACGGTGCGGCTCCGCGATTCGCCGAGGGCCCGGGCGGCCGCGTTCGGCCGGTAGCCGAGTTCCAGGACAGCATGCTCGACGGCGGTGCGCTTGGCCGCGCTGACGTAGCCCGTACCACGCAGCACGAGGGACACCACCGATTTGGACACACCCGCGGCGGCGGCCACGTCCAGGATGGTGGCCGCGCGTTTGCGTTCAGGGGCAGTCACAGCGTCCTCCAGTTTGTTAATACAAAGTCTTGACTCCGAATGCGGATTCACCTACTCTAGCAAGACAATGATGGAACGTTCCAACATTGTTTGTCTGCCCGGATTCCGGGGCCGCTACTGCATGCGAGGGAACTATGAAGGACGTCATTCTCGGTCTGGTCGGAGTGGGGCGCATCGGCGTGATGCACGCGAACAACATCGCCGCGCTCAACGGAGTTCTCAACCCGGAGGGCATCAACGTCAGGCTTCTGCTCACCGACGTCGCCGAGGACCACGCCAAGGGCATTGCGGCCGGCCTCGGTGCCGGCTTCCTGCCCTCGGTGGAGGACCTCATCGCCGCCGGCGTGGACGGACTCGTCATCGCCACGGGGACCGCAACCCACCCCGAACTGATCAAGGCGGGAGTGGACGCCGGAATCCCGGTCTTCTGCGAAAAGCCGGTGGCCATGAACGTGGCGGACGCCCTGCCGGTGCTGGACTACATCCGCGACAACAACGGCGTGGTGCAGATCGGCCACCAGCGCCGCTTTGACCGCGGCTACCTTGAGGCCAAGCGTGCCTACCAAGCGGGCGAGCTGGGCTGGATCCACTCCCTGCGCGCCGTCACCTGCGACATGGCGCCGCCGCCCGTGGAGTTCCTCGCCAGTTCCGGCGGCCTGTTCCGCGACTGCTCCGTCCACGACTTCGACATCCTCCGCTGGCTGACCGGCCGCGAGATCGTGGAGGTCTACGCCAAGGGCTCCAACAACGGAGACCCGGCCATCGGCGCAGTGGGAGACGTGGACACGGCGCTGGCACTGATCACGTTCGACGACGGCACGGTCGGTACCGTCTCAGCCACCCGCTACAACGGCGCCGGCCACGACGTCCGCCTGGAAATCCAAGGCTCCAGCCGTTCGCTGATGGTTGGGCTCGATGAGCACACGGCCATGGCGTCGGCCGAAGCCGTGATTGATTTCCCCGCCGGAGAACCCCACAGGACCTTCGCCGAACGCTTCGACCAGGCGTACCGATCCGAAATGGCCGCGTTTGTGGAGCTGATCCTGGGCCGCCGGGAGAATCCGTGCACCCCGGAGGACGCCGTGGCCGCCTCCCGCGTGGCGGACGCCGCCCAGGAATCACTGGCCACAGGCGTCCCCGTCAGGGTGGCCATCAGCCTAGCCAGGTGAGCATACCGCTGCCATGAAAAATGCCCCTCCGGAATCCGTTCCGGAGGGGCATTTTCTTGATCTCTAGCGCTTGCTCTCTAAGCGCCGAACGGCAGCCGGGGATCGATGTCCTGGCCGTCCCAGCTTTGGCGGACCCAGCCGTGGTGCGGGTCGTCGCTGATGAGCCATTCGCGGACCGGGCCGGGTCCGGCCATCACGTTCAGGTAGTACAGGTCGTAGCCCGGGGCCGCCATGGCGGGGCCATGCCACCCGTAGGGGACCAGCACAACGTCGCCCGTGCGGACCTCGGCGGCAACGTCGATGGGACGCTCATCCGAGGCGTAGACGCGCTGGTAGCCGATGGCGTCGGCGTCGGCGGGTGCGCCGGAGCCCGCAGCCACCTGCGTCTCGAAGTAATAGATCTCCTCGAGGTTCGTTTCGCCGTCCTTTTCCTCATCGTGCTTGTGCGGAGGGTAGGAGGACCAGTTCCCGGCGGGGGTCAGGACTTCACACACGATGAAACGGTCAGCCTCAAGGGCCGCCGGCGTGCCGAAGTTATGGACCTGGCGGGAGCAATTGCCGGCCCCGCGCAGTTCCACAGGTGTCTCCGCCGCCGTGACCAGGCGCGTGGGATAGGAGGCCTTTGCCGGTGCGGTGGCGACCGCCACCCGTCCGCCGTCGGACGAGCTGATGCTGACGGTCCGGCCCGTGCCCGAGTACAGCACGTCGCTGGGGCCGTGGAACACGGACGCCCGCCCCTTCAGGACATAGTCTTCACCGTCGACGGAGACGGTGAAGGAGCCGTTGAGGGGAACCACAATCCGCTCCTCGTCCGCTGCCGGGAGAACGACGTCGGCCCCTGCAGTTAAGGTAGCCACCTTCAGGCCCGTATGGGCCCAGCCATCCACGGCCAGGGTTGAATCGGAGGTTCCGAGCGAGATATCCCAGTCGCCGTCGTTGGCGGTTCCCAGTGGGTAGACCCAGTTAGTCATTGATGTATTCCTTGCGCTATCGCTGTACGAGTGTCATTTCAAAGCTGTACGAATCCGCCCGGTACACGTGGTGTCCGGTTTCCACCCGTCGGCCGGCGTCGTCTGTTGCGGTGCGCTCCATGGTGACCAGGGCGGAACTGACCTCGGCCTCCAGCAGGCGCGCCTGGTAGTCGTTGGCGATCATCGCGCCGATTCTTTGCGAGGCCAGGCGGAAGTTGACGCCGCCGCGGCGGAGAATGGCGTAGAGGCCCTCAGCGGCGAGCATGGCTTCGTCCATGCTCGCGATGTCGTCCCGGACCCAGTTCTCCATCAGGGCAAGGGGCTTGCCGCCCACTTTCCGCAGGCGGGTGAAGTGGTAGACCTTGGAGCCGGCAGGCAATTCGAGGGTGGCGAGCGTCGCTGCGTCGGCCTCCACGTGGGAGAAGGTCAACACCTGGGTGGTGGGCTTCTTGCCGTTATTGGAGAGGTCATCGAACAGGCTGGAGAGCTCCAGGGGGCGGCGGACCTGGCTGGAGACCACCTGGGTGCCCACGCCGCGCTTGCGGACCAGCAGCCCCGAGCGGACCAGTTCATCCATGGCTTTGCGCATGGTGGGCCGGGACAGGTTCAGCTGGGCCGCGAGATCGATTTCGTTTTCCAGCCGGCTGCCGGGTTCCAGGATTCCGCTGTGAATGGCAGCCTCGATACCCTGTACCACCTGGTGGTACAGGGGCACCGGCGAGGAACGGTCGATGATGAGACCAAGTTGATTCGCCACTAAATATTCCTCGTTCCATGCCGGAAGCTGGTGCCCGCCCGAGGCCCGGGAGGGCATCCATGTCCTAGTATGTTCGCTTGATAGGACATACTGCCTTAATTGATAATATCAGCCGAATTTTGGCGGTCAAGGCTGCCACTGGCGGGCGCACCGCCATTCGTGCACATAGTCCTAGGCTGGGGGGATGAACAACCGATACCTCGTGTCCCGTCAACGCTTCATCGCTGCCCCGCCCGACGTGATCTTTGAAGTGCTGGCCACGCCGGCGCTCCACAGTGCGATCGACGGTTCCGGCACCGTGAAGGGCGCCCAGCCGCGCGGCCCGGAACGGCTGAGCCTCGGAGCCCGCTTTGGCATGGAAATGAACATGGCCGTGGACTACAAAATCCTGAACACGGTCTCCGAATTCGAGGAAGGCAGGCGCATTGCCTGGCGCCATTTCTATGGCCACATCTGGCGCTACATCCTGGAACCGGCCACCGGCGCCGACGGTACTGCCGGCACGCGCGTCACCGAACAATGGGACGCCACTGCGGTCCGTGGGAAGTTTTTCCTTCGGCTGGCAGGATACCTGCGCCGCCACCCCGTCAGCATCGAAAAGACGCTGGCCCGGCTGGAACAGCACGTCACCGGCGCGGCCGGACTGGCAGGCTAGGTCCGTGGCGTGAACCCCTACGGCGGCCTGGTCCCCAGCCCGCGGACCCTAGAGGTTGAGAGCCTGGACGCCTTCGACCGGCTGCTCGCCGCCGGCGCGGTGGCCATGCACGGCTGGCACGCCCAGTCCCTGGACCTGCGCGGCCGGAACGCGGCGCTGGAAACCCTGGACGTGGAGGGTGCCATTTTCCTGGGCTGCACCTTCGACCAGGGCGTTGAAGACGGGCTTCGTCGCCGCGGCGCACTAATCTTCCCCAGGCTGCAGGGTGTGCCGTTCGATCCCTACCGGGCCCGGCTCTATACACCGCAGGAACTGTACGCCGGCCTGGAAAACTCACCCTATGAGGAGCTGCCTGACGCCCTGGTGTATCAGTGGAGCATCCGCCCGGGGCAACGCAACCGGCTGGACGCCACACTGGCCTCGGCGCTGCATGACCACGCCATCGGCGACGCCTTGGACGAGTTCACTCACTCGGACCCCTACGCCGGCCGCACGACCGTGGGCGTGATGGGCGGGCATGCCGTCCTGCGGGGAACCCCGGACTTCGCTCAGGCAGCCGAGCTGGGCAGGCTCCTGGCGCAGAGCGGGCGGATGGTGGCAACCGGCGGCGGCCCGGGTGCCATGGAAGCGGCGAACCTCGGCGCGTATCTCAGCCGCGTTCCGCACCCGGAGTTCACGGCGGCGCTCGCCGGCCTTGGAGCCGTCCCCGGCTTCCGCCCCTCGGTGTCCGCGTGGGCACGCGAGGCGGCCGCCGTCGTCGAACGCCATCCGGGCGGAACGCCGTCGCTGGGCATCCCCACCTGGTTCTACGGGCATGAGCCGCCGAACTACTTTGCCACGCACATCGCCAAGTACTTCGCCAACGCCATCCGGGAGGCGATCCTGCTGGAACTGTGCGACGGCGGCATCATCTTCCTGCCGGGAGCGGCCGGTACCGTGCAGGAAATTTTCCAGGACGCCTGCGAGAACTACTACAGCGCCCGCGAAGCCGTGACGCCGATGGTGCTGGTGGGACGGCAGCACTGGGAGCACGAGTATCCCGCGTGGCCAATGCTCCGGCGGCTCGCTGCCGGACGGGCCATGGAGGACCGGATCTTCCTGGTGGACAGTGTGGACGAGGCGCTCGCGGTGCTGGGCGGCTGACTATTCCGGCGTACGGCGGGCTGCTAACCCACCACGGTGCCGAAGGCCAGCCCCAGCACATAGGTCACGGCGGCGGCGCCCAGGCCGATGCCCAGCTGGCGCAGCCCGCGCGTCAGCGGCGACGTTCCGGACAGCAGGCCCACGATTCCGCCGGTGGCCAGCAGCGCCAGCCCCACCAGCACCGCGGCCACTACCAGGGCGGCCACCCCGGTCAGGCCGAACAGGAACGGCAGGATGGGGACCACGGCGCCGGACGCGAAAAAGCAGAAGCTGGACAGCGCCGCCCCCCACGCGGTGCCCACGGCCTCGTGCTGGTCTTCGGCCTCCGGCAGCTCGGGCTGGAGCGACAGGCTGGGATCGCAGTCGCAGCTCAGCAGCCCCATGCGTTCGGCCACACGGTGTTCAGCCGTTTCGTGGGACATCCCGCGCGCCAGGTAGACGAGCATCAGTTCGTTGTGTTCGATGTCCAGTTTCGGGGCGGCCGCGAGGGTGATCTGGGTGGGACGCGTGGCTGCCAGGAGCTCGCGCTGGGACCGCACGGAGACAAACTCGCCCGCGGCCATGGACATGGCACCGGCGAGGAGCCCTGCCACACCGCTGAGCAGCACCACCCCGCTCGCCACTCCGGAAGCGGCCATGCCCACCACGAGCGAAAGGTTGCTGACCAGGCCATCATTGGCGCCAAAAACGGCGGCACGGAACGTCCCGGCGAGCCGGTTACGGCCACGGGTTGCCAGGCCTCGGACCACTTCCTCATGGATCTGTTCGTCCGCCGCCATGGCGTCCGTGGCGTTGGGTTCCAAGGCGTAGGGGGAGCGGCCTTCAGCGCGCTGGGCGAGGGCCAGGACGAAAACGGAGCCGAAGTGGCGGGCCAGGAAGCCCAGGAACTGGCTGCGGAGGGACGCCGGCCGGGACTTTTGGGCGTGGTCGCCGAGGAGGCGCAGCCAGTGGGCCTCGTGCCGCCCCTCGGCTTCGGCGAGGGCCAGCAGGATGGCACGTTCTTCGCCGTCGCGGTTCTGGGCGAGATCGCGGTAGACGGCGGCCTCTGCCCGTTCGTCCGCCAAGTACTGGCGCCACCGGCGGATGTCGGCCGGCGTGGGCTGCGGCGCGGATGGAATGGATTCCGCGGGCCGGGCTTGGCTGGGATTGGGGTGCTGAGACACGCAAGGCTCCTGTGCTGGATGGGCATGGTTCGGCCCCTTTGCACCGCCCAGCTTACCGCGGAATTCCGCGGATTTTCGGCTGGCTGCCCTCACTGCGGAGTTTAGGTTTCCCTCAAAATTCGGCGGTCTGCCGCGTGTGCCCGGACGGGTTGCGCCGGCTCTTGACCGGGCTCAACGGCGGTGCTGTGATGAAGGAGTGGCGTCCGCCCGCGCCCACCGGCGGCGCCTATCAACAAAGCACGTCAGGCGAACAAACGGAGGTCGAATCATGAGCACCACCGGACAGCACCCGGACATGCCGCACCTGGAATCTGTTGAATCGGATCCCGCTTACGACTACGCCGAGGACGTCCCCATCAGCGTGGACGACTGGGACGCCGAGGACGAATTCCCGGACGCCGAAAAGGTGGTGGTTCCCACGCCCCCGGTGGCAGTCGACGCCGAGGAGCGCGTGGTTCCACTCGATGAGGACGAGTTCCGCGGAACCGAATAGAACGAACGACGGCGGCACTCCGGTTCGCGGGGAAGCGAAGGGGGATGCCGCCGTCGTACTTAACTCAGTGAAGCTGCGGGCTCAGTGGCCGCCGGTGATCGAGCCTGTCGAGATTAGTGGGTCGGGTGGCTGGCGACCGGGTGGGCCTCCATGGGCAGCTCTTCGGTGACCGCTCCCGCGACCCGCTTCTCCCAGGCCCCGCGGACCTCGGGGTCCGTGGGAGGCGTGAGCAGCGAGATCACGATGTAGGAAACCAGCGAGGCGCCGAGGCCCCAGTAGATGGGTTCGTTGGCGTAGACGCCGTCAGCGCTGGGGATGACCCCTACGGCGTACATGGTCAGCAGTGCCAGGGTCAGTACCGAGCCAACGGCCATGGACCAGGCGGCTGCGATGCCGGTGCCGCGCTTCCAGACCAGGCCGCCGAGGATGGCCACCAGCAGGCCGCCCACCAGGATGTCGTAGGCGATGGTCAGTGCCACCACGACGTCCTGCGCCGCCATGGAGATCAGTACGGCTACGATGCCCAGGCCCAGGACCCAGTAGCGGTTGGCCCTGACGTCGTGCTCGGGGTTTTCGGTGTCGTCGGTGTTGATCGTCTTGCCGAACCAGCTGGCCACGAACGGCACCACGTCGGCGCGGGCCACCGTGGCGGCTGCGATCAGGGCGCCGGAGGCGGTGGACATCATGGCGGCGACTGCGGCGGCCATGACTAGGCCGCCGATGCCGATCGGCAGGAGCTGGGTGGCGACCTCGGCGTAGACAACGTCCTTGCCGAGGTTGGCGACGTCGATGTCGGGCAGGGCCACGCGGGCGGCGAGGCCGATCAGGGCACCGGCGACGCCGTACAGGATGCAGTAGACGCCGGCCGTTGCGCCGCCCCAGCGGGCCACGGTGGGGGTCTTGGCGGTGAAGACGCGCTGCCAGATGTCCTGGCCGATCAGCAGGCCCAGGGTGTAGACCACGAAGTACGTGATGATGGTCTGCATCCCGATGCCATCAAGCTGGAAGAAGCTGGCGTCAACGCGGCTGCGGATGCCGTCGAAGCCGCCGGCGGCGTTGAGCGTGAACGGCAGCATCAGGGCGAAGATGCCTACGGTCTTGATGATGAACTGCACCTGGTCGGCCAGGGTGATGGACCACATGCCGCCGATGGTGGAGTAGACCAGGACGATGGCGCCGCCGACTGCGATGGCGAGCCAGCGCTCCCAGTCGAACAGGACGACGAAGATGGTGGCGTAGGCGCCGGTGGAGGTGGCGCAGAGCATCAGGGTGTAGGCCAGCATCACGATGCCGGAGGTCTGGGTGGCGCGCTGGCCGTAGCGCAGGCTGAGCATCTGGGAGACCGTGTAGATCTTCAGCCGCTGGATGGTGCCCGCGAAGAGCAGGCTCAGGAGGAGCACGCCCGCGCCGATGGCGACCACCAGCCACATGCCGGAGATGCCGAACTTGTAGCCCAGGCCGACACCGCCGACGGTGGAGGCACCGCCCAGGACGACGGCGGCCATGGTGCCGGTGTAGAGCAGCGGGCCGAGGCGTCGTCCTGCAACCAGGAAGTCACTGTTGTTCTTGGTACGGGACTTGCCCCACCAGCCGAAGGCCAGCATGGCGATGAGGTACACCACCACGATGGCGATGTTGACGAAGTTAGCGTCCATTTGGGGCTCCTTGGAGCTGATCTGCAGTGTGTCTGGAATCCCGGCGGCGCTGCTGGGGAAGCCGGTATTCCGCTGCTCTTGTGGAAATTGGGAGGAAGAGTTTCCTCAAATATTGCCTCACAGGCAACACTTGTTGCCAAGAAGCGTATGCTGTGACCGACGCAACAGTCAAGGGCGGCCGTAGCATCTGTTGTTCGTCGCGGCGTCCGCCACGTCACGCGGGTCGGCTGGCCATTAGGATTGCTCCAGAGATGGGGCCGCACTGCCGGCCACGAAAGGTCTGCACATGAAGGCACTGCCAGTTGAGCCGAGCAACGTTCCGGTTGCCATCGGTTCCCGAATCCGTGCCGCCCGGCAGTCGCAGCGGCTGACCATCGAGCAGGTTGCCGACGCCACCGGCCTGACCAAGGGCTTCCTTAGCCGCGTGGAACGTGACCTTACGTCGCCGTCGGTCGCGTCCCTGGTGACCCTGTGCCAGGTCCTGTCCATCTCGATCGGCGACTTGTTTGTGGCCCCGGAAACGCACCTGACCAAGCGGGACGAAGGCCCACGGATCTCCCTGGGCGGCGAAGGCATCGTGGAGCGGCTGCTGACCGCCCGTTCCGAACGGCGCATCCAGATCATCCAGGCCGTCATCGAGCCGCATGGCCGCGGCGAGGCTGAGCTTTACGCCGTGGACTGCGACGTGGATGTGCTCCATGTGATCAAGGGGCGCATCCGGCTGATCCTGACCAACGAGGAATACGAGCTCAGCACCGGCGACACCGTGACATTCCCGGGCCGCGAACCGCATACGTGGGTCAATCCCACCGACGAGGCCGTCGAAGTTCTCTGGGTCCTGGTCCCCGCCGCCAGCAGGTAGGTCTTCCTTCCACCGCTCTCTGCCGCGGGCGGTCCTGCCCTCCGCCGCGCGCTCCGTGCGTTCCTGCCCAGTTTGTGGCCCGTTTTCTTCTGGCTTCGCACCGGCAATCCCAGCGTGACCCCGGAAATCAGCGGTTCGTCTCAGGTGCTCGCCTAGGCAACTGGGCAGGAATGTCACGGCGCCGGTCTCTTCAGGGCGATGACGGCTTGGATCTCTGCCACAACGCGTTCGGGTTGATACCAGATGACCTCCGGCGGGTAGCGCAGCACAGCATAGCCATTCACTGTTGACGCGTTGTTGCGCGCCAGGTCTTGCCGCAGGGCTTTCCTGGTCGAGTGGAAGGCGAAGCCGTCTACTTCTACGATCAGAAAACCCTCGATGAGGAAATCGACGCGCCCGATTCCCGGAATTTGAACCTGTGCATCAAACGCGATGCCGTTGGCGCGGAACAGGTGTTGGGCGTCGACTTCCACGATGGATTCGGCGCGCAGGTCCAGCTCACGCAGCGCCGTCAGCACGGGACGGGATCGATCTCCTCCGAGCTGGTCCTTCAAAAGCTCGAGCGGTACGCCGTGCAGTCGGATTGCCGAGGTGGCGATTGCCGTGGAGGCCGGGGCGGGCAGGCATCCGATGGCATGCAGCACCACATCTTCAACTGCGGCGAGGGGCAGTGTGGGGTGCGGATTGAACCTGCTGGTCCGGTGCCGGATGAAGCCTCTGCCGTGGCCATGGTTGCAGGCCAGGTGGTGTTCGGCTGGCGGGTCCCGCAGCCACAGCCCATAGTGGTCAGCTGCGCTGGCGCAGGTGAGCCGGGCGTTGTGCCGGACTGCGGCAGCGAGATCCTGGTCGCAGTCCGGAGTGAGGAAGATGCCACGGCGGGGCTGGGTGACGCCGCGCGCCGTCAAGCGTTCGATGTCCGTCCTGGAGTAACCGGCGCTAAGCAGCTGGGCGGTGCGGGCAACTCCGCCGGTCCGTTTGAGGAATTCGTAGATGTCCATGGGGTCATTCCAGGCGTCCCGAACTGGTTCCGGAAGGCGAACCAAGCAGTATGTGGGTAACCCGCCCAGCCTGCGCTCGACGCTCCTGCCCAGTTGCTCGGGCCGCGGGCAGGCTGCCTGCCACGGAGGGCCCCGTGATTCCGCGGCGCGGCGGGCCAGATGGCGGACGGCGCATGGACAGCCCCGGAGGCAACTGGGCGGGAGCGATCACCGAGAACCCGGCCAGGAGAGTTTTGTAAACAACTGATGCGCATAAGAAAACTTCAGGCTATGATGGCAGTCACACCCGCCGATCAATCCTCGAAGGAGAGGCTCATCTTGAAAGAGCTGCGCATCGAAGCCAACGGCAACCTTGGCCCCATCGATTCATCCCGTATCCCGCGCTATGCCGGCGCTGCAACCTACGCCCGCCTGCCGCGCCTGGACCAGGTGGCCAAGGCTGACGTGACGGTGGTGGGAGTGCCCTTCGACTCGGGTGTTTCGTACCGCCCCGGCGCGCGGTTCGGATCCAACCACATCCGGGAAGCGAGCCGCCTGCTCCGGCCCTACAACCCGGCCTGGGACGTCAGCCCGTTCGAAAACATCCAGGTGGCCGACGCCGGCGACATGGCGGTCAACCCGTTCAACATCAACGAAGCCATCGAAACCATCCAGCAGAACGCCCTGGACCTCACCGCGGCCGGCAGCAAGCTGGTGACGCTCGGCGGGGACCACACCATCGCCCTGCCCCTGCTCCGTGCGGCTGCCGAGCGGGCTGGCGGGCCCATTGCCATGCTGCACTTTGACGCCCACCTGGACACGTGGGACACCTACTTCGGCGCCGAATACACCCACGGCACACCTTTCCGCCGCGCCGTTGAAGAAGGCATCCTGGACACGGAAGCGATCAGCCACATCGGCACCCGCGGCCCGCTCTACGGCAAAAAGGATCTCGACGACGACCACCGCTTCGGGTTCGGCATCGTCACCTCCGCGGACGTCTACTACCGGGGCGTCCTCGAAACCGTGGCCAAGGTCCGCGACCGGATCGGCAACCGCCCGCTCTACATCTCCGTGGACATCGACGTCCTGGACCCCGCACACGCGCCTGGCACCGGAACCCCCGAGGCCGGCGGCATCACCAGCCGCGAACTCCTGGAGATCATCCGGGGCTTCCGCGGCATGAACCTGGTGGGCGCCGACGTCGTCGAGGTTGCTCCTGCGTACGACCACGCCGAAATCACCGGCGTGGCAGCCAGCCACGTGGCCTATGAACTGATCACCCTGATGGCGGACAATGCTGTTGAAGGTGACCGGTTCGGGACCGCCAACGGCTACGCCGCCCAAGCTCTCGGCCAAGAAGCCCGCCAACCTGCCGGTTTCGCCGCCGGAACCAAGGAGTAGCCACCATGATTGATTTCGATCCGGGCACAGCAGCAGCTCCCGCACGGGATAACAGACGGACCAGCCAGCGCAACGGCGGCGACCTCGTCGTCGAAACCCTTGAAGCGCTCGGCGCCAAGACCGTCTTCGGCATCCCGGGCCAGCACGCGCTCGGCCTGTTTGACGCCATGGGCCGCGGCAACCTGCACTTCGTGTCCTCCCGGGTGGAGAACAACAGCGCCTTCGCGGCGGACGGGTACTCCCGCGCCACCGGCGAAGTGGGCGTGCTGTTCCTGTCCACCGGACCCGGTGCGCTGACGTCACTCGCCGGCTTGCAGGAGGCCTACGCCACGGGTGTGCCCATGGTGGTAGTGGCCAGCCAGATCCCGCTCGAGGGACTGGGCGCCCGCCGCAAGGGCATGCTCCACCAGCTCGATGACCAGAAGGCCTCGGCCGCGAACGTCACCAAGAGCCAGCGCCTGATCCAGCACGCGTCCGGTATTCCGTCGGCCATCCAGGATGCCTGGACTGAAGCCATCTCCTCGCCGCAGGGCCCGGTCTGGCTGGAAATCCCGCAGAACGTGCTGCTGGATCCCATCATGGTGCCCCCGGTGGAGGACGCGCTCGCCGAAGCAGCGGACAACCCGCCGCGCGTGGAGCTGGTCCGGGAAGCGGTGAAATGGCTGTCGACGGCGGAACGTCCCGCCATCATCGCCGGTGGCGGTACGCGGCGGGGCCGGGCCGAAAAGTCGTTGCTCTCGATTGCCGAAAAGCTGCGGGCGCCGGTCATCTGCACGCCTGGCGGCAACGGCGCCTTCCCGTGGACCCATGAGCTCTCGCTGCAGTCCTGGATCGAGGACCGGCATATGACGGACCTCCTGGAGGATGCCGACGTCCTGATTGTCATCGGCTCGTCCCTCGGTGAGGTCACGTCCAACTACTTCACGTTCGCTCCGCGCGGCCGCATCATCCAGATCGATGCCGAACCGCGGGTCCTCGAATCGAACAGCCCCGGCCTGGGTATCCGTGCCGACGCCGGCCAGGCGCTCGCCGCCCTCGACGAGGCCCTGATGGCGCCCGTCGGCACCCCCCGCAGCTGGCACGGGACCTCTCCGGAGGACCTGGTGAAGGACTCGCTCGCCAAGGTCAAGGAAAGGCTCGAGTCGCAGGACCTGGGCAAAGAGCTGAAGTTCATGTCCGACATCCGCGAAGCCGTCCCCGCGGACATGCAGACCTTCTGGGACATGACCATCTCCGCGTACTGGGGCTGGAGCTGCTGGGATGCACGGCAGGGCCAGTTCCACTCGGCCCAGGGTGCCGGCGGCCTGGGCTACGGCTTCCCGGCAGCCATCGGCGGCGCCGTCGGGCTGGAAACGGTCGGCAAGCCCGGCCGGGTCCTCGCCGTGTCCGGTGACGGTTCATCCATGTACTCCATTTCCGAACTCGCCACCGCCAAGCAGCACAACATCCCGGTCACCTGGCTGATAGTGGACGACGGCGGCTACGGCATCCTGCGTGAATACATGGTGGGCGCGTTCGGGAAGGCCACGGCCACCGAGCTTGCGCGTCCCGATTTCGTCAAGCTCGCCGAAGCTTTCGGCGTGCCGGCCACACGGGTGGCCCCCGAGGATGTCGGGGACGCGCTCAAGGCGGGCTTCGCGGCGGACGGACCCAACGTCGTCGTCGTCGAAACGCTCCTCAAGATGTTCGGCCCCACCCACCTGGACGACTGAACACCCAGCACCAACCACGCGCGAACTGGCAGCTAATACCCTCTGCAAGCAAATTTGAGGGCGTTAGCTGCCAGTTCGCGCTTGGCGTTTAAGGGCCGTTCACCCCTGCCACCTCTTCTTTAGTTTCCCAAAGCAACCATTTATGCATATAGTTGCCTCAGGCAAATAAAAGAGGAGAGCTCAACCATGGCAGTCGCCCCGGACACCGCAGCGGACCTTGTCTACCGCATCTTCGACCTCCAGCGGGTGGTCCGATGCGTGGCCGCGGCGAGCTTCCGCGGACAGGACACCGGGGTTGCGCTGCAAGGCGTGCTCAGGTTCGTGGGGGAGGGAGAGTCACGCGCCACCCAGCTGGCGGAGCGGCTCGGAGTCAGCGCCCCTGTCCTCAGCCGCCATATCGCGGACCTTGAAGAGCTGGGTTACGTCAGTCGGCGGCAGGATCCCGACGACGGCCGCGCCCAGCTGGTTGCCCTGTCGCCGGCGGGCGCGGAGAAGCTCCGGAAGATTGAAGAGCGCCGCACGGCCACGCTGCAGGATTACCTCAGCGACTGGAGCCAGGAGGATGCCGAAGATACGGCACGGATTCTGACGAAACTCTCGGAGTCCCTCAAGCATTCAGCCCGGGAACATGCAGTCCCGGCACTTTCAACCATGGCAACAGCCGCCGCAAACCAGACCTTCCAGGAGCACTGATTATGTCGAGCCAACCGGCCGCACCCCCCTTGGCGATGACCCACCGCCAGATCATGGAAGCCCTGACCGGGCTCCTCGCGGCGTTCTTCACCGCCATCCTCAGCAGCACCATCGTGGCCAACGCGCTGCCCACCATCATGTCCGATCTGCACGGCACCCAGACCGACTTCGCCTGGGTGATCACCGCCGCCCTGCTGGCAAACGCCGTCACCACCCCCATCTGGGGCAAGCTGTCCGACCTCTTCAACAAGAAGCTCCTGGTCCAGCTGAGCATTGTCATCTTCGTGGCCGGCTCCGTCATTGCCGGACTCTCCGAGACCATCCCGCTGCTGCTCACGGCCCGCGTCATCCAGGGCGTGGCCATGGGCGGGCTCACCGCGCTGGCGCAGGCCATCATCGGCACCATGATCCCGCCGCGGGACCGCGGCAAATACTCCGGCTACATGGGCGCCGTGATGGCGGTAGGCACTGCCGGCGGCCCGCTGCTCGGCGGATTCATCGTGGACAGCCCGCTGGGCTGGCGCTGGACCTTCTTCGTCTGCGTGCCGCTCGCCGTCGTCGCGCTTATCCTGCTCCAGATCACCCTGAAAATCGAGCACATCAAACGCCACGTCAAGATCGACTGGCTTGGCTCCATCCTGCTGACCTCCGGCGTCAGCCTGCTCCTGATCTGGGTTTCCTTCGCCGGAAACCCTGCCTACTACGACTGGGTTTCCTGGCAGTCGGCCGCCATGGTGGGCGGCGGTGTGGTTTTGTTGGCCCTGCTGGTGCTGGTGGAGTCCAAGATGGAGCAGCCCATCATCCCGCTGAAGATCATCTCCGAACGCACCACCGCTTTGGCCATCATTGCTTCAGTGGCCGTGGGCATCGCGATGTTCGGTTCAACCACCTTCCTGGGCCAGTACTTCCAGGTGGCCCGCGGCGCCACGCCTACCGAAGCCGGGCTCCTGACGCTGCCCATGATCGCCGGCAACCTGACCGGCTCCGTCGTTTCCGGTCTGCTGATCAGCCGCACCGGCAAGTGGAAGGGCTACCTGATCGGCGGGTCCATCCTGCTGATCGGCGGCCTCGGCCTGGCCGGCACCATGGACCACACCACCGAACTGTGGCAGGCCGGGATCTTCACGGCCATCCTGGGCGTGGGCCTCGGCATGCTGATGCAGAACCTGGTCCTGGCAGTGCAGAACACGGTCCGGGCGTCAGATATCGGCTCGGCCAGCGCGTCTGTTGCCTTCTTCCGTTCGGTGGGCGGCGCGATCGGTGTGTCCGTGCTCGGCGCCGTCCTCAGCAGCCGGGTCAGCGAACTCGCCACGCAGGGCCTGGCAGCGGCCGGTATCCCGGTTGCGGGCGGGTCGGCCGGAGCCAGCATGGACCTCGTTGACATGCCCGCACCGGTCCGCGAGATCATGCGCGCCGCTTACGGCGACGCCACCGCCGAGGTCTTCCTGATCTCCGCCGGCGTTGCGGTGGTAGCCCTGATCTCGGTCCTGTTCATCAAGGAGCGCCCGCTGCGGCGCACCGTTGACATCCAGCCGGAGGCCGAGCCATGGGCGGGGGCAGGCGACGAGGCAAACGCCAACGCTGAAAGCACGACGCCGGAACTCGCCTCCGCGAGTCGCTAACCTGAGCGCGAACGGCTAACCTGGGCGCGAACGGACACTTGAGGCCCCACGGATCCGGGGCCGCAAGTGTCCGTTCGCGCAGGTGGGTGGCCGGGGAACGTGTGGGGGAGTACGCCGATCGGATGATATTTACCGTAGATGTTTCGCCCGGGCAACGGATTTCGTAAAGTGGGTAGGCTGAGAAATGTCAGCCCCGTCTGTTACTACTTATCCTCATCATTTCGCGCTCTCTTCCTAAGGATTCACGGGCATGCTCCTCACCCTCATACGGCGCTACTCCAAACCGTATAGGCCATACATCGTGGCCGTTGTCGTGTTCCAACTGGCGTCCACCATCGCAGCGCTCTACCTTCCCAGCCTTAATGCCCAGATCATCGACGAAGGCGTTTCCCGCGGGGATACGGATTTCATTTGGCGGACCGGGTCCGTGATGCTGCTGGTGGCCATTGTCCAGGTGGGCACTGCCATCGCCGGCGTCTACTACGGCTCCAAAACGGCTATGGCCGTGGGCCGCGATCTGCGCCGCGGGGTGTTCCGCAAGGTCACCAGTTTCTCCGCCAAGGACGTGAACACGTTCGGCGCCCCCACCCTCATCACCCGCGGCACCAACGACGTCCAGCAGGTCCAGATGCTGGTGCTGATGGGACTGAACTTCATGGTGGCCACCCCCATCATGTGCATCGGCGGCATCATCATGGCGCTGCGCGAGGACATCAGCCTGTCATGGCTGGTCTGGGTCTCCGTGCCCGTGCTGATCGTAGTGGTGGGCTACCTGGTGGTCCGGCTCATGCCCCTTTTCCGTTCCATGCAGAAGAAGATCGACCGCATCAACGCGGTCCTTCGCGAGCAGATCATCGGCATCCGCGTAGTCCGCGCCTTTGTCCGCGAACCCTATGAAACCGAGCGTTTCGGCGTTGCCAACAAGGACCTGACCGACGTCTCCCTGAAAATCGGGGCCCTGTTTGTCCTGATGTTCCCGGCCATCGGCATGATCCTGCACCTGTCCACGGCCGCGGTGCTGTGGTTCGGCGGCCAGCGCGTGGATTCGGGCGAGATGCAGGTGGGCGCCCTGACCGCGTTCCTGCAGTATCTGCTCCAGATCCTGATCGCCGTCATGATGGGCACGTTTATGGCCATGATGATCCCGCGCGCCTCCGTCTGCGCGGACCGCATCGGTGAAGTGCTCGACGTCGAACCCTCCATCCACGATCCCGAACGTCCTGAGACTCCCGCCACGCTGGCCGGGGTAGTGGAATACCGGAACGTCACCTTTGCCTACCCCGGTGCCGAGACGCCGGTGCTGAGCAACATCAGCTTCACCGCCAAGCCGGGGGAGACCGTTGCCATCATCGGTTCCACCGGTGCAGGCAAGACCTCGCTGCTGGCCCTGCTGCCGCGCCTGTACGACATCGCCGAGGGCGAAGTCCTCCTGGACGGTGTCTCCGTCAGCAACCTGGACCGGGCTGAGATCACCAAACGCGTGGCCCTCGTACCGCAGCGGCCGTACCTCTTCTCCGGCACCATCGAGCACAACCTGCGCTTCGGCAAGACCGAAGCCACGGACCAGGAACTCTGGGACGCGCTGCAGATCGCCCAGGGCGGGGACTTTGTCCGCGAGAAGAAGAACGGGCTGAACGCCCGCATCGCGCAGGGCGGCACCAACGTCTCCGGTGGCCATCGGCAGCGGCTCTGCATCGCCCGGGCATTGATCACCAAACCCAAGGTCTACCTCTTTGACGATTCGTTCTCGGCGCTGGACGTGGCAACCGACGCGAGGCTCCGCGCCGCGCTGAAACAGACCACCGCCGACGCCACGGTCATCATTGTGGCCCAGCGGATCTCCACCATCACCGACGCAGACCAGATCCTGGTCCTGGATAACGGCCGGATCGTGGACCGCGGAACGCATGAGGAACTCCTGGAAACCTCACCCACTTACCAGGAAATTGTTGAATCCCAGCTGAGCGTGGAGGAAATGGCATGAGCGCCGCCAAGAAGGTCTCGGCAGGCTCGACCACCGAAACGATAAGCTCGACCACCGAAACGAACCCGGATTCCGTAACTCCCGAAGACCTCCTGGAGGACGACGATTTCTTTGAGGAGGAATACAAGCCCTCCGAAGCCGACGGCGATATGTTCGGCGGTATGCCCGCCAAGAAGGCCGAGCACTTCTGGCCCTCGGCGAAACGCCTGCTGGGGCTCCTGAAGCCTGAGGCTGTGGGGATTTACTCCGTGGTGGCCCTGGTGGTGGTCTCGGTGGTCCTGAATGTCATCGCACCCAAGATCCTGGGCCAGGCCATGGACGTCATCTTCGGCGGCGTGGTTGGCAATCAACTGCCCGCGGGCGCCAGCAAGGACGAGTTCGTGGAAGGCCTCCGTCAGCAGGGGCAGGATAACTTCGCGGACATGGTGTCGCGGATGGAGCTGGTTCCCGGCACCGGGATCAACTTCCAGAAACTCTCAGTCCTGATCGCCATCGTGCTGCTGATGTACTTTGTGGCCAACATTTTCCTCTGGCTGCAGGGCTACGTGCTGAACCGCATCGTCATGAAGGTGATCCGCAGGCTCCGGGACGACACCGAAAAGAAGCTGAACCGGCTCCCGCTGAACTACTTCGACACCCGCCAGCGCGGCGACGTCCTCTCCCGGGTGACGAACGACGTCGACAACGTCCAGCAGGCGCTGCAGCAGGCGTTCGCACAGCTGATCAGCTCGCTGCTGACAGTGATCGGCATCGTCATCATGATGTTCATTGTCTCCTGGCAGCTCGCTCTCATCGCCCTCGTTGCGCTGCCGCTGTCCGGTGTGGCTGCCGGCCTGATCGGCTCGCGCAGCCAGAAGCTCTTCGCCGCCCAATGGAAGAACACGGGCGAGCTGAACGGCCAGATCGAGGAGTCCTTCTCTGGGCACGATCTTGTGCGGGTCTTCGGCCGTGACGCTGACATGCTGGAACGCTTCGAAGAGCGGAACGAGGCCCTCTACAAGGCCAGCTTCGGAGCCCAGTTCGTCTCCGGCATGATCTTCCCGGTCATGCAGTTCGTTTCTTACCTCAGCTATGTGGGCATCGCCGTCGTGGGTGGCCTCCGGGTAGCCTCGGGCTCGATGTCCCTGGGCGACGCCACTGCGTTCATCCAGTACTCGCGCGAGTTCACCCAGCCGCTGGGCCAGATGGCCGGCATGGCCAACATGCTGCAGTCCGGCGTCGCGTCCTCGGAGCGGGTCTTTGAATTCCTCGACGCCGATGAGCAGGACTCCGAGACCGCCACCGAGCACCTGCCGGCCAAGACCGACGGGCATGTGGAGTTCAAGGACGTCACGTTCAGCTACACCGAGGACAGGCCGCTGATCGAAAACCTGTCCTTCACGGCGGAACCGGGGCACACCGTGGCAATTGTTGGTCCCACGGGGGCCGGCAAAACCACGCTGGTGAACCTCGTGATGCGCTTCTACGAGCTCAACTCAGGTTCCATCACCCTGGACGGCGTGGATGTCACGCACCTGAGCCGGTCCGAGCTGCGGTCCAAGGTGGGCATGGTACTCCAGGACGCGTGGCTGTTTGGCGGGTCCATTTACGACAACATCCGGTACGGCAACCTGGACGCCACCGAGGAGCAGGTCATGGCAGCCGCCAAGGCCACCTTCGTGGACCGCTTTGTGCGCGCCCTGCCGGAGGGCTACGACACCGTGATCGATGAAGAAGGCAACAACGTCAGCGCCGGTGAAAAGCAGCTGATCACCATCGCCCGCGCATTTGTGGCCAACCCGTCGCTGCTCATCCTGGACGAGGCCACCAGCTCCGTGGATACACGCACCGAGCTGCTGGTCCAGAAGGCCATGGCGGCGCTGCGGACGGACCGCACCAGCTTTGTGATCGCGCACCGGCTCTCCACCATCCGCGACGCCGACACCATCCTGGTGATGGAGAACGGCAAGATCGTGGAGCAGGGCAACCACAATACGCTGCTGGCGGCTGAGGGTGCCTACTACCGGCTGTACATGTCCCAGTTCGCCGGTTCCGACGTTGAAGAAACCGTTGTGGACGATTCGACGGCGGTCCACAGCTGAGCGCGCTGGGCACCGGATCACCCCGGCGCATCGAGGTCCTGGTCCCGATGCGCTGGGGTGACATGGACGCCTACGGGCACATCAACAACGTCCAGATTGTCAGGATGCTCGAGGAGGCCCGGATCGCAGCGTTCGGGCCTCCCCGGGGTGCCGGCCTGCCCGGCATCGAACCGGAAGTGTCGCTCTTCAATGACGTTCCGGAGGGAACCCTGGCGCTGGTGGTGGACCACAGGATCCGCTACGTCAGGACGTTGGAATACCGCAACGTCCCGGCTGTGGTCCAGGTGTGGATCGGCGCGGTGAAGGGCGCCAGCTTCGACATCCACTACGTAGTGCAGGACCCGGTCACCCGGGAGGAGTGCGTCCGGGCCAGCAGCCATCTGGCGTTTGTGGACGAGGCTTCCGGCCGCGTCCTTCGCCTGACGCCGGAGCAGAAGGAGCGGCTGGCGCCGTTCACCGTTTGAGCCGTTCACGTTTTGAACCGTTCACGTATTGACCCGTACGGCACCGTGCCCGCACACCCGTTGCGCAGGCACGGCGCACACCGGAAACTGGAAATACCCACTAAGGAGCGTTGACCATGGCCAAGAAAAACAAAAAGACCTGGAAAGAGATGTCACCGGCGGCACGGGCGGGATTCGTGGTCATCGGGATAGGGCAGGTGGCGCTGATGCTGGCCGCCCAACGTGACATCTCCAAGCGTCCGGCGGCGCAAATCAATGGGCCAAAGGCGGCCTGGCGGGTAGCCGCCCTGATCAATTTCATCGGGCCGATGGGCTACTTCATTCTGGGGCGCAAGCGGCCCGGAGCCGGACTCGGAGCAGTTAAGTAGCAGGCCTCGGATCTGCACGCCGCCAGGGTCTTCGGAGCAGGCACCCAGTTTGAGCCTGTAAATTTGAACCCATGACCCCAAATCCCAAGACTGCCATGCACCGCGCCCTCGGTGTCTCAAAGGAGATCGAGGACGCGGCCTGGTTTGTGCTGGGACCGGGCCTGCAGGGCAAGCCCTCGGCCCTGGACGGGAACACCCTGACCTGGACTGCGGAGGCCGCGGCAGAGCTGCTGGAGCGCCTGGACCGGGGAGCGGCAGATGCCAAGGCGCCCATGATGACCAACCTCCGGCAGAACCTCGAAGACGCCTCCCGGGAGGCCAAGCAGCTGGCCGTGGAGCTGCTCTTCCTGCAGTCACTGCCCCTGGCGCACGAGGTCAAGTCGCTCAAGGTCAAGCGTGCCCGCGTGGCGGAGGCCGCGTCCTGGCTGGAGACAGCGCTGGAGCCGCCGCTGGAGCTGCCCGAGGAACTCTACAAGGGCATGACGGACCACGGCGTGATCAGGGACCGCACCGCCGAATTCAACTGGACCATCTGGGACCACCTGAAGTGGCTTTGCCGGTTTGTGCAGCATGTGGACCAGCAGGTTCCCGCGGCCATCGCGAAGGCGCTGAAGGACCCGCTGAAGTTCCACGAGCTCGCCGCGGGCACCCCGGCGGACCAGCCCGCCATCCGCCGCAGCATCGAGTACCTGGCCTGGCCCAGCTACTTCGAGCCGGTGGTGGCGGACGTGGAGCGGCAGGAAATCCGCGACGCCTTCGCCTCGCTGGTGGGCGGGGCCAAGGGCGATTCCGACGAGGACATCACCGCGGACATTAACCGCATCCGCCTGCACCTGGATGAACAGGCCGGCCAGCGCATCGACTGGTACGCCCGCCAGCTGGTCAGCCAGTGGCGCAAAGTCGGGGACCCCGGGCGCCGCGCGTGGCTGCTGCGTACCCACAGCGACAACGCTGAACTCCTCACCGCGTGGCAGGACGAGGAGAAGGTGACGCTCGACGTCGAACATCTCCGCCACCTGGACCCCGGCGTGACCGCTGGGCTGGTGCAGCACGCCGTGGACGAGGACTACAAGCACCTGGGCTACGTGGAGCGGGAGGACACCAAAACGGCGGTGTTTGCCTTCCTGACCGTCATGAAGCCGGGCGACCTGGTTCTGTTCCAGCACGCCGGCACCGTGCGGCTGGGCGTGGTGCTGGGCGAGCCCGAGCACAACGACGACAACCGCCGGCTGCGGCGCAAGGTGCGCTGGCTGGACGACGACGGCCACGCCGCCGCGGACCTGCCCCGTCACGTCCAGCGCCAGCTGGCCACCTCGGGGATCGTCGTTGACGTGACCAGGGTGGTGCAGGCGCTCCAGGCGCTCGTCCCGGCGGAGGCGGAACCGGAGGACGACGACGCCGACGCGCCTGCCGCCGTCGTGCCCCCTGTGCAGGAAGGCTTCCGCCCGCTGAGCCGCGACTTCGCGGATTCGCTGCACATGGACCTGGAGCCGCTGCAGGAGATCGCGGAACTGCTGGAGGAGAACCGCCAGCTGGTCCTGTACGGGCCGCCCGGAACGGGCAAAACGTACCTGGCCAAGCATCTGGCGGCGGAGCTGGCCCAGGACAGCACGGACGAGCGGGTGAAGCTGGTGCAGTTCCACCCGTCGTACGCGTATGAGGACTTTTTCGAGGGCTACCGGCCGGACAAGACGGACGAGGGCCAGGTGTCCTTCAAGCTCGTGGCGGGACCGCTGCGGCGGCTGGCCGAGGAAGCTGCCAAGCCCGGGAACGAAAAGAAGCCCTATTTCCTGATCATTGACGAAATGAACCGCGCCAACCTGGCCAAGGTGTTCGGCGAGCTCTATTTCCTGCTGGAGTACCGCGATGACCGGATCTACCTGCAGTACAGCCCCAACGAGCCGTTTACGCTGCCGGACAACCTGTACATCATCGGCACCATGAACACCG
This sequence comes from Arthrobacter sp. UYNi723, assembly GCF_054057635.1. Lineage (NCBI taxonomy): Bacteria > Bacillati > Actinomycetota > Actinomycetes > Micrococcales > Micrococcaceae > Arthrobacter > Arthrobacter sp. UYNi723. Next base: position 137,234 of record NZ_JBSRZM010000006.1, read on the forward strand.
CGGACCGGTCCATCGCCATGATGGACGCCGCCATCCGACGCCGCTTCGCGTTCATCGAGCTGCACCCGCAGACGGAGCCCGTGAAGGGGTCGCTGCTGCGGTTCCTGCAGGCGCGGGACCTGGACACCACACCGGCGCTGCTGCTCGATGCGCTGAACGCCGCCATCGACGAGTGGGACCGGGACCTGATGATCGGCCCGTCGTACTTCATGAAGACGGCCGCCCAGACGCCGGCCGGGCTTCGCCGGATCTGGAAATACGAGCTGATGCCGCTGCTGGAGGAGCACTACCACGGCCAGCTGACCCGGGCGCAGCTGGAGGAGCGGTTCGGGCTGGAACAGCTGCTGGGACGCCTTGTTACCAGCTAAGCCAACCCACACCCCCGCGCAAGGTGGCGCGGTGCACGGCGGAGCAGCCCAGCGCGGCCGTGCACCGGCAGCGCGCCATCTGGTCCTCGACGAGCTGTCCAAAGGCACCGTGGAACGCCTGGATGCCGCCAGCGCGGCCTTCGTGAACGCCAGCGGGCTGGCCAAGGCGTCCCCGATGGGCATGGGCTTGTACCGGATCGAGCCCGCGGGCAAGGTGGGGTCGGTCCGCACGGCCACGCTACAGCTGGATGTGCGCCCCAAGGACAGGCTGGGGCTGAGCCGGCTCCTGTTCCTCCTCAGCTATGCCGGTAATCAGGGCTTCCGGGCCGATTCCGTGGCGGCTGCCGAGGACCGCGAACTCTGGAGCGCGCTGGCCGAATCCCTCGCCCAAATGGCGGAGCGTGCGCTTGGACGAGGAGTCTTGCAGGGCTACCTCACCGTTGACGAGTCCCTCCGCACGGTCAAGGGCCGCATCCGGATTTCCGACCAGATCTCGCGGCGCCCCGGCATGCTGGTGCCGCTGGAAGTGTCCTACGACGAATTCACTGAGGACATCGCCGAAAACCGGATCCTGCGGGCTGCGCTGGAGCGAATGGGACAGGTTCCACGCGTCCGGCCTGAGGTGCTGAGCCGCCTGCGTCAGCTGAAGGGAAAGCTCGACGCCGTCACCCGCCTTCCAGCCGGCGCGCCCCTGCCGCCGTGGACCCCGAGCCGGATGAATGTCCGCTACCAGTCAGTGCTGCGCCTGGCTGAGTTGATCCTGCGGAATGCCTCTGCGGAGGCGGGGGAGGGGAAGCAGCAGACGGCGTCGTTTGTTGTGGACATGGCCCAGGTGTTCGAGGATTTTGTGGGCACGGCGCTCCGCGAGGCGATGGCGGCGTATCCGGGGGAGATGCGGTTGCAGTACAACGCGCTCCTCAGCGAGGCTGTCCACGATTCCGACAGGCTGTCCGTGCGCCCGGACGCCGTGCACCTTTTGGGCGGCCGGCCGGTAGTGGCCTACAACGCGAAGTACAAGGCCGCCGCTGACCTTGGCGCGTCCCTGACCGCCGACCACTACCAGATGCTTGCCCACTGCACCGCCCTGGGTGTGCCCACCGCCTGGCTGGTCTATGCAGGGGCGGGCGAGATGAAACTGCGGCGGATCCTTAACACTGACATCGACATTGTTGAGTTTCCGCTGGATCTGTCGCTGCCGCCGTCGGACATTCTGGCAGCTGTGGCGGACCTGGCGCGGCAGTCCTGGGGCGAAGTTGTCCGGACTGCCCGCGCGGGAGGCTAGACCGGCACCCGGAACGTGAAGGTGGTGCCCTGGCCCAGTTTGCTTTCCACCTGGATGGTTCCGCCGTGGGCCTCCACGATTGCCTTGCTGATGGGCAGGCCCAGGCCCACGCCGGGAATAGATGTCCGGCGGACGTTGCTGGTCCGGAAGAACTTGGCGAACACGTGGGCCTGGTCGTCGGCGCTCATGCCCATGCCGGTATCGCTGACGCGGCAGGCGACGTGGCCGTCGTCGTGCTCCAACGACACCACTACGTTGCCGCCGTCGGGCGAGTATTTGATCGCGTTGGAGACCAGATTGTCCAGCACCTGGGAGATGCGGGGGCCGTCCACATGGGCCTCCAGCCTTGCTGGTATTTCGGTTTTCAGCGCCACGCGGGAGGCGTCAGCCCGGGGCATCGCGGCGGACACGCTGGCCCGCACCAGTTCAGCGACGTCCACGGCGTGCGGGGTCACGATCAGTTGCCCGTTCCTGGTGGCGAGGAGGTCGGACACCAAGGTGAGAAGCCTTTCTGAATTGCGCTTGATGATGTTCAGCGGCTCCAGTTGGTCGTTGCCGGGATCGTCCTCCAGGAGAAGTTCCACGTAGCCCAGGATGGAGGTCAGGGGAGTCCTGAATTCGTGGGACACGCTGGCGACGAAATCATCCTTGGCGGCCAGGGCGTCCACCAGGTCGGTCACATCACTGAAGACGATCACCGAGCCCGCGAACTTCCCGTCCGGGTCCGTCATGGGCCGGGCGCTGGTGGTGATGGCCCGCTGCTCCTTGCCTGCGCCCAGCCAGACCAGGTAGTCCGTGAACGTCTCGCCTAGGACAGCCCTGCGCACCGGGCGGTCTGCCACAGGGACAGGGGTGGTACGGTCTGCGGCGAAGACCAGCAGCTGGGACTCGTTGGGATCCTCGATGTCTTTTGGCCGGGCCAGCTCGTGGTTGGCACGCTGTTTGCGGTTCATGAGGATGTCGTGGCCGTCGGCGTCGACGGCGAGGACGCCCAGGTGCACGGTATCAAGAACGGAGTTGAGCAAGGTCTCCTGCCGCCTTGTGCTGCGGAGGCTGGCTTGCAGTTGCTCGTCCTTCTCTTCCAGGACGCCCTGCTGGCGTCTAAGGCTGAGCGTCAGCATAGCGACAGAAACTCCGATCCCCAGCATCATCACAGGAAGCAGCAGCGAACGGGCCAGGTTTGGTCCGGAGACGTCCCCGCGCATAAAAAGTGGCGTCCAGATGATCGCCAACGGCATGATGAAGGACAGCCACAGTGACACGCGGAGGTAGTATCCGGAGGCGCAGAGCCAGATCACGGGGAAGACCGCGAGCAGGCTGATTCCCATGAGGCTTTCGTGGCTTCCTTCGCGGCCCACCGCAATGGAGATGAAGTCCAGCAACGGGATCACCAGGAACGTGGTGTGCGGCAGGCGGTCCCATGGCACCACGTAGCACAGCACCATAATGGCAAGTTGGGAAAAGAGGAACACGACGAACAGCGGGTTGTCCATGCTTCCGGGAAAAAACGCCGAAACGAGGACCGCGGCCAGCAGTGTGGTTATGAAAAGGGGCATCTGGCTCAGGGCCACCCTGTCCGTCAGCCGGTATTCGTGGAAGGGCCGCCGGAAAAACTTCAGGCGCCCCGGCGTCCACGTTACGGATTCACTCATGAACATCGGTCTGAAGTGGGAGGATAGGGGAGTGCATATCAGCAGGATATCGGCAGCGGGCTATACTTCTCACGTTGTCAAGCTGGCGGAGGGGGCTGGTATGAGTGAAGCGCGAGTGGGTCTGGTCATCGAGGATGATCAGGATATCCGGGAGTTAGTACGCACGGTACTGACGCAGGCAGGTTTTGACGTTACCGTCGCGGGCAGCGGCTCCGAAGGGGTTAAGGCTGCGAGAGCCTTGAATCCAGACGTCATAACGCTGGATTTGGGACTGCCGGATATTGACGGATTCGAGGTCTCCCGCCAGATCCGTGAGTTCTCGGATGCCTATATCGTGATGCTCACGGCTCGGGCTGAAGAACTGGATACTTTGATCGGTCTTGAGTCGGGTGCCGACGACTACCTCACCAAGCCGTTCCGCCCCCGGGAACTCCGCGCGCGGATCGCGGCGATGATGCGCCGCCCCCGGTCGCTTCCGGACGCGGGGGAGAGCGCTCCCGTTTCTGACCGCCCGGCGGACGCCGTTAGTGACAGCGGAAACGGTCATTACAGCCACAACGGACTGGATCTGAGTTACGCGTCACGGTCGGTCAGTGTGGACGGCCAGGAGCTTAACCTGACCCGGACCGAATTTGAACTCCTGTATGCCCTGCTCGAGGCGGGACGGACGGTCCGGACCAAATCGGATTTGGTGCGTCGGCTCCGGGACGAGGATTACGACGTCGGAAGTTACATCAGCGAGGCGGACGAACGTTCCGTGGAGGTGCACATGGGCAACCTCCGGAAGAAACTCGGTGATTCACCGCAGCAACCGCGCTGGCTGCAGACGGTCCGCGGCGTGGGCTACCGGTTGGCGCCTGGCGGGCGCTGAGCCTGGAGCCTGTGCAGGGTCTGGCGGCTGCACAGGTTGATCGGCCGGAGGTAGTTGACGGCAAGCTGCGGCAGTGCAACGGAAGGTTCCGCACTCGGTGACTCTTCCCGGATTGAACGTTCAAGGTCCATGGCCAGGCCCGCCAGCCGTTCCGCGCCCACCATCTGGCTCGATGTCTTGAGGCTAAGGATCGCGTCCACGGCACCGTCCATGTCACCGGTGGTCAGAGCCAGCCGCAGCTTGCCGATCCGGAGCGGTAGGCAGTCGATGAAGTTCCCGACGAAGACGCTGCAATAGCCCGCGTCCTCGTCGAGTTCGACCCGCAGCCGGTCAAGGACGGAGGGATCTACTAGGGGGCGCCCTGCGTCATCGGATGGTGCCATTTCCGTCCCTTCCGCTCGCGCCTGCCGCCCCTGGTAGGGGCTGTGACTTGGGTTTGTTGCCACTTTCAGAGTAAATCTGTTCCCTGGAGATGCAGCGGTTCGGGACAATGACTGCGGGATTCCTGAGGAGAATGCGGGTTTTTCATAGGAGTTCATCTTTGCGGGCGCCGATCAATTCGGGAGGCGGCAAAGGCTCAAGATTGGCTCAACTTCCGGCTGGCGTTTCTTGCCTGCCGCCGGCTTGCCGGGCTATTTGCTGGCGCCGAGGAACTCCACCAGGTGGGCTTCGAGGGCGGAGCCGTCCTTTAACTCGCACTCCCACACGGTGAGCACCTCCCAGCCGGCGGCCATTAACTGTTGGCGCTGGTCGGCGTCGCGGTCTTTGGTGCGCGTGCGCTTGGCCTCCCAAAAGGCGGCATTCGCCTTGGGCGCGTGCTGGCCTACCCGGCAGTCGTGAAAGTGCCAGAAGCAGCCGTTGATGAAGATGACCTTTCGCCGGCCGGCGAATACCAGGTCCGGGCGGCCGGGCAGGCTGCTTTTGCCGGCCGTGCCGTGCAAGCGGTAGCGGTAGCCTTTGGCATGGAGGAGGCGGCGAACCAGCAGTTCGGGCTTGGTGTTCTTGCCCCTGATGCGGGACATGTTCCAGCTGCGCCGCTCGGGAGTGAGCCTGTCCGCCATGATTCCAGCCTACGGGCTCCTAGATTTCGTGCTCCGGCTGGTCGCCCAGCTCGAAATGGCGGCCGCTGACGGACGTGGGCACGATCTCCACGTAGAAATCCTTCAGCGTCGGCACCCAGGATTTCAGGCCGAGCTCTTCGACGGCGGCGAGTTCGGCTGAGTTGGTCAGGACGCGCGCCGTTCCCCGCAGCACCACCGACCACGCTTCATCCGAGAGGATGCCGTCCGTTTCAAGCAGCACCCTGGAGTTGATGGTGAGTTGCGCCAGCTTGTTGCCTGGCGCGGTGCGGAGGTAGATTTTCCGGTCCGAGGTGAGGTAGTTGACGGGAAATATATCCGGCTCGCCGGCAACGGAAACCACCAGCCGGCCGTGCCTGGTAGCTTCCAGGAGTTTCCAGGACTGCTCGTCGTCGAGCTCCAGAACGGGGTTGTCATCTGCGTGCGTAAACATCATGCAGCCTATTCTTCTACGTTCGGTAGAAGAATTCTAGGGGTTGCGCGTGGGAATCCGGTGCGCAAGGGGCTGGCAGGGCGACTATCCGTGTGACTTTTTATTGGTCCTTCGCGGTGGTAGAACCGATGGCGGGTGGCTGTGGATAACTTTCATCGCTCAAATGTGTCCTGGGCTACCCTTAAGGTCATTGTTCGGAGCGAGGCGTCTTGAAACTATCGGGGGATTAGCTGCCCATGACATCGCACATCAGTTCCACTACTTCGCGGCGTTCGCGCCTGCACTTTGTTGCTGCTGTTGCCGCTTCTGTTTTGCTGTTGACCGGTTGCAACGCGGGTGGCGACCCTGGGGGCACCTCGTCCGCGTCTCCGACTTCGACGGCAAGCCCAAGCGCAACGCCGACCCCGACGCCGACTCCTGCTTATGTGCCCGCTTCGGCTAGCGGCCGTTCTCAGAACGTGCCGGTGCCGGTGTTGCCTGAGGTCGCAAAGACGGAGACGAAGGAGGGGGCCATCGCGTTCGCCCGCTACTGGTTCGAGGTCCTTAGCTATTCCTATGAGACGGGTGAGCTTTCACTTCATGAAAGCCTGACACCTCAAACATGCGCGCCATGCCAAAAGTCCGCGGAGGCGATAAGAGCTTGGCATTCCGAAGGCAGGTGGCTGGTCGGAGGGCAGATCAGCACCCCCGCGGTAGATACAACGTTCTCACGGGATGAAGCTGGGAAATACAAGGTATCCGTCCAAGTGCATCAGATTCCACTGTCATATGTCCGCGCAGATGGGACGGTTGCGCATACCGACCCACAAGGTGCGGATCAAGGCAACCTGCTGATCATTTCGTACAGCTCCGATTCGTGGCGGCTGGACGAAGTCGGAAGCATCGTTGGATAACAGTGTCTACCCGTCGACCGCTTGGATATCGCGGAATGTTACTTGCCGCGGGGCTGCTCGTAACGCTCTTTGTATCACCGGCTCATGGTGCCGGTAGCGATGATCCAGAATTTGATGGCGCTTGGACACCGGACTCAGCCGGAGTCGGAGGTTATGTGTGGGACGCCGAGGCCAATGACTTCGTTCAGCAAGCACCCGGGGCCCCAATTTTGGATCCCAACAACTACAAGTACGAACTGCAGTGCCACCTTGGCGGGGGCGACTTCGATTCCGTGTGCTTACGTGATCAGGTTGAATGCACGAACGGGCCGGACGGCGAAGACGGGATCCCGGTCATCTGGTATTCCATGCCGAGAGGCGTTCCTGGAGCCGTCTGGGCAATCCATTCGGGGCCAACTTGTCTCTACGATGCTCGGCCCGAGGACCTCCTGCCGCGCATCGCCGAACAGATCCAGCAGCAGTTCGAGAGCCTGCCCATCAACGCCGGAGCCGTCGTCGCGCAGCCCAGTCCCAACACGCTCCGCGGTGCTGAGACGAACTTCTACGCCGACGCCTCCGAGCAACAGTTCGACGTAACGATGCTCGGGCAGAAAGTGCATGTTGTCGCCACGCCTGTTCAGTACAAGTGGAATTACGGCGACGGAACCGTCTTCGGTCCACAGCCTTCCATGGGTGGGCCGCTGCCACAGGACCGCTGGGGTGAGAAGACCCGAACAAGCCACGTCTACGCGGACACTGGCGACTTCCAGGTTGTCCTCACGACGTCCTTCCAAGGCACGTATTCCGTGAACAACGGACCACCGCTGCCTATACCGGGCCAAGGCCAGTTCAGCGCACCGCCGCAGACCATCAGCGTCTGGCGGTCCATCACAAGGAACTACGCCGACGACTGCAACCAGAACCCGCAGGGTCAAGGTTGCCCGGGCGTGGCATCGTCCCGATAGCAGGCGGCAGGCGGCCGGAACCTAGCAACTCAAAAACCAGCCAAGCCACCCCCCGCAGAGAGTGATCCCCGCCTCCATCGGAATACTTGCACGCGCCGCGCAGTTGGGCACAGCAGTACCAATTCACCTCGAAAGGAACTGCGCATGCTGTTTTCCCCCTTGACTCTTGGCGAGCTTGAACTGCCCAACCGCCTGGTAATGGCACCCCTGACCCGTCTCCGCTCAGGCGAGGACGGTGTTCCGGGTCCCTTGGTCGTGGAGCACTACCGGCAGCGCGCATCCTTGGGACTCATCGTCAGCGAAGGCATCTACCCGAGCCCCGCCGGACGCTCCTACCCGGGTCAGCCCGGTCTAGTCACCGCGAAGCAGATTGCCGCCTGGAAGAAGGTCACCGACGCGGTGCACGCTGAAGGCGGCCGGATCTTCGCCCAGATCATGCACGGCGGACGGGTTTCCCATGCGGACATCACCGGCGGTCATACCATCGTGGGTCCGAGTTCCGTCGCCATCGAGGGCGAGGTCCGCACCCCGTCCGGCAAGCAGCCGTATCCCGTCCCGCACGCGCTGACCATCGGTGAGCTGCCCGTCGTGATGCAGGAAATCGTCACCGGCTCGATCAACGCCATTGAAGCGGGATTCGACGGCGTGGAGCTGCACTCGGCCAACGGCTACCTTCTTCACGAATTCCTTGCCCCGAACTCCAATGTCCGCAACGACAGCTACGGCGGCTCGCCGGAGAACCGGGCCCGCTTTGTGATCGAAACGGTCAACGCCGCGGTGGCTGCGGTGGGTTCGAGCCGCGTGGGCATCCGCATCTCGCCGGAGCACAGCGTCCAGGGCATCGCCGAAACGGATGCGGCCGATGTCCGCGCCACCTACGAGGTGCTGGTGGACAGCATTGCCCCGCTCAACCTCGCCTACGTCAGCATCCTGCACCACGAGCCCACGAGTGAGCTGGTCCAGGATCTCCGGGCGCGCTTCAACGGCACGTTCCTGGTGAACTCCGGCTTCGGCACCATGACCACCCGGGAGGAAGCAACCGCCTTGGTGGCCGACGGCCATGCAGATGCTGTGGTGGTGGGGCGCCCCGCCATTGCCAACCCGGACCTCGCACGCCGCTGGAAGGAAAGCCTTCCGCTGAACGAACCGGACCCGTCCACCTTTTATGCAGACGGCTCCATAGGCTACACGGACTACCCCGCGTATTCGGCTTAGCGGTCAATGCTGGCCTCAGCCAGAGCTTAACGACGACGGCGGCACCCGGCTTGGGTGCCGCCGTCGTTGGCTGCTCGGTGTGCTGTCCCGGCAGCGCGCGCCAATTAGCCATCCGACGGCTGTTTTGGCTCATCTTTCAACGTTGGCCCGCCCAGGTTCACAAGCGCTGAGCGGTAAACACCAGAATACTCCAGCGAATGGACTATTGCTAGGGAAATAACTAAAGGTATGCTTCCCGGCCCGTTCCTTCGCGCATCACCAGCTTGTCGTCCTGAATGGAGACGAGCAGGCTTTTGGGCTTTCCGCTGACTTTGGCAATGGCTTTCAGGCCGCGGTTGGTGACTTCCACTCCCACCTGCGCCCCTTTCGCGGGCAGCTCCACGGACGTTTCGTAGGCTTCTCCCAGTAGCGGGTTGGTGGACACGCCCATATCGCGGCGGACCTCCTTGCCGTTGACCATGACGGTGATGTTGGCCTCGTCGAATCCTTCCTGAAAGACGATGAGCAGTTCACGCATGGTGGCCCTCTTCCTCGAAGTGATTGCCTGTGACGGCATATCAACTACAGCACTTCACGGCCCGGAGCGGAATACCCGGCCGGCTGCCCGGCCGGGCGTTGCTGGAGACCATCAGGCCCGTAGTGCAAAATGTTCAGGTGACCCAACTCCCGCACGTCCCGTCCGCCCCCGCGTCTGCCCCAACTCCGGACAGCGCCATCCATGCCCAGATCGCCGCCGAGCTTGGCGTGAAGACCTGGCAGGTCAAGGCTGCAGTGGACCTGCTCGACGGCGGGTCCACCGTTCCGTTCATCGCCCGGTATCGCAAGGAAGCCACCGGGACGCTGGATGACACGCAGCTGCGCGAGCTCGACGAGCGTCTGCGCTACCTCCGCGAACTCGAGGACCGCCGTCGTACTATCCTCGAAGTGATTGCGGCGCAGGGGCAGCTGACCCCCGAGCTGCAGGCAGCGATCCTCGCCGCGGACACCAAGTCCCGGCTGGAGGACATCTACCTTCCGTTCAAGTCCAAGCGCCGCACCAAGGCCCAGATCGCCCGTGAAGCCGGGTTGGAGCCGCTCGCCGATGTGCTGCTGAAGCGGCCCGACCTGGACCCGGAACGCGAGGCTGCCAGGTACCTGAACGCCGAACACTCCATTGATGACGCGGCCGCCGCGCTCGCCGGCGCCCGTTCCATCCTGGTCGAGCGGGTTGCGCAGGATCCGGACCTCGCCGCAACCCTGCGCGAGCGGCTGTGGACGCAGGGGCGGATGGTGTCGCGGGTGAAGAAGGGCAAGGAGTCCGACGGGCAGAAGTTCGCCGATTACTTTGAGTTCGCCCAGGCGCCCACCGGGATGCCTTCGCACCGGGTGCTTGCGCTGTTGCGCGGTGAGAAGGACGGCGTCCTGGAGCTGGATCTCGCCGAGGCGGATCCGAACGACGACGACGCCCTGGCCGCCGCGCGTTCCCGTTACGAATCCGCTGTGGCCAGGTGCCTCGGGGTCGCCGATCGCGGCCGTCCCGCCGATTCGTGGCTGATCCAGACCGCGCAGCTTGCCTGGCGCTCGCGGGTGCTGGCCCGGCTGACCGCCGACCTCCGCGGACGGCTGTTCACCGACGCAGAGGACGAGGCTGTCCGGGTGTTCGCCGCCAACCTCCGCGACGTGCTCCTGGCCGCACCCGCCGGAAACCGCGCCACTCTTGGGCTGGACCCGGGACTGCGGACCGGCGTGAAAGTTGCCGTTGTGGACGGCACAGGCAAAGTGGTGGCCACCGACACCGTGTACCCGCACGCGCCTGCCCGGAAGTGGGACGAGGCCCTCGCAACGTTGGTGCGGCTGGCCCGGAAGCACAACGTGGAGCTGGTGGCCATCGGCAACGGAACCGCGTCCCGGGAGACGGACAAGCTTGCCGCGGAACTGATCAAGCTGCTGCCGGCCGCGGAGACGAAACCGCAGAAACTGGTGGTTTCCGAGGCCGGGGCGTCGGTGTATTCCGCGTCGGCGCTGGCCTCGGCGGAGCTGCCGGGCATGGATGTGTCCCTGCGCGGAGCGGTTTCCATTGCGCGGCGGCTTCAGGATCCGCTGGCGGAATTGGTGAAGATCGATCCCAAGTCCATCGGCGTGGGGCAGTACCAGCATGACGTCACGGCGTCGAAGCTGGACCGCAGCCTGGACGCGGTGGTCGAGGACTGCGTGAACGCGGTTGGCGTTGACGTGAACACTGCTTCGCCCGCGCTGCTGAGCCGCGTGGCCGGCGTCGGACCTTTGCTGAGCGAAAACATTGTGGCGTACCGCAACGAACACGGGCCGTTTGCCAAGCGCAGCGAACTGAAGAAGGTGCCCCGCCTGGGTGCGAAGGCGTTTGAGCAGTGCGCCGGCTTCCTGCGAATCACCGGCGGAGCAGAGCCGCTGGACGCATCGAGCGTGCACCCCGAGGCGTATCCGATTGCCCGGAAAATCCTGGTGGCCGCGGGCTCGGCGCCGGCGTCGTCACTTGATCCACGCGCCTTCGTTGACGGCACCTTTGGTTTGCCCACGGTCCAGGACATCCTGGCGGAGTTGGACAAACCAGGCCGCGATCCCCGACCCGCTTTTGCCGCGGCGACCTTCTCCGAAGGCATCGAGAAGATCTCCGACCTCAAGCCCGGCATGGTGCTTGAGGGGACCGTCACCAATGTGGCCGCGTTCGGCGCATTTGTGGACGTGGGAGTGCACCAGGACGGCTTGGTTCATGTGTCGGCGCTGGCCAACCGCTTTGTCTCCGATCCCCGTGAGGTGGTGAAGTCCGGGCAGGTTGTCCGCGTGAAGGTTCTGGAAGCCGATCCGGAGCGGAAACGGATTTCGCTGACCTTGAGGCTCGACGACGAGCCGGCACCGTCCGCCGGCCGGCCGCCCGGCGGCCGCCCGGCGCGGGCGGCCGATGACGCTGCGGCACGCTCGGCCGGCCGGGGGCCACGCCCGGAGGCCAGCGGGCGCAAAGTCGCGCCGGCACCAACAGCAGCCACGGCGAGCCCGCCGAACACCGCGCTGGCCGAAGCCCTGCGTCAGGCGGGCGTTGCCACCTAGCGATTCCGGGTCCGTTCTGCCAGGCGGAGCGGCCGCCGGCGCTACCGCCGGCCGCCCCAGTCCCCAACCTCCAGCGCGGAGCCCGGTCAGCTCAGCTGCTTGGCGTGCTCCTCATGCGGAAGGAAGCGGACCGTCATCGCTTTGTAGCCGGGCGTGTTGGACTCCCGAGCCACGAGCCCGCGGTGCACGAGGGCGTTTGCCTCCGGGAAGTAGGCCGCGGCGCACCCGCGCGGGGTGGGGTAGTGCACCAGCCGGAACTTGTCGGCGCGGCGCTCCTCGCCCTGGAACGTGCTGATGACGTCCACCAGTTCGCGGTCCTGGAAACCGAGCTCGGCAGCGTCGTCCTTGTTGATCAGGATGACCCGGCGGCCGTTGGAGATGCCCCGGTAACGGTCATCCAGCCCGTAGAAGGTGGTGTTGTACTGGTCATGGCTGCGGATGGTCTGCAGGATCAGGTGCCCCTCAGGCGGGGTCAGGTACTCCAGCGGGCTGACCGTGAAGCGCGCCTGGCCGATGTCCGTCGCGAAGCTCCGCGTATCCCGTGGCGGGTTGGGCAGGATGAAGCCGTTCCTGGTCCTGAGCCGCTTGTTGAAGTCCTCGAAGCCGGGCAGGACACGGGAAATGTGGTCGCGGACAACGTCGTAGTCATCGGCCATCGCCTTCCAGTCCACGGCGTGGTCGTCGCCCAGGGTGGCCAGGGCCATGCGCGCCACGATGACGGGTTCCGCGAGCAGGTGGTCTGAGACCGGCTTCAGGCGTCCCTGCGTGGAGTGGACGCAGGACATCGAATCCTCCACGGAAAGGATCTGGCGGCCGCCCGGGTGCTTGTCATCGGTGTCTGTCCGCCCCAAGGTGGGCAGGATCAGCGACGTCCGGCCATGAACCACATGCGAACGGTTGGGCTTGGTGGAGATGTGGACAGTCAGCCCGACGCGCTGCATGGCAGCCTCCAGCATCTCGGTGTCCGAGCAGGCCAGCGCAAAGTTTCCGCCCATGGACACGAACACATCGACGTCGTCGCGTTCGAACGCCTCAACGGTTTCCACTGAGTCGACGCCGTGGCCCCGCGGGGAAGTGATACCGAACTCCTGGTCGAGGGCGGCGAGCAGCCATTCCTTGGGCTTCTCCCAGATTCCCATGGTGCGGTCGCCCTGAACGTTGGAGTGGCCGCGGACCGGGCAGGCGCCGGCGCCGGGCTTGCCGAAGTTGCCCTGCACCAGCAGCAGGTTGATGATTTCCTTGAGGGTGTTCACTGAATGCGGCTGCTGCGTCAGACCCAGCGCCCAGCAGATGATGGTGGCTTTGGAATTAACCAGCATCTGCGCCACTGTGGAGATCTGCAGGCGGGAAAGTCCGGTGGCCTTCTCGGTCTCTTCCCAGTCGATGCACTGCCGGGCGGCACGGTAAGCCTCGAACCCGGCTGTATTTGCGTCGATGAATGCGCGGTCCACCACCGATCCGGGAACGCGTTCCTCCTCCTCAAGCAAAAGATGGCCCAGGGCCTGGAACAGCGCAAGGTCTCCGCCTACCTTGATCTGCAGGAACTCATCGGCAAGCGAGGACCCGTTGCCGATGACTCCGGAGACCGACTGCGGGTCCTTGAAGTTGAACAGTCCCGCTTCCGGCAGCGGGTTCACGGCAACGATCTTGCCTCCGTTGCTCTTGCAGTCAGCCAGGGCGGACAGCATGCGGGGGTGGTTGGTGCCGGGGTTTTGCCCGACGACGAAGATCAGCTCGGCCTCGTGGATGTCCTCGAGGGAAACGGTGCCCTTGCCGATGCCGATGGTCGGGTTCAGGGCGGTGCCGGAGGATTCGTGGCACATGTTGGAGCAGTCCGGCAGGTTGTTGGTGCCGATGGAGCGGGCGAACAGCTGGTACATGAACGCCGTCTCGTTGGCGGTCCGGCCGGACGTGTAAAAGACCGTGCGCTCCGGGGTGCTGGCCAGGACGTGCTCGCCGATGAGGTCGAATGCTTCCTGCCAGGCGATGGGGGAGTAGTGGGTTTCCCCGCTCCGGACCACCATGGGATGGGTGATGCGGCCCTGGTTGCCGAGCCAGTATTCGGTCTTGGTCGAGAGCTCCGCGATGGAGTGTTCCGCCCAGAACTCCGGGGTGACCGTCCGGAGCGTGTTTTCCTCCGCGATGGCCTTCGCGCCGTTTTCGCAGAATTCGGCGGGCTTCCGCAGTCCCTGGGATTCCGGCCATGCGCAGCCGGGGCAGTCCGTTCCGTTCCGCTGGTTCAGCCGCAGCAGGGACTGGACGGTCCGGGTGACGCCGGCCTGGGCGAAGCCGCGCTCAAGGGCAACTTCGACCGCCTTCAGCCCGGCGGCCGACTTCTTGGGTTTGCCGACCAGCAGGTCATCTTCGTTGATGTCATCGACAGGAGCTCCACGTTTCATGGCTTCATACTCGCCGGTAATGGGGGAGAAAACGAAATGGGCGGTATGGTGGCGCGCCCGGTGTGCCGCGCTGGAACCGCTTACCGCGGCAATCCCACCGTTGGGCGCAAAGCGTGGTGATGCTGGTGTGACGTGCACCATAATTTGCGGAGGACCGGGCCGACGTTGCCGCGGACATTGAGGAGAAAATATGGGCTGGCTGGATCGTGAACACACTATTGCCCCACCGGGGTTCAACCGCTGGCTAATCCCGCCGGCGGCACTGGCCGTACACCTGTGCATCGGGCAGGCCTACGCAACCAGCGTGTACAAGACAGCGCTGGTCAAGCATTTTGATGCCAGCCTGACCGAGATCGGGGTGATCTTCTCCATCGCCATCGTGATGCTGGGACTGTCCGCTGCGATCATGGGGACCTGGGTGGACAAGCACGGGCCCCGGAAGGCGATGTTTACCTCGGCTGTCTTCTGGGCCAGCGGCTTCCTGGTCGGATCATTGGGGATCTTCAGCGGCCAGTTGTGGCTCGTCTACCTGGGCTACGGCTTCATTGGCGGCATCGGGCTCGGCATCGGCTACATTTCGCCGGTGTCAACGCTCATCAAATGGTTCCCGGACCGGCCGGGCCTGGCCACCGGCATGGCCATCATGGGCTTCGGCGGCGGGGCGCTCATCGCCAGCCCGGTCTCAAGCGCCCTGCTCAAAATGTACGACCCCGCTTCCGGAGCGAAGGACTGGGTGGCCAGCGGCGACGCCGTCGGAAAGCTCTTCCTGTCGCTCGGCGTCGTCTATCTCGCCTACATGCTCTTTGGTGCCTTCACCATCAAGGTTCCGGCCCATGGCTGGACGCCCGCGGGTTTCGACCCTGCCAAGGTCAAGGCGGCAAAGCTGGTCACCACGGAGCACGTTTCGGCGGCGAATGCGGTGAAGACCAAGCAGTTCTGGCTGGTCTGGATCGCCCTGTTCTGCAACGTGACCGCGGGCATCGGCATCCTGGAGCAGGCAGCACCGATGATCCAGGACTTCTTCCGCCAGTCCGACGGCGTCTCCCTGGTGAGTGCCGCCGTCGCCAGCGGCTTTGTGGGACTGCTGTCCATCGGCAACATGGCGGGCAGGTTCGCCTGGTCAGCTACGTCCGATGTCACGGGCCGCAAGCGTATCTACATGGTGTACCTCGGCGTTGGCGCCGTTCTTTACACCGTGCTGGCACTGGCCGGCTCGGCCACCACGGCCCTGTACGTGATCCTTGCCTTCGTGATCATCTCTTTCTACGGCGGCGGTTTCGCCACCGTGCCCGCCTACCTGCGGGATCTATTCGGGACGTTCCAGGTGGGTGCCATCCACGGCAGGCTCCTGACTGCGTGGTCTGCTGCGGGCATTGCCGGGCCGCTGATCGTGAATGCTTTCCTGGACGCCCAGGGGAAGCCGGGCCAGCTCACAGCGGCCTCGTACCAGCCTGCTCTTCTGACCATGGTCGGGTTGCTCGTGATCGGCTTCGTGGCCAACCTGATGATCAAACCAGTGGACGCCCGGTTCCACGAACCCCGCCCGGACAGCGTCCGGTCCGAAGTACCCGCAATGGAGGCCTGAGATGAGTTCAGTACAGCTTGCAGTCGGCTGGTCGATCGTAGGTATCCCGCTGGCCTACGGCGTGTTCCAGACCCTCACCCGAGTGGCCGCCCTGTTCGGGTGAGCTGACACCCGGGAGCGAACCAGGACGCTCCGGCCACCGCTACGGTGGCCGGAGCGTTGCTGTCTGACGGTGGATGAACAGCTCGCCAACTCTGTGGAAACAGGCCGGAGTTTGGCCGCGCCCGGCCTGCGGCGCCGCTACGTTAATCCGTATGAAATCAACGGTTCCAGGGTTTACGCGGAAGAAAAGCGGGTCGCTGACGGCAGCGGGCGCGTTGGTTGCTATGACGCTGATGGCTCCGCCGGTCGCCGGCGCGTCAACCGGCGGGGCCGGGCCAATCCCGGTCTTCGGGGAGGTGGCGCCTGCAACCAAACTCGACCTCGGCGCTCCGGACCTGCCGGAAAGCCGCACGGTGAGCACTGTTGCGCCTGGCGTGACCAGGACGTCAATTTCGCGGGGAACAGCAACCACCGCCCTGTTCTGGACGGCGGAGGTCACCATTCCGTCGTCGGACCCCAAAGTTTCCGCTTCCGCCTTGTCCAGCGAGCCCACTGCCCGACGGGTGGCTGCAGAGTTGGTCGCCGCGGGCTTCACTGCGCGCGTGGAACGGGTCGTCTCGCCTCAGCTGGCCGATGCTGGCGGCGAGCTTGGCTTCCGGGTTCGAGTCGGGGAATTCGCCAGCCGTGAGGACGCTGCTGCCACCATTGCCGGCGTCAAGGCAGCCGGCTACGCCGCGTCGGCCTGGTACGTCGGCTGGGACGGGGATCCGGCCAGTGCCGACCAGTCGCGGGGCCCGTGGAACCTTCAGGTTCTGACCATCGACCCGAAGGAGTTCGATGGCGAAATCGCTGCGACGTTCGGGCCCGACCTTGAGCGGCGGGAGACCACCAGCCAGCTCGCGGCGGACGCCGGAGCCGTTGCCGCCGTCAACGGAGGCTTCTTTGTTTTCGATCCTGCCGCCGGCGCGGAAGGCGACCCTGCCGGGGCCGGAGTCTACTCCGGGCAGGTGCTGAGCGAGGCAGTAGGTGACCGGCCGGCATTGGTAGTCGACGGCAAAAAGGCGAGGGCCGGCGTCGAACGCCTCAGCTGGGAGGGTACGGTGTCCGACGGCGGCAGCGTCCTTCCCTTGGACGGTATCAACCGCGTGCCGGGGCTTATCCGCAACTGCGGCGGGACGCCGGATGACGTGGTGACCAGTGAGCCGCTGCACGACGTCACGTGCACAGACGCAGACGAGATCGTTTCATTTTCTCCGGAATTCGGTGCAACCACACCGGCGGGGCCAGGACTGGAGGTCGTGCTGGACGCCACCGGCACAGTGACCGCGGTAAACCGCAGCCGCGGCGCCTCCGTTCCTGCCGGGGGTGCCAGCATCCAAGCGATCGGGACCGACGTCGAAAGGCTCCTGGAACTGGCAAAGCCCGGGGCGCACCTGGGGCTGACGTCAGAGCTGGTTGCCGCGGACGGGAAAGAGTTCGAGGCAGGTCCGGGCTCGCACGTGCTCAACGGTGGGCCCGCGTTGATTGAGGACGGCAAGATCGGAGTGACAGCGCGGCGCGACGGCATGGTGCACGACAGGAACCCGGGGATGTTTTACGGCTGGGCGCACAAACGCAACCCGAGAACGATTGCCGGAACGGACGCTGCCGGGCGGTTGGTCCTGGTGACGGTGGACGGGCGGCAGACCGGTTCCCTGGGACTCAGCCTCCAGGAGTCCGCACAGGTGGCAAAGTCCCTGGGGCTGACTGAAGCGATCAATCTGGACGGCGGCGGATCCACCACCATGGTGGTCAACGGCGCAGTGGTGAATACGCCGTCCAATGCGGGGGCCGCCGAGCGGCCGGTAGGCGATGCGCTGGTGGTCCTGCCCGGCCGCGAGCCAGCCGCACACTGACAGGTCCGGTGCCTGCGCTTTTTTGACGGGTCACCCGGCCACGCTGGATGCGATCGCGCCGAAAACGCGCAGCATCATCGTCTTCCCGCGAGGGACCGACCAGGACCGTGAACTTAGCTGCCTATGTGGGTCACCCCGAAGGACGCCCAAACACCCAGACAGCGGCCGGCGCCGCAGGGGCCGCAAGTGTACGCTCGCGCCCGGCCTCAGGTGTTGGCTCGCCATGGTGGGCAGATAGGCGGCTGGCTTAGGGGTGGCGGACTGCGGTGCGCGCCAGAACTGCCCGGTAACCTTCCCGGAACGTCGGGTAGGTGAACTCGAGCCCGGTCCCGCGGAGCAGCGTATTGCTGCAGCGTTTGTTGCCACCACGGGCCTCGCCGGCCGGTCCGATGGGAGGTTCCGGATATCCCATTTCCAAGGCCAGGAACCGCAGTACATCCCCAAGTTCAGCGGGAGAGTTGTCCACGCCGACATATACCGGCGCAGGCATAGCTTCCATCGTGGCCAACTGGACGATCGCCGCAGCGGCGTCGTCCCGGTGGATCCGGTTAGTGAAGCGTGGTTCGTCGGGAACCACGGCAGTCCCGCTGCGGACCTGGTCAATCAACCGCGTCCGGCCCGGACCGTAGATCCCGCCAAGCCGCAGTGTAACGGGAGAAGTACCCGTGCCGCGCAGCCGCGAAACCAGGAGTTCCTCCGCCTCAAGGAGGATCCGTCCGGAGAAACCGCCAGGTGCCGGCGTCGTACTCTCATCAACCCAGCCACCGCCAGCGTCCCCGTAGACAGCGGTAGAGGACACAAAAAGCACCCGCCGCGGCGTCACACCGTCGCGCTCCAGGGCATCCAAGACGTGCGCCAGCCCGTCCACATAGGCGGCACGGTAGGCCGCTTCCGTGGGTGAGTCAGCCGCAACCGCCACGACGACGGCGGTGGTGTCCGCCGGAACCGCGGGCAGATCCGCAGAGCCCAGGTCCGCCGCCACGCCTTCGATCGCAGCCGGCAGTTTTTCGGGTGAACGGCGCCAGCCCACCACCCGATGCCCTGCCGCGGCGAAGCGCAAGCCTGCTTCAGTGCCAAGATCGCCGCAGCCGGCCAAGAGAATCGTCATGGTGAAAGTCTGCCATTCCCACCGTCGTGACTCGCATTCGCGGCTTGATCAGGGCGCTGGAAGGGTGGAAACTACCGCTGGCGCGGGAACCGGGACTCTCTGCGGCTGGGGCGAAAGTTGTGAGAGCACGTTGGAGAGCACACCGAGGGCGAAAATGATCAGTGCCAGCCGAAAGAGCACCCCCAGGCAGCTCGTCCTTTTCCTGCGTGCAGGCTTTGGTCGAGCGCTAACTGGAGGGCGTATGGTGCGTGGGTCATCGGAGGGGTCGCGTGCAGTGCGCCACCGTGCCAAGGATGTGGCAGGGCCTGCAGCATGCATGAAATCCGAAGGCCCAGTCGGAACACTTCCAGTGGTTAGAAGCGGTGGACTTGACGCTCCGGCAAGCAGGTTGGTCAGGAATTGGTGAATGGCTTCGACTGTGTTCGCATCAAGCACGGCCGGCACAGCACCTATGGCGCGGCATACGGTGTCGATGCCCTGGACCCGCGCACCGCTGGCGGTGGTGCCCTGCAGATCGGGTTGTCCAACCATGCACAGCCACGCTTGAACGTAGCGGCGGTGCCGCGGTTCCAGGAGGGCTGCCACCGCTGAGCACTGCTCTACCACCCCGGAGACTTCTCGCTCACGGGAGTAACCGTTTTGCCGCAGGACGCCGTTCCGGAGATGGATGTCGCCGGACCAGTTCTTCGCATCGATCACGATGACGCCGCCCGGGCCCACTAACACATGGTCCAAATTGGCTTTAGGCCGCCCTGGCCAATGCACGTCATGAAGGGCCATCCAGCCCTGGGGCTGCAACGTTTCCAGGATCGCCGCAACCCGGGCTTCACCAGCGGCACCCGCGGCCCACGCCCGTTCCGCCCGTTCTGCGTAGTCGAGCTGGCGTCTCAGTTTGGCCGCTCGTTCCGCCGCGATCCGCGCCTGCTCAGCAGCGCCGTCGCCTGCCCCCATTTTCGCCCCCAAGCTGTTGGTGCTCGCTGCCAGCACTCAAGGATCACTGTAAGGGAAAAGTTGCGCGGGCGTGCAGCAGGTAGGCCTCCTCAGGGGCGAGAGACCGGGCGTGGTGCGTCAGGGAGCGGGAACCGGGAAGAACACCCGGGGGTCCTGCAGGAGCGCGGGGTAATCGAACGCGGACCGGTCGATCACCTCGGTGACGGTGAAGGTGCGGCCGAACCGGCCGTCGTCGAGCGTGATGGGACGGCCCAGCACCTGCCCGACGGCGAACTTGTTGCCGTCCTCAAACGAAACCGCGACGGTCGTCTTGCCGGGGAGGGTGGCGAATGCTTCCTCCTGCGCCTGGCGCTTCCGGGTGGGCTTCTTCACGAGCTGCTTGCGCGGTAGCTTGCGCGGCTGCTTGGACGGGCGGCGGGAGCCGTCGTCGACGTAAACGGGGGAGTAACCGTCCTCGGGAGCGCCGGGCGCAACAGCACCGCCGCGGCGGATCGGCGGCAGGGCCACGGTATCCAGCGTCTGCGGATCGATTTCGGCGTGCGGGTCGCGGAGGATCCAGAAGATGTCGCCCTCGGGTTCTGCCGGATAGAACTCGTGCTTGGGCTCAGGCCAAATGAAGTCCAGGTCCAGGTCGGCGTCCGGGAACACCGTCTTGTAGAACTTCGGTTCCTTACGGAGCAGCTTCGCGCGGTGGCTCAGGTGGAAATCGGGATTTCCGAGCCACTCCGGCAGCGGGATCTTGGCCGCGTAGTCCGGGTGTGCTGCCTGGGGCGCGAACTCGGTGATGTTGGCGCGCGTGTTGTCTTCATGGCCGCGGGTGGTCCATTCGTCCACCATCGCCAGACCGTACATGGTGAGCGCCGGAACGTGGCCCATCCACATGCGGACGGCGGGATGGTCCAGCCAGCCGTACTCGGGAATCACCAGAGCCCGGAGGGTCTGCAGCGCCTCGACACGCTGCTTGCCAAGCCTGGCGGTGTCCAGTGCTGCGGCGCTCTGCCGGAAATCGGGATACGGAAGGAAGGTTTGCATCCCTTCAGTCTGACGGCATGCGGCGGATGTGCCAATTGCAGTGCCCGGCGCCACATGAACGGGATCCGGCGGCAGCGCCCCCTGAGCGCGAAGGAGCAGCGGAATAGTTCATATAGTGGACCGATACATACAGCGGGTGCCGCTAACCACTAAGATCACCGAAACGCCCCACCGTCCCGGAAGCCCCCCAATGACAATTTCTCCTGTTGTGACCGCCGGTTCAACGCAGCTGTTTGTGCCCAAGTTTGGGCAGATGCTTGATCCGGAGGCCAAGGGCATCCTGGTCCTTGATGAATTCACCCTTGACCCGGCCGCGGCACGCCACGAGCAGCACGGCTTTCGTGCGGCCATGGCCTCCGTGGCCCTGACACTGCGCCGGATCGTCGCGCTGCGGATCGTGATCGCGCTCGTGGCCATCGGCAACCTGCCCCTGTTCCTGATGTCCAGCGGCTGGTGGATCTACGCTGTCTCCCTCGCGTTGGTGATCGGTGTGCACCTCGCCGTCTCCTGGCTCAACAAGCACGAGCCCAAAGTGCGCCAGCGCCAGATGCTGGAACTGCACCTGCACCGCGAGAAGAGCGCCAACTACCGCAAGGTCCGCGACGCCGTGAAGTACATGATCGACACCCCCAGCCGCATGAACGAGCACCTCTACCTTGAACTCCTGGCCGCCAAGCGTGTGGCGCTGAACCTTGCCCACGGCACAGTGGCCCTGCTGGACACCAGCGACGACGCCGCGTGGAAGGTTCGCATCATCCGCGAGATTCCGGCCGCGGCCAAGGCAGCAGCCTAAGCCAGCAGGATCGCGGCCGGCAGGAAGATCAGGTCCCTGCCAGCCATTCAGTACACAACAACGGACGACGCCGGAGCTCCCCAGCGAGGGGAGCTCCGGCGTCGTTGTTTCCCGGGGTTGTTGCTGCCGGGTTTTGTTGTTTCCGCGGGCCGTCCGTTCTTGGGGAAAGGGGCGGTTCCCGCGGAAAGTGTTGAAGCTTAGGCGGGAAGCTGGAGGACCTGCCCGGAGAACACGAGGTCCGGGTTGGCAATGGTGTCCAAGTTGGCGTCCGCCAGGCTCTGCCAGCCGCCGTCAACGCCAAGCTTGTCGGCGACGGTGCTCAGGGTGTCGCCGGGCTCAAGCGTGTAGGTCTCGCCACTCAGTTCCACGGGCGCGGCGTGCTGCGGAGCCGTCACGGCATCCGTCGCGGCCGGCACGGCTGGTGCCTGCTCCACAGGCGCCTGGACTGGCACGCTCTCCACAGGCACCTGGACCGGCGCACTCTGGACTGGCGCGCTCTGGGGAGTCACCGCCGTCGTACCCCCTCCGCCGCTCAGGCCAAGCTGCGCGGCGCAGGACGGCCACGCTCCCCAGCCCTGCGACGCCTGGACCTGTTCGGCCACGGCGATCTGCTGCTCGCGGCTGGCGTCGGCTGCGGAACCGGTGCCGCCGTAGGCAGCCCACGTGCTGGCGCTGAACTGCAGGCCGCCCGAGTAGCCGTTGCCGGTATTTGTGGCCCAGTTTCCGCCGCTTTCACACTGCGCCAGTGAATCCCAAGTTGCGCCGTCGGTGGCCGCGTTTGCTGCGGTGACGGAGAGTGCAAGGCCGGCTGCGGAAATGGCGGCGACGGCTACTCCACGGCGTGCGGCAGTACGAATGGTGTTGTTGTTCATGGTGTGATGCTCCTGAAGGCCACCAGCGCTCGGTCCGTCCCGGGAGGTTATTGCGCCACTGCCCGCCCCTGACGATATAGAGGTCAATTTTCGGTGTCTGCCGGCCGGGCAGTTCTGGTGGAGGCAGCACCGGGCATTCATGTCGCCCGAAGAACGGGCTTGCATTTCACGCTAGGACATCAGGAGGCCGTTATCAAACCGAGATGATTTCTGGTGGTCAGCTGGTGATGTCCTGATGGAGGTGGTCTGCTGAAAGGGCGCGGACCGGCTTGCAGGCATATCCTGACCGGATGAATATCTTTGCGGACGGAACCGCGGTGCCCGAAACTGAAGCTGCCGCCACTGAAGCTGCCGCGGCAGAAACAGAAACAGCAACAGACCTGCAGGAAGCTGCGCCGCTCCTGCCTGTTGCGGAACTGCACCTGCACATTGAGGGCACGCTGCAGCCGGAGCTGATCCTCGAACTGGCCGAACGCAACGGCATCACGCTTCCGTATTCCGGGATCGCGGAGCTCCGGGGACTGTACGAGTTCACGGACCTGCAGTCCTTCCTGGACCTTTACTACGCCAACATGGCGGTGCTGCAGACCGAACAGGACTTCGCCGACATGACCCGCGCCTACCTGGCCCGCGCCGCGGCAGCGGGCGTCCGGCACGCGGAGATCATGATGGACCCGCAGGCCCACCTGTCCCGCGGCGTCAGCCTGGAGACCTGCGTCAACGGGGTGGCGTCGGCGCTGGCCACCTCCCAGGAGGACTTCGGCATGTCCACCCTGCTGATTGCCGCATTCCTGCGGGACCAGTCCGAGGAATCGGCGCTGGAGGTCCTGGACGGGCTGCTGGCCCTGAACGCCCCCATCGCGGCCATCGGCCTGGATTCGGCCGAGGTGGGCAACCCGCCGGCCAAGTTTGAGCGGCTGTTCGCCAAAGGCCGCGAAGCGGGCCTGCGGCTGACCGCGCACGCAGGCGAGGAGGGGCCGCCGTCGTACATTATCGAAGCGCTGGACATCCTGGGAGCGGAACGGATCGACCACGGCATCCGCTGCATGGAGGACCCGGACCTGGTGGAGCGGCTGGTTGCGGACCGGATTCCGCTGACGGTCTGCCCGTTCTCGAACGTCCGGCTGCGTGCCGTGGACACCCTGGCGGACCATCCGTTGCCGGCCATGCTCGCCGCCGGGCTCAACGTCTCCGTGAACTCGGACGATCCGGCCTACTTCGGTGGGTACGTGGACGACAACTTTTCCCAGCTGAAGGCCGTTTTTGATCTTTCAGACTTCGACAGGGCACGGCTCGCGGCCAATTCCATCCATTCGTCGTTCGCCTCCGAGGAGCGCAAAGCCGAGCTCCTGGACGAGCTGAACCGCGGGTAGCTCCGCACGTTCCTGCTCGCTACACTGGTGCCCGGGCGCGTCCGGGAAGAGTCCGGCGATACCCGGGATTTCCGCTTCAGGGTTGAGTAAACAGCCCCCTAGCCGAGACTCCTGCCTCACTTCTGCTGTAATGCGCGTCATAGTCGGTCATGACACGCAGAGTTAACCAATTCAAGTCGCGCGATTTAGCAGGGTCTTGGCAGGATGCCTAGTGACAGATCGCATTATGCAAGGGGAATCATGGCAAAGTCCATCGCAGATAACACCGACCTCCGACTCAAGACCGTGCTGCACGTCCTGACGGAAGGCGTCTGGTCCGGCGGTTCACTCAATACCGGCGAGGTTCTGGCGGAAGCCACCGCGCGCGTGCCGTTCAGTGATCACGAGGCCACGCTGCTCAGCGGTGGCATTCCGCGTGGACACAAGACGCTCACGTCCGCTACGGCCAAGCTGGTGAAGGCCGGCTGGCTGGTCAAGGGCCGTTCCGGCTGGACCATCACCGATGACGGCATGCGCGCCACGGTCGCGTTCCCCGATGCGGATTCCTTCGCCGTAGCGCTCGACGCCGGCACTCCGGTTCCTGCCTACGTCGCCATTCCGCCGGCGCCGGCACCCGCACCCGCACCCGCACCCGCACCGGCACCGGCAGTGGCAGCGGCAGTCAAGGCGGCTCCCGCCAAGAAGGCCCCGGCAAAGCGGACTCCCGCTAAGAAGGCCGCCGAAGCCGTCGGGAAGGCTGCCAAGGCCATCGAGGACGCCATCGAGGACGCCGTGGAGCCCGTGGTCAAGGCCGTCCGCTCGCGCAAGGCAGCGCCAAAAACTGCGCCCAAAGCAGCGCCCAAGGCAAAGGCAGAAGCGCCTGCAGTGGAGACTTTCCCGCAGCCCGAGGCTGTCGCCGTTGCCGGCGACTTCAACACCATCCTGGGCGCTCCGGAGAACTGGGCCCCGCAGTATGACGAGGCCCAGCTGACGCTTGATGCCCTGGACCAGCTTTGGAAGATCAGCGCCGACCTGCCCGCCGGCTCATACACCTTCAAGATCGCACTGAACCGTTCGTGGGACGAGAACTACGGC
Organism: Arthrobacter sp. UYNi723; assembly: GCF_054057635.1. Classification (NCBI taxonomy): domain Bacteria; kingdom Bacillati; phylum Actinomycetota; class Actinomycetes; order Micrococcales; family Micrococcaceae; genus Arthrobacter; species Arthrobacter sp. UYNi723. The sequence continues at coordinate 162,158 of NZ_JBSRZM010000006.1, forward strand.
GCGTTCGGCACGTTCGATGGCCCCAACCACGAACTGCACCACGACGGCGGCTCGGTCACCATCCGCTACGACCACCGCACGCGGGACATCACCATCAACTGACCAGGCCCGCCCAGCCCGCTGAGTTTTCGTCCAGATAACGGCATCTGGGGGCGGATTTGGGCGCAGTATCTGGACAAAAACTCCGGAGTGAAGCAGTGTGGAAACCGGTCGTCCTGGCCGGTTTCCACAGCACTGTTTCCCACAAAGGAGATGCAAAGTGACCCTACCTTCAGGCCTGACATCGGGCGTCTGGACCCTGGACATGTCGCACAGCGAGATTGGCTTCACTGTCCGGCACGCGGGCATCAGCAAGGTCCGCGGACGTTTCACGGACGCCTCGGCCGAAGCCCGCGTTGGCGCATCCCTCGCTGAGGCTTCGCTTCACGCAACAGTCAAGACGGCCAGCTTCGATTCCGGCGACGCCAACCGCGACGGGCACGTGAAGGGGGCGGATTTCTTCGATGTGGAGGAGTACCCCGAGATGACGTTCCGGGCCACCTCGGTGGAGGGCGACGGCGAGGACTACACGCTCACGGGCGATCTCACCATTCGCGGAATCACCAAGCCGGTGGAGCTGGAGGTCGAGTTCACCGGCGTAGCCGTGGACCCCTTTGGTGCCACCCGCGCAGGATTCTCCGCCGAGTGCGACATCAGCCGCAAGGAGTTCGGCCTGACCTGGAATGCCGCCCTGGAAGCCGGCGGCCTGCTGGTGAGCGACAAGGTGAAGATCAACGTCGAAGCTGCGCTGGTTAAGCAGTCCTGACTGCCATGAGTTTTTCCTGGCGCCGCGATGACTCCAGCCGGGATAACCCTGACCGGGGGAGCGGCGATATCCGGCTCTCTGCCCGCGTCTTTGGCGTGGTGCAGGGGGTCGGATTCCGTTTCTGGACGATGGGCAAGGCCGACGAACTGGCGCTCAAGGGCGTGGTGAGGAACCTCGACGACGGCTCGGTGTCTATCGTGGCCGAAGGGCCGGAGCAGCAAGTCCAAAAGCTCCTGGACTGGCTGAGATCAGAGAACGCGCCCGGCCGGGTGGAACGCGTGGAGGAGTCAATCTCCGCGGCCGACGGATCGTTCCGGGACTTCCGGGCCCGCTGAGCGGGGCCCCTGACCGGCTTCACGCCAGCCCCGCGGGGGAGGGGGGCTATGTGGACGTTGGGGACGTTTTTTCGGCGCCGTCTGGAGGCTACGGCGACGTTGCTTCGGCCAAAGTGGCTTGGCGTTCCTTCGGCCCCGGCGGATAGGCGTGCCGCCATCCCGCCAGGATCAGCACAAACGCGACGACGGCGGGGATTGCGGCGGCGATCGGGATCAGGAGCGGCCCCGCGATGGTGAGGGCGGCGGCGCCGAACATCGCGCCGATCATGATCCCGATCTGGATGGTCAGTACCGTCAGGCCGTTGGCGGCGTCCCTATACTCGCCGCCGGCCCGGAGGATGGCCGACTGGTTGTAAATCCCCATCGCGCCGATGCCTGTGCCCCAGACCAACATCAGGACCAGCGTGACCGGCAGCGCCAAGGCCGGCAGGACGTTTCCCACCAGCGGGAGCAAGGCCACGGACACTACAACGCCGGCGACGGTGATCAGGAGCCAGCGACGCGGCCGGGAATCCACGGTGATGCCGGCGATCCAGATGCCCACCAGCCCGGCAACACCGAGAACACTGATGGACAGTGGGATGCTGAAGTCGGGCAGCCGGACCTCGTGCAAGAACGGCGCAATGTAGGTGAACAAGGCGAAATGGGCCATAAGCATCAGCGGCCAGGCGACGGCGACAGTCTTCACTCCCGGCTGGCCGATCGCCTTGCGGATGGATGGGTGCGGAGCATCGGGGATGCGCCGCACCGGGGGAAGCAGCCACACGGCAAGGAGCGCCAGCACCACCCCGGAGGCGGCCAGGACCAGGAACGCCGCGCGCCAGCCGACGATGTTGCCCAGGGCGGTGCCCACCGGGGCGCCGATGGCCAGTCCCAGGCTGTTGCCGCTGAACACGATGGCCAGCGCCTTGCCCACTTTGTGGGCGGGGACGATCCGCGCCACAAACGGGGCCATGGCGGACCACAGCAGGCCGTGCGCGATGCCGCCCACCACGCGTGAACCCATGGCCGCGCCGAAATCGGAGACGATGGCCACCAAGGCGTTGCTGGCCGCGAAGAACAGGATCAGCGCGATGAGCAGGTAGTGCCGCGGGACCCGCGACAGCAGCAGGGACAAGGGGATAACGGTGACCACGATGATGGCCGCGTAACCGGCCGTCAGGTACCCGGCGGTCGCCTCGGAGACCCGGAAGTCGGCGCTGATCTGGGGCAGCAGGCCGGAGGGCAGGAGTTCGGTGGTGATGGCGGTGAAGCCGATGGCGGCAAGGACTATCAGGGCGCCGACAGGCAACCTGTTGCTCTGGGAGGTCACCCCACGAATTTACCCTGCTTTGACGCTGAGAACGCGGTTTCTCAGGGTGTTGCGCGGCTGTGAGTAAGCGCACCGTGAATACCCGCGCTGAGGCCGATGAAGGCGCCAAGTTCCTCGAGCACCGCCGGTTTGGCCGGCATGTAATTCGTGAGCTCGGGGGAGCGGATGATCACGGCTCGCCACTGGCCCCGTGACACAGCCACGTTGATCCGGTTCCGGTTCAGCAGGAATTCGGCCCCGCGCGGAGCCTCGGCAACAGCAGAGCAGGCCATGGACACCAGGACAACCGGCGCCTCCTGGCCCTGGAACTTGTCCACCGTGCCCACCCGGACACCCGGCAGCCCGGCGTCGTGCAGGGCCTGCCGGATCAGCTGGACCTGGGCGTTGTAGGCGGCCACCACCAGGATGTCTTCCGGGTTCAGCGGCCTGGCCGGCTTGTCGTCGCCGGGAAGCCATTTCAGCCCGATGTGCCGCTGGGCCTGCCGGACCACCTCGGCAGCTTCCTCGGCGGAGGACTTGGTGTTCCCGCTGTGGTCCACAAAGACTGTTTCCACCCCGGCCGGCAGTTCCGCGAGGCTGCGGAGGGATGCCGCAGGCGCAGCTTCGAGTTTTCCGTCGTAGCTGAGGACGGACACGGCCCGGCACAGGTCCGGGTGCATGCGCCAACTGTCCGCCAGGAAATAGCCCAGGTCGCCGGGGAGGGTGGCGTGCCCGGCAGCGAGCCAGCCCAGGGCCGACTCGTCCACGGGCTCCGGGTGCGAGCCCTGCGTGACCTGCGGCAGCTGCTGCGGGTCACCGAGGAGCAGGAGCCGCTTGGCGGCGCGGGCCACGGCCAGGGTGTTGGCCAGCGAGAACTGGCCGGCCTCGTCGATGACCAACAGGTCCAAGGAACCGGCGGGGACGGACCTGCCCGTCATGGTCCAGGCGGTGCCGCCCACCAGGCAGCCGCCGGGGGAGACGAGCAGCGCGGCGACGTCGTCGTCGGACGTGCGGTGCCACAGCACCGGATGCGGGGCCGCCAGCTTCTTCGCCACCCGCGCCGGATCCACACCTGCGGTTTCGATCGCCGTGCACAGCATGTTCTCCACCACCGCGTGGGACTGCCCCACCACCCCGATCTTCCAGCCCTGCTCCACCAGCCGCGCAATGACATGCGAGCCGACGTAGGTCTTGCCCGTCCCGGGAGGGCCCTGCACGGCAAGGTACGAATGATCGAGATCCAGCAGCGTGGCGGTGATCGCCGTGACGTAGTCCGCCGCACCGGCGACGTCCTTGCCGACGACGGCGGGACCCGGCATCGACTGGAAGCGCGGCGGCACCTTGCGCAGGATGTCGACGCCGGGGTGTTCCGGAAGGACGGGGACCGAGGCCCCGACACTCTGCGCCAGCTCGGCCAGGGCGGCTTCGATGCTGGCGGTGCGGATCGGCTGGTCCTCGGTGAGCGCCACCGGAATGTGCGGGTATGCGGGCACCTTGCCGGTTTCCCGTTCCTCGATGGTGATCATGGTCTGGCCGGCAACCCGCGGGTGGTCCTCCACAGCAGTCACCAGGGTGCCAAAGGTGAAGCCGCGGCCCGTGGTGGTTCCCAGCGGATCATCCAGGCCATCAGGGACCGGCGAATCGTAGAGCCGGCACCAGGTGCTCCCGGGTTTGAACTCCGACCCTTCGCTCATGACTCCGGTCAGCCTCAGCGTGCGGGTGCGCATCCTCGCCGTGGGCTTGGCCAGGACCCAGTCCGTCAGAATTTCCGCGGTATCCACCACAAACACGTTGCGGTGCTCGGACCAGTGGTCGATCTCGGACTCGGTGCGGTCGAAGTGCTCCCACCAGAACTGCTTGCGCTCGCGGCGGTGGTATCCCGTGGCAGCCGCCACCATGGCGATGGCCCGTTCGTCGTTGGTCCACGGCCGGTTGTCCGGGAGGCCGGCCAGGTAATCCTGCAGGCGGCGCTCCTCCGGTGTTGGTTCGGGTTCCGGAAGGGGTGGCGGGGCAACAACTGCGGACAACGACGGCGCCGGCCGCCCGCCGTCGTCGGCCGTTCCGGTTGACGCCGCGCTTGAGGCAGACGTCCCTCGCAGACCCTGCAGCCAGTCGCGGAGGCGGAGGGTGGAGAGGCAGTCGTACTCGTTGTAGTCGGAGATGGAGGCCAGGATGTGGGCGGCCGCGGCGGCGTCGCCGTCGTCCCGGGCGGCGCAGTAACCGGCATACGCCACCACGGACGCTCCGGCGTCCTTGACGTCCCCGGAGCGGAGGTTGCTGCCCATGTACAGGGGCTCGAGCTTCTTGATGGAGTAGGACGGCTCGGAGATCCGCAGCGAATGCCGGGCGGTGGCGTAGAGGTCCACAAGCAGGCCGTCGCGGAGCCAGCTGTCCACGATGTCCTCGCCGGCGAGGTGCGTGACGGACAGGTTCCGGAGCGCTGATTTCTCGTAGGCGGCGTAGTGGTAGACGTGCATGTCCGGGTGCCTGGCCCGGCGCTCTTCCACGTAGGCGAGGAAGTCCAGGAAGGCCTGCCGCTCCTCGTTTCGTGAATGCGCCCAGAAGGGCCGGAACACGGGCCTGTCGGCGGCGTGGGCGCCAGCAGCGTTAGCGTCAAACACGGGCGCCTCGATGACGCCGAACAGGTACTCCAGCCCCCATTTGCCGGTGGCGGGGTCCTGCCAGAGGGGATCGCCCTCGAAGTCGAAGAAGATGTCGCCGGGGCTGGGCCGGGGAATCTCTGCCAGGGCGTTCTCCGGCAGCACCTTGAACGTGACGGTGTGCTCCTCGCCGTCCTTGGCGAAGGTGCGCGAACCGTCCGGAACGTCCCGGCCCAGCTGCATCCTGGCCTGGTCGCGGAGCCGGGCCAGGGAGCCGCTGGCCTTGCTGAGCGGGAGATCCGCCAGCGCGTCGATGGTGGTGATGTGATCGGCGATGAGTTTCTTCCGCCGGTGGGTGGTCATGCCGCCCACCATCAGGAGGTCCCGGTGGGACTGGACCTGCTCGGCGCAGTAGTTGCACCGCCCGCAGAACGCGACGCCGGGCTGTTGCCACTGCACCGCCGAACCGGCCTCCCGGTGGGCGGCCGTCAGGGTGCGGAAGCGGTCGCGGCGCTCGCGGAAGACCGGCAGCAGGTCCGGCAGGGGGTGGTGGCTGCGGACGTAGTCGCCGTCCACCACGGCGCCCAGTACCAGCGTGACCCGGGGCGATGGGTCCAGGCCCATGCCGATGAGCTGATCGCCGTAGGCGGCGAGCTGGAGGAGTGCGCCCACCTTGGCGTGCCGTGCCAGCTTGGTGTCCCACACCTCGTAGCGTCCAGGATTGCCGGTGCCGGCAGCCTCGTTGACGATGAAGTCGGCGTAGCCCAGGAATTCGCCGTCGAAGAAAGTTGCCTGAAAGACGACATCGGCCCCGGCGCGGAGCGCGAGTTCCGTTTCAGCGTGCTTGGCCAGCAGCTCGCCGCGCGTGTTCTCCCCGCGCTCGATCGAGTACACCCCGGCCCCGCGGCTGGCGTCCCAGGCGCCGTACTGCGCGATCAGGCCGGCCAGGACCTTGGCCTCGTGCTTGTCACCGAGCGCCCCGGCACGGCGCTGCATTTCGTCGTCGGGAAACTGCGCCTTGGGGGACCGGCCCAGTTTCTCGTCCAGGATGCGGAGCGTGCGGTACTCACATTCGCTGGCGGCCACCAGATCGCTGGCGGAAAACACCAGGTCCTGCGGCGCTCTGGAACCGGGATCAGCGAGGCGCGGATCAACAGTACCGGGATCAGCGCTGGCTGGATCGAGCAGAAACACGGGGCCTCCCCATTGACGTGCCTGGCCGGAGGGCAGTTCCCCTGGCGCTGGTTTGAATCTAGCAAGAGGGGCTGACAATAAGGCCCCCGGCTACTCCTGTGCTGCCCGCACCTGCGCGTCGTCGTGCTCGGTGTGGGCTTTGTGGAGGAGGTCCATGAATTCGGTTTCGTTGCGGATAAGCCGTTTGTACTTCTCCGGCAGGCTGCGGATCTGGTCTTCCTCCCGGACCATCCGGGCGAAAAGCTTGTCCCGCTCCGCCATGTCCGTTTCGTAGTTGAGGTCCAGGTATTCGGTGGCGTGCCGTTTGGCGCCGGACACCGCGTTCTTGGCCTTGCCCTTGGGGCTGAAGATCGAGGCCAGGACGGTGACCGCCAGGACGCCCAGGATCACGGTCAGGGACACACCGGTGCTGACTTCGATGACGTTGACGTGCCCGCCGTCGTTGATGAACGGCAGGTTGTTCTCGGACAGGGCATGCAGGATGAGCTTGACGCCGATGAAGCCGAGGATGGCGGCGAGACCGTAGGCAAGGAAGATCAGCCGGTCCAGCAGTCCGTCGATCAGGAAGAAGAGCTGGCGCAGGCCCATGAGCGAGAACGCGGTGGCCGTGAAGACGATGAAGACGTTCTGCGTGAGGCCGAAGATGGCGGGGATGGAGTCCAGTGCAAACAGGATGTCGGTGCCGCCGATGGCAACCATCACCAGGAGCATCGGGGTGAGGACGCGCTTGCCGTTCTCCTGGGTGAAGAGCTTGTCGCCATCGTAATGGGCCGACGCCGGGAGGTACTTTTTGGCGAGCCTGACCACCAGGCCTTCGGCGTCTTCGTCGTGGCCGTCCGGCTTGAGCAGGTTCCCCGCGGTGATCAGCAGGATCAGGCCGAAGATGTAGAACACCCACGCGAAGCTGTTGATCAAAGCGGCGCCAAGGAAAATGAACGCCGTCCGGGCGATCAGCGAAAACACGATGCCGAAGAGCAGCACCTTCTGCTGGTCCGCACGGGGGACCTTGAAGCTGGCCATGATGATCAGGAACACAAAGAGGTTGTCCACGGACAGGGCCTTCTCCGTGATGTACCCGGCGAAGTACTCAGTGCCCATGGTGGTGCCGCCGAACAACAGCACCCCCAGGCCAAAGAGGAGGGCGATCCCCACATAGATGGAGGACCAGATGGCCGATTCCTTGAGCGTGGGGGTGTGGGCCTTACGGACATGGAAGAAGAAATCGAAAGCCAGCAGGCCCACAATTCCCGCGATGGTCAGGGTCCAGACAAAGGGAGGGACGTCCATCATTCCACCCTACCTAGGCGTTTGCCGTTAGTCCTGCTTGACTTGGATGACCCCCTCAATAAGGGTGGACTGGGACCGTCACACCGAGCTGAAACCGGTGCGCTGCCGGTGTGAGCTTGAACCAAGGAGAGTGCAACGTGGCACGCAAGAACCCGCACGTGGAAGAGGTCAACGAGGCTGACATCGAGGTCAGCGGCCACCCCAAGACGTGGGCCGCCGGCGTCCCGGGCGTCTACCACTCGTTGGAGCCGGCCGTGCAGCACATGGGCCTGGTCAGGACCGGGAAAACCCTGCTTGCCCTGAACCAGAAGGACGGTTTCGACTGCATGAGCTGCGCGTGGCCGGACCCGGGGCACCGCAAGACGTTCGAGTTCTGCGAAAACGGCGCCAAGGCTGTCACCTGGGAGGCCACTCCGGTGGTGATCGGCTCCGAATTCTGGGCCGAGAACCCGGTCAGTGACCTGCGGCAGCGGTCCGAGTACTGGCTGGGGATGCAGGGGCGCCTCACCGAGCCAGTCCACAAGCCAGCGGGGGAGGACCACTACCGGCCGGTCAGCTGGGAGCAGGCGTTCACCATCGTCGCCGACAAGCTCAAGGGGCTGCCGAGCCCGGACCAGACCGCCTTTTACACCAGCGGCCGGACCTCCAACGAGGCCGCGTTCCTCTACCAGCTGTTTGTCCGGGCCTACGGGACCAACAACCTGCCGGACTGCTCCAACATGTGCCACGAGTCGTCTGGCTGGGCCATGGGCCAGACCATCGGCATCGGCAAGGCCACCATCTCCTACGATGACTTCGCCAAGGCGGACCTGATCATCGTGATGGGCCAGAACCCGGGCACCAACCACCCGCGGATGCTGACCGCCCTGGAGGAAGCCAAGGAGGCGGGAGCCAGCATTGTGGCCGTGAATCCGCTGCCGGAAGCGGGCCTGATGCGCTACAAGAACCCGCAGAAGGTCAAGGGGATCATTGGCCGCGGCACGGAGATCGCCGACCAGTTCCTGCAGGTCCGCATCGGCGGGGACATGGCCCTGCTCCAGGCCGTCTCCAAGCGGGTCCTGGACGCCGAAGCTGCGAATCCGGGCACGGTGCTGGACCACGCGTTCCTCGCCGAACACTGCGAAGGTCTGGAGGAGCTCCGCGAGCACCTTTCCCAGCTGGACGAGGCTGCCGTGCTGGCGGCCACCGGCCTGCGAACCGAGGATATCGACGAGCTCGCGGACCGTTATCTCAGGGCGGAGAAGGTGATCATCACCTGGGCCATGGGCATCACCCAGCACAAGAAGGGCGTGGCCACTATCAAGGAGATCATCAACCTCCTGCTGCTCCGGGGCAACATCGGCAAGCCCGGCGCCGGAGCCTCTCCCATCCGCGGTCACAGCAATGTCCAGGGCGACCGCACCATGGGCATCTGGGAGCAGATGCCGGCGGCATTCTTAGACGCCCTCGGCAAGGAATTCAGCTTCGAACCGCCGCGCGAACACGGCGTCGACGCCGTCGAGACCATCAGGCAAATGCGGGACGGCGGCATCAAGGTTTTCGTGGCCATGGGCGGTAACTTCGTGGGAGCCATTTCAGACACCCACGCGGCGTTCGCGGCGATGGAGAACACCGAGCTCTCGGTCCAGATTTCCACCAAACTCAACCGCTCGCACACGGTCACCGGCGCCGAGGCGCTGATCCTGCCCACGATGGGCCGTACGGAGATTGACATGCAGGAATCGGGTCCGCAGTTTGTGTCCGTGGAGGACACGGTCTGCGCCGTGCATGCCTCACACGGGACGGTGGAGCCGGTGGCGCCGGGCCTGCTGTCCGAAGTGGCAATCGTCAGCAGGCTGGCCCAAAAAGTGGTGGGTGACTCCGTGCAGGCGGACTGGGCCGGGTTCGAGAAGAACTACGACCTCATCCGGGACCACGTCTCGCACGTGGTCAGCGGCTGCGAGGACTACAACCGGAAGATCCGGCAGGACGGCGGTTTTGTGCTCCCGAACGGGCCACGGGATTCGCGGACGTTCACCACCCCGACGGGCAAGGCCATGCTCACCGTAAACGAGCTCGAACATATGGAGCGGCCGGCCGGAACGCTGATCCTGCAGAGCATGCGCTCGCACGACCAGTTCAACACCACGATCTACGGCAACAATGACCGCTACCGGGGCATCAAGAAGGGCCGCGAAGTGGTGTTTGTCAGCCCCGGGGACCTCGCCGAACTGGGCCTGGCCGACGGGCAGCACGTGGATATCCACGGCGTGTACCAGGACAACGTGGAGCGGGTGCTGCGGAACTTCCGGGTGGTCTCCTACCCCACGGCGGCCGGCTGCGCGGCAGCCTACTACCCTGAGGCCAACGTGCTGGTGCCGCTGGAAAGCGTGGCCGAGGGCAGCCAGACGCCGGCGTCGAAGGAAGTGATCGTCAGGCTGGAGCCGGTAGCCGGTTAACGGTGGGGAGCGAGACCCGGTGGCCGGGGCTCCCTACTGGCCCGTGTCCGCCCAGCCCCCAGCCGCCGGGCCGCCGTCGTGCCCGTCCTCGCACAGCCGGAAGGCGACGTCGGCCGCCTGGGTGACTGCCGCCGTCGACTTTTCCTTGGATCCGGCGCTGCCGTTGCCAGCGGCGAGCCCTGCGGCGTAACCCACCAGGAACGTCGTGACCGGTGCAGCCGCATGGATCACCGAGCCGGCAGACTTCCTGGCCAGATCAAGGAGGAGTTCCTGATCCACCTCCAGGTCCAGGATCTGCAGTGCCTGGGCCAGTCGCTGGGTCCACTGGTCCAGGACCTGGGCTTCGTTCTCGTCAACAGTCATGTTCGCTCCTAGGTTGCCGGTTCGCTGCTGGTGGGCGGCAGGGGGAGTCCTTGCCCATTGCCCACGACACTACAAGGCCTGGGCGGCTGCGTCACCGGGCTGCGGCAGCGTCCCCCGAGGAATCATGTCAAGATGCCCGCGTAGCGTTTATCGAAGAATCATTTGATTGTGCCCGGATGGTTGGTTGGCTCTTGGGGCCTTGTTTGGC